>JANPDF010000089.1:0-69246 GCA_031431355.1 Gammaproteobacteria bacterium
CCGCCGCAGAGCAAGCGCCGGAAGCCGCCGACTCGGCGGAATTGCGTCAGCAGGCCGAACCCGGTGAACCACCGGCGTTCGACGCACCTGAACTGGCCGGGGCGGGCGATGAGGCCGCATTCGACGATGCACCCGATGCCGAAGCAACCGATGCCGCGCTTGCGGGGATGATTGCCGCTTATCCAACTGCCGAGGACGCGGCTGCAATCGAGGAAGCCGCTGAGCCTGAGCCTGCAACGGCCGGTGTCGGAGTGTTCTCGGCCGAGGAACTGGCCAACGCAGACGACCTGCTTGCCAAGGGTCTGCAGTTCGCCGATTCCGAATTCGATGTCGAGGCCAGCCTGGCTGGCGTCGGGGAAGCGGAGCCACAGGCCAGCGCCGGCGAGCCAGCCGCGGCCGATGCGACGCCCACCAGCGACTACTACGGCATGAGCCTGGATGAACTCGAGGCCATGACAGCGCCCGAGGCCCAGGCGCCGGAAACAGCGCCGGTCGAACCCACGATCGAAGCCGACGGCTTCGCCGGCCTGCCCTCGATCACCGAGTTGCCCGCATGGACGGGCGGCGCCGAGTCGCAATCCGTGCTCGAGACATCGGGCGCCGATTCCGCTGCTGAAATTCCGGAGCCGGCAGAAGCTGCCGGCGAACCCGAAGTGGATGCGCAGGCCCGAGTCGATGCTGAGCCTGAAGTAGCTTTCGAGCCAGAAATCGCTACGGAGCTCGTGTCCGAGCAGGAAGTCGCGGTGGAACCTGAAATCGCTCAGGTCGCCGACGAGCAAGTCGAAGAGATTGAAGAAGCGGAACTCGAGGAAGAAGAAAGCTTCGAGGACGAGCCGGCCGTTGCCGCGGCGGCCCCGGTGGTCGAAGCCGCAACTTCCCGCGCGGCGCGCCCGAACGTGCCTACCGCGCGCGACGAGGCCGATCCGGAAACCGAGCTGGACGTCACCGATCTCGACACCGAGTTGCTCGACTTGTTCCTGGAAGAGTCCAACGACATTCTCGACCATTCGGATGGAATGCTGGCGCGCCTGCGCGACCACATCGACGACCGCGAAACCATCGTCAACCTGCAACGTGACCTGCACACGCTGAAGGGCGGCGCGCGCATGGCGGGAATCTACGCCGTTGGCGAGTTGGGCCACGCCATGGAGTCGCTGCTGGAATCGGTCGCCGAGGGTCGCCAGAAGTTGGACGCCACCGGCGTGGTGGTGCTCGAGCGCGGCTTCGATCGTCTGCACGGCATGGTCGCCCGGATCGGCTCGCGCAAGGCAATTGCCTTGCCCGCCGGACTGATCGCCCAGGTTGAAGCGCTGTCGGAGGGCAAGTCGCTGTCCGAGGCCGAGGTTGAGGAACCGAGCGCACCGGCTGACAAGAAGAGTGCAGCGAAGAAGCCAGTCGCGGTGGCAGCGCCGACGATGAATCCGCTCTCAGCGCCCGTCGACGAGATGGCCGCCGAGGACGAGATGTCAGGCGTGCGAGCGCCGCAGGAACAGGTGCGAATCCGCGCCGATTTGCTGGACCGGCTGGTCAACTACGCCGGCGAAGTGGCTATCTATCGCGCCCGCCTCGAGCAGCAGCTGGGCGCGTTCCGTGCCAACCTCGGCGAGCTCGACCAGACCACGACGCGGTTGCGCGAGCAGCTGCGCCGCCTGGACATCGAGACCGAGGCGCAGATCGTCGCTCGCTACCAGCGCGAGGGCGAAGATACCGACGAGCGTTTCGATCCGCTCGAGCTCGACCGCTTCACCAATCAGCAGCAGCTGACCCGCGCGCTAAACGAGTCGGCCAACGATCTGGTCAACCTGCAAGGCGTGCTGGACGAGCTGACGCGCCAGTACGAAACCCTGCTCCTGCAGCAGTCGCGAGTCAGCTCGGACCTGCAGGAAGGCCTCATGCGCACCCGCATGGTGCCGTTCGACGCACTGGTTCCGCGCCTGCGCCGCGTGCTTCGCCAGGCGGCGACCGACACCGGCAAGCAGGTGCAGCTCAAGGTGGACGGTGCCTCCGGCGAAATGGATCGCAACGTCCTTGATCGCATGACCGCGCCGCTGGAGCACATGCTGCGCAACGCCATGGCGCATGGCCTGGAGTTGCCGGAGGAGCGCCGCAAGGTACGCAAGCCCGAAGAAGGCATTGTCCGCATCGCGGTGCAGCGCGAAGGATCCGAAGTCGTGCTGAAGGTCATCGACGATGGTCGTGGCCTCAACAAGGAAGCAATTCGCAAAAAGGCGATCGAGCGCGGCCTGATCAAGGCCGATGCCGAGATGTCCGACGAGGCGCTGTACGGAATGATCCTCGAGGCGGGCTTCTCGACCGCTGAAACCGTCAGCCGTCTGTCCGGCCGCGGCGTTGGCATGGATGTGGTCTACAGCGAAATCCGCCAGCTTGGCGGTACCCTGCAGATCGCTTCCGAGGAGGGCAAGGGCAGCGAATTCACCATCCGCCTGCCGTTCACCCTCGCAGTCACCCAGGCTGTGTTCGTCAAGATTGGCGACACCAGCTTCGCGGTACCGATCGCCTCGGTGCGCGGCGTCGGCCGGGTTTCCCGCGCCGAGCTGGAGAAGCAGCTGGCCAGCGAGACTCCGGTGTTCAATTACGCCGGCGAGGACTACGCGATCCACGACCTCGGTACTTTGATCGGGCACGCTCCGGCCAAGGCCCAGGATAGCCTGCAGATGCCGCTGCTGCTCGCTCGCTCCGGCGACCTGCGCACCGCCATCTCCATCGACCAGGTGCTTGGTAGCCGCGAAATCGTGGTGAAGCCGGTCGGGCCACAGGTCAACTCGGTGCCCGGCATCTTCGGCGCAACCATCATGGGCGATGGCCGCGTGGTGGTGATCCTGGACGTCGCTCCGCTCGTGCGCCGGCACATGGCCGTGGTCAAGGAAGCCGCGCCAGTGGTGCCAGTGGCCGTGGTCCCGGTGCACCGCGTCCCGGTCGTCATGGTCGTCGATGACTCGATCACCATGCGCAAGGTCACCGGCCGCGTGCTGGAACGCAACAATATGGAAGTGTTGACGGCAAAGGATGGCGTCGACGCGGTCGAGAAGATGGCCGAGCGGGTACCGGACCTGGTGCTGCTCGATATCGAGATGCCGCGCATGGACGGTTACGAAGTCGCGCAGAACATGAAGTCCGACCCGCGCCTGAAGGACGTGCCGATCATCATGATTACCTCGCGAACCGGCGACAAACACCGCCAGCGCGCGATGGACATCGGCGTGGATCGCTACCTGGGCAAGCCCTACCAGGAGCAGGAGCTGATGCGCAATGTGTTCGACGTGCTCGGCATGGAGGCGCTCAATGACTGATGTTCGCGTCGCCTTGCTCGCGCGAGCGGGTGCTGCCCGCGACCAGCTGCATCGCGCCTTGAGCGAGGCGGGTGCCGAGATCGTCGCGGAGGGTGACCCCGCCGAGCTCGATCCCAAGGACGTCGCCGAGAAGATGCCGACCGTGTATCTGGTCAGCCTCGAGCCCTCGATCGAGAAAGCAATCGATCGCTTCGATGGCTTGTTCGCCGCACCGGGCGTCGAGGTCATGTTCGACGACGCCGAAGTCACCGGAAAGCTCGATGGCTGGGATCTCAACCGATGGGCGCGCCACGTTGCCAGCAAGTTGCTCGGCGCCGAAGAACTTCCGCCCGCACCCGCGGGTACGGATTTCATGGTCGAGGACGTGACGCTGCGCCCGGGGCTGCCGCCGACGCCGGCGGAATTGATGGACCACGCCAAGTTGGAGGATTACACGGCCGATACGTCCGAACTCGCGGACTGGGTTCCAGTCAGCCCGTCATTGACGCCGATCACCGAACAGGACGCGTCCACCGATGGCACTGGCGAAACGACCTTCACCTGGGACGGTTCGCAGCAGGAGGACTCCACGGGCGGCGAGAGCGAGTTCAAGCTCGATACCGACCTCGGCATTGACCTCGACCTGGGCGAACTGGACTTCGCGCCAACCCCTGATGCGGTCGAGCCGCGCAAGGAAGAGCCGTTGCCCCCGATCCTGGGCGACGACATGGATTTCGGCGAGTCGGTTCGCTTTTCCAGCTTCAGCGAGGATCACCAGGAAACGATCGGCGACCTGGATGCCGATGTTGCACAGTTGGCGGCGCAGCTGGAAGCCTTCGAAAAAGCCGATCAGCGGGCCGCGCCGGCGGAGCCGGATTTCGCCAAGGCGGCCAAGCCTGAGAAGCGCGCGCCAGCGCGCGAGCCGACGCTGGAAGCGGTAGCGGTCGCCAAGCCCGCGGCCGAGGCAGCGCCGCCACCGCGCGCCGCTGCGGCTGCGGCCGGAGTGGATTTCAGCAACCTGTCGCTGACGCCGATGGAGGGTGAGCTGGCGATGGCGCCGCCGGTTGTTGCCGAATTTCCTCCTGTCAGCGAATCCCTTGCCAGCAAGCCCAGCGGCTTGTCACTGGAGTCGGACGCGCCAGCGCATGTCGGGCTCGGCGCAGTGTTGATCCTGGCAGGACTCGGTGGTCCCGACGCAGTGCGCCAGTTGCTGTCCAGCTTGCCGGAAAAACTTTCGGTTCCCGTGTTGCTTTACCAGCACCTGGAAGTAGGCAAGCACGAGCGCCTGGTCGAGCAGCTGGCAAAGATCAGTCGGCTTCCGGTGACGCTGGCAACGGACGGCAGTGGTCCAGAAGCAGGCAAGGTCACCTTGCTGCCGGCAGGCATGACTGCCACGGCCGCGGGCAACAGCTTGCGCTTCGGTAGCGGCAGCCTGTCGCAGCTGATCGATGCCCTGCCGCCTGAAGAGAGCATGATCATCGTGCTCAGTGGCGCCGACGTGCAGTTGGTGCCGCAGATTCTTTCGCTGAAGCAGAGAGGCGGGTTGGCGCTGGCCCAGGACCCGGAAGTCTGCTTCGATGCCTCGGCAGCCGAGGCGATGCGTCGCGAAGGTGCCGCGGTGTATCCCGCGCTTGGCCTGGCACGACAGATCGCGTCGCGCTGGCCGCTTTGATCCAGGAGTTCCAGCCATGAGTGCCGTCCCGCAACGAGATATCCGAGGCGTGTTGATCACCGTCAACCAGGGTCGCCTGCTGCTGCCCAACGCCAGCGTCGCCGAAGTGATCACGTTCTCGGATCCGGAGCCGGTCGAAAACGCACCGGCGTGGATGCTTGGCCAGATTCGCTGGCGTGGCTGGCGACTGCCGCTGTTGTCGTTCTCGCGCTTTGCAGGCTGGTCGGAAGAGGAAGGGCAGGTTGGCGCGAAGGTGGTCGTGTTGAAGGCGCTCGGAGGCAATCCGAAACTGCCGTACTTCGCTGTGCTGTCGCAGGGATTCCCCCGGCTGGTGACCGTGTCCAGCGCAGCCCTTGCCGAATCGCACAGCATCAAGGATCTGCCGATCGGCATCCATTCGCTGGTCACCTTGAACGGCGACCCGGCGGCGGTGCCGGACCTGATGAGCCTGGAATTGCTGATCGACAAGGCGCTCACGCGCGCGGCCTGAGCCGCCTTAGTTCCAGTCGCCGTACAAGGCGTTCAACGCGGCGATCGCCGCCAGCCCGGCGGTCTCGGTGCGCAGCACGCGCGGCCCCAGGCGTATCCGTTCGAACCCAGCGATATCCAGCGCCGCGAGATCGCGTGCCGACAGCCCGCCCTCGGGGCCGATCAACAGTGTCACGGCGTCGCCCGGCGCCAGCGCCAATGTGGCGAGCGATGCCGCCCCGTGTGGGTCGAGGATCAATCGCCTGCCGGCGCCGGCATTGGCGGCAAATCGATCGAGCGCCAATGGCGCGTCCAGCCTGGGCAGAACAGCGCGGCCGCTCTGCTCGCAGGCGGCAGCCAGCACGCCTCGCCAGTGCTGCAGTTTCTTTTCGAGACGCTCGCCGTCGAGTTTGACCTCGGTGCGCTCGGTGATTACCGGCACGATCCGGTGCACTCCCAACTCGGTGGCCTTCTGCAGAATCAGGTCCATCTTCTCGCCGCGGGCGACGCCCTGCGCGAGCGTGATCGGCAAGGGTGACTCGCTTGCCACTGGCGTGCAGGACAGCACTTCAGCCACCGCGCTGCGCTTGCCGACGGACGACAGGCGCGCCGCATAGTCGTTGCCATCGCCGTTGAACAGCACGATGTCATCGTCGTTGCCCAGCCGCAGGACGCGCACCAGGTGGGCGACTGCGGCCTCCGGCAGCGAAAGCTGCGCTCCGGGTGACAATGGCGCGTCCACGTAATGGCGGATCGCGCGCATCAGCGGCAGGCTTCCCGCACGGCAGAAGCCGTGGTTTCAGCCAGCTGCGCGAGCGAAGCTTCGTCGATGCAATACGGCGGCATCCAGTACAGCACGTCCCCGAGCGGGCGTAGGACCACGCCACGCTCCAGCGCGTGCCGGTAGGCGCGCAATCCGCGCCGGTCTCCGGCTGGGAATGGTCGCCGGCTGCGCGCATCGGCAACCATTTCGACCGCCAGGATCATTCCGGTCTGCCTGACGTCGGCGACGTTCGGGCTGCCGCGCAGCGGCTCCGCCAGCTCGGCCATGCGCCGTGCGGTCGCCTTGTTCCGCTCCAGGACCGGTTCCTCCTGGAAGATTGCAAGTGAGGCGAGTGCGGCGGCGCACCCCAGCGGATTGCCGGTGTAGCTGTGCGAATGCAGGAACGCCCGTTCGCGGCTTTCGGAAAGGAACGCCTCGTACACCGCCGCCGTGGTCAGCACGGCCGACATCGGCATGAAGCCGCCGGTGAGGCCTTTCGACAGGCACAGGAAATCGGGCGTGATTGCTGCCTGTTCGCAGGCGAAGAAGGTGCCGGTGCGGCCGAAACCGACCGCGATTTCGTCGGCGATCAGGTGCGCGCCATGCGCGCTGCAGATATCGCGCGCGCGGCGCAGGTACGTCGGATCGTGCATGCGCATGCCGCCGGCGCATTGCACCAGCGGCTCCAGCACCAGCGCGCATATCTGTCCTGGGTGTGCTTCGAAGATAGCCGCCAGTGCATCGGCCCTCCGCTCCGCGAACGACTGCGCGGATTCGCCGGGCTCGGCGTCGTAAGCGTCTGGCGAGGGCGCGAATATCGGTTCCAGCAGCAGCGGCGCATAGGTGCGACGGTACAGCGGGATGTCGCCCATCGACAACGCGCCGATGGTTTCACCGTGGTAGCCGTTGGCCAGCGCGACGAATTTCTGCCGTTGCGGCTGGCCGCGATTGAGGAAACTGTGGAAGCTCATCTTCAACGCGATTTCGATCGCGGCCGAACCGTTGTCGGCGTAGAACACCCGGGCCAGGCCTGGCGGCGCACGCCGCAGCAACGATTCGGCCAGGCGCACGCCTGGCTCGTGCGAGAAGCCGGCGAAGATCACGTGTTCCAGTTCCATCGCCTGGGCCGCGATCGCGGCGGCGATGCGCGGCTCGCCGTGGCCGAACAGGTTGGTCCACCAGGAGCTGACGGCGTCCAGGTAGCGCCGCCCGTCCACGCCCTCCAGCCAGGCCCCGCGCCCGCGCCGGATCGGCACCAGCGGCAGCGTGTCGGGATGCTCGGCCATCTGCGTGCATGGATGCCACAGCACCGCCAGGTCGCGCGACCGCAATTGCCCCGCCTCTGCTAGCATCTGCGCATTGCTTTCATTTTCGTGCATCCGCCCATGATCCCGACCCGCCGCCCTCCTGTCCATGTGCGCCGGCCCTGGGGCCGCTGATGCCGACGTTGCCCATCATCCATTCCCGTGAGGAATCGCCGTCCGGCGGCGACCGGCGCGAAACGATCGAACTCGAGTTCTCCAACGGCGAGCGGCGCAAGTACGAGCGCATGTCGAGCCGGGGGCATGGCGCGGTGATGATCGCCGCGATACCCGAGCCGGGCACGATCCTGCTCATTCGCGAGTACGCCGCCGGCGTGCACCGCTATGAACTCGGGCTGCCCAAGGGCCGGATGGATGCCGGCGAATCCGTGCTGGATGCGGCCAACCGCGAATTGAAGGAAGAAACGGGATTCGGCGCCAACAAGCTGACCCGCCTTCGCGCGCTCACGCTGGCGCCTGGCTACATGACCCACGAAATCCAGTTGGTCGTGGCCGAGGACCTGTATCCGGAGCGCCTGCCGGGCGACGAGCCCGAGCAACTGGAAGTGGTGCCGTGGAAGCTCGACGCTTTGCACGAACTGGTGCTCCGCGAAGACTGCTCCGAGGGACGCTCGCTGGCCGGACTGTTCATCGTCCGCGAATGGCTGGCAGCGCGCTGATGCAGGACTGGATCGAGCCAGTGCTGCAGCTGTCCCGCGATGCCGGCGCGGCGATCATGCGCGTCTACGTGCAGGATTTCGCCGTGGAACACAAGGACGACCGGTCGCCGCTGACGGCTGCGGACATGGCGGCGCACCACCTGATCGTGGCGGGCTTGCATGCCCTGACGCCGGATATCCCGGTGTTGTCGGAGGAGTCTGCGGGCATCGACTGGAGCGTGCGCAGGCACTGGCAGCGCTACTGGCTGGTTGATCCACTGGATGGCACCCGCGAATTTGTCAAGAAGAATGGCGAGTTCACCGTCAACATCGCGCTGATCGAGGACGGCATTCCTGTGTTCGGGGCGGTGTATGCCCCGGCACTGGACGAACTGCACTATGGGATCCGCAACGTCGGCGCCTACATCTGCGACGGCGGTAGCCGCTTGCCGGTCAGCTCCAGGCGCCCCGCTGACGCGCCGCTACGGGTCGCCGCCAGTCGTTCGCACATGGATACCCGCAGCGCCGCTGCGATCGAGCGCATGGGCGAGGTGAGCCTGCTGGGCATGGGCTCTTCGCTCAAATTCTGTCGGATGGCCGAAGCCAGGCTCGATGTCTACCCGCGCTTCGCGCCGACCTCGGAGTGGGACACGGCTGCGGGACAGTGCGTGCTGGAAGCCGCCGGCGGCGTCGTCATCACCCTGGATGGCAAGCCGTTGCGCTACAACGGCAAGGATTCGCTGCTCAATCCCGACTTCCTGGCCCTGGGTGATCCGGCGTTGCCGTGGAGGGATTGGCTGGATGCCTGAGCAGGCGCCATCGCGGATCGGCGATCTGCTGCGCATCATGGCGCGGCTGCGCGATCGCGAGTCCGGTTGTCCCTGGGATGTCGAGCAGGACTTCGCCAGCATCGCGCCGTACACCATCGAGGAGGCGTACGAAGTGGCCGACGCGATCGACCGCGGCGACATGCGCGACCTGAGGGATGAACTGGGCGACCTGCTGCTCCAGGTCGTGTTCCATTCACGCATGGCCGAGGAGGCGGGTCACTTCACGTTTGGGGACGTTGTCGAGGGGATCTGCGAAAAGATGACCCGTCGGCACCCACACGTGTTTGCTGGCGTCACGGTCTCCGGCCTCGAGGAACAGACGCTGGCCTGGGAATCGGGCAAGCAGGCCGAGCGGCTGGCTCGCGACGGCCAGCAAGACCACAGCGCGCTTGCCGGTATCGCCCGTGGACTGCCCGAGTGGCAGCGCGCGGTGAAGCTGCAGAAGCGGGCTGCCCGGGTCGGCTTCGACTGGCCTGACGTGTCGCCGGTGTTCGACAAGTTGCACGAGGAAATCGATGAAGTGCGCGCTGAGTTCGCCGCCGGCGTCGGCCACGCGGCGCTCGAGGACGAACTGGGCGATGTGCTGTTCGTGTGCGCCAACCTGTCGCGGCACGGCAAGGTGGATTTTGGTGCCGCGCTGCGCCGCGCCAACGCCAAGTTCGAGCGTCGTTTCAGGCGGATGGAGGCGCTTGCCGCCGAGGACGGCGTGGCGCTTTCGGACCTTGGCTTGGCTGAACAGGATGGCTACTGGAACCGCGCCAAGCGCGAAGAACGGGAGGGACTGCCGCAATGAGCCGATTCGCGAGTTTTCGGGAGTTCTATCCCTACTACCTGGCAGAACATGGCAATCGCGCCTGTCGCCGCCTTCATTTCGTCGGCAGCTCGCTGGTGCTGGGCTGCCTGGCCATGCTGCTGCGCAGTGGCGATCCGATCTGGCTGCTATATGCGCTGCTGTGCGGCTACGGCTTCGCCTGGGTGGGCCATTTCTTCTTCGAGAAGAACAAGCCAGCGACCTTCAAGTACCCGTTCTATTCCCTGGCCGGCGACTGGGTCATGTACAAGGACATGCTGATCGGCCGCATCCCGTTCTGAGCCAAGGGAGCCGGCCCGGGAGGCGGCGGGGAACCCCCGAGGGCTCGTTCACACCAATATCACCCGTCCGGACGTGTAATTTCACAAAGCTGAAGCATCCCCTTCCAGCGAGGTGAATAATGAAACGCGATGACCCGTCCGGTCTGATCCTCCTTGTCGAGGACAATCGAAGCCTTTCCGAAATGGTCGGTGAGTACCTGGAGTCGCGCGGCTTCGGCGTGGACTACGCTGGCGACGGCGTGGACGGCCTGCGCCTGGCCAGCGAGAACTCCTATGACGTGATCGTGCTGGACCTGATGCTGCCGCGCATGGATGGCATCGAGGTCTGCCAGAAGTTGCGCAGCGAGACCAAGAAATCCACGCCGGTGCTGATGCTCACGGCGCGCGACACGCTGGCCGACAAGGTCAATGGACTCGACGCCGGCGCCGATGACTACCTGGTGAAACCGTTCGCGATCCAGGAGCTGGAGGCGCGCGTGCGTGCGCTGATCCGTCGCGATCGCCGCCAGGTGAGCCCCGAATTGTTGAAGATCGCCGACCTGGTGCTCGACACCGCCAGCCTGCGCGTGACCCGCGCGGGAACCGAATTGCAACTGTCGCCGATCGGCTTGCGACTGCTGACTATCCTCATGCGCGAATCACCGCGCGTGGTGACCCGGCGCGACATCGAACGCGAGATCTGGGGCGATGGCCTGCCTGACTCCGACACGCTGCGCAGCCACCTATACAACCTGCGCAAGGCCATTGATCGTCCGTTCGCCAAGCAACTGCTGCACACCGTACAAACCGCCGGTTACCGGATCGCCGACCTCGAACACGCGCCGGCATGACCGAGCGCAGCGGCCTGCGTCGCAAGATCTGGGTCGCTTTCATCCTGCAGGCGGCGGCGATCAGCTTCGCGGCCGTACTCGGTGTGTATGGCGCGTCGGCTGTGCTCAAGCACCTGCTGATACAGCGCGCGCTGCAGCAGGAAGCGGCGCATTTCTGGTCGCGTCGCGAGGCGGATCCGGCGGCGGCGATGCCGGATACGTTCAATATGACTGGGTATCTGGTTGATGCTGGTGAAGCGGGAGCACTGCCGGAAACATTGCGGCCACTTCTACCTGGGTTCCATAGCTTGCCAAGGGCAGTTGGCGGCTCATTGGTTTTGGTGGAGGATCGCGGCGGCCAACGCCTGTATCTGCTGTTCAAGCAGGAGCAGGTAGATTCGCTCGCCTTCTGGTTCGGCATGGCGCCGCTGGCGCTGGTGCTCGCGGTGGTCTACCTGATCGCCTGGACCACCTACCGCACCTCCAAGCGCGTCGTCTCGCCGATCATCTGGCTGGCCAACCAGGTCAAGCTATGGGACCCGAAACGGCCCGATGCCAGCGCGCTACGCGCCGAGAACCTGCCGGTGGACGTCGAAGGTGAGACACTGACGCTGGCGTCCTCGCTGCATGAATTCGCTTCCCGCATCGGAGAGTTCGTCGAGCGCGAGCACAACTTCACGCGTGATGCCTCGCATGAGCTGCGCACGCCGCTGACGGTGATCCGGGTCGCAGGCGACATGATGGAGGCCGATCCTTCGCTGTCGCCCTCGGCGCGCCGCTCGCTGACCCGCATCCAGGGTGCGGGGCGCGACATGGAGGCGCTGATCGAGGCCTTCCTGATCCTTGCCCGCGAGGGCGACACCGGCCTGCCCGACGACGATTTCTCGGTCGGCGCGGTGGTGCGCGAGGAAATCGACAAGGCACAGCCCCTGCTCGGCGCGAAGCCGGTACAACTACGGCTGCAGCAGGATGCCGAACTGGCATTGCACGCGCCAGCCCGGGTTCTCTCGGTGATGCTGGGAAACCTGTTGCGCAACGCCTGCAACTACACCGAGCGCGGATCGATCACGGTCGACATCCGCAACGGCAGCGTCTCGGTCACCGACACCGGCGTGGGCATGTCCGCCGATGAAGTTGCCCGCGCCTTCGATCCGTTCTTCCGCGGCGGCGATCGCCGCAGTGACGGCCAGGGCATCGGGCTGTCCATCGTCCGTCGGCTTTCCGAGCGCTATGGGTGGCCGGTTCGGCTGGAAAGCGTGCCCGGGCAGGGAACCACGGCTACCATCAGCTTCCCTTCAGTGGCCTGACCCGATGATGTCCGGCTTCACCCGGCCGAAGTCGGGGCGCAGGCCGGCCGATGGCCCGCCCCCGTGCCGACCGGTATCATGGCGCACCCAACACCGGAGCGGCCCATGCTGCGCATTCTGGTACTCGTCCTAGCCTTGGTCCCCGCCATGCCCGCCCAGTCCAAATCCAGCAAGACCGCGTTAGTCATCCATGGTGGCGCCGGGGTGAGTTCGCGCCAGGAATTCACCGTCGAGGAAGTCATTGCCATCCGCAAGGATCTCGACCGCGCGCTCGATGCCGGCAATTCGGTGCTGAAGAGCGGAGGGGCCGCTATTGATGCGGTGTCCGCCGCGATCGTCGTGCTCGAGGATTCCCCTTGGTTCAACGCCGGCAAGGGCGCGGTATTCAATGCCAAGGGCGGCCACGAACTCGACGCATCGATCATGGAAGGCCATACCCGGCGCGCCGGCGCAGTGGCTGCGGTGACCACAGTAAAGAACCCGATCAAGCTGGCCCGCTCGGTGATGGAAAACTCCGAACACGTAATGCTGGCAGCGCAGGGCGCGGAGGAGTTCGCCGACACCAGGCCGGAAATCGAGCGGGTGGATCCGAAGTATTTCGATACCGAGCGGCGCTGGAAACAATTGCAGGACGCCAGGGCGCACGAGACCGCGCAGACCACGCATACGCTTCAGGGTACGTACTTCGGAACGGTTGGTGCGGTTGCGCTCGATGCGCAGGGCCATATTGCCGCCGCGACATCCACCGGCGGGATGACCAACAAACGGTTCGGGCGGGTCGGTGATTCGCCGATCATCGGCGCTGGTACCTATGCCGACGAACGTTGCGGGGTGTCCGGCACCGGATGGGGTGAGTTCTACATCCGCGCAGTGGTCGCGCAGGATATCTGCGCGCGCGTTGCCTATCGGGGCGACACGCTGGCAGTGGCCGCCGAGGAAGTCGTCAACGGCGTGGTGCCGCGCATGGGTGGCGACGGCGGGGCAATCGCGCTGGACAGGGATGGCAACATCGCCATGCCGTTCAACACTCTCGGAATGCACCGCGGCTGGATCAGCCCGGACGGAAAACGCGGGACCGCGATCTTCAAGGACGATCCTGACCTGGGCGACTGAGTCCCGGACCGCCCGGGGCTGTGTCAAAATAGCCGAATCATTCCGGCATCCAGAGCCCACCATGCTGATTTTCGAGCAGTCCCAGCCCGGCCGCACCGCTTCCGCCCAACTGGCCAGCCCGACGGAAGCACCGGCCCTGCCAAAGCGCTTCCTTCGCGACACGCCGATCGGACTGCCGGAAGTCTCCGAACTGCAAGCGGTGCGCCACTACACCCAGTTGAGCCGCAAGAACTTCTCGATCGACACCAATTTTTACCCCCTTGGCTCGTGCACGATGAAGTACAACCCGAGGGCCTGCCATTCGATCGCGCTGATGGATGGCTTCGTCGGCCGCCATCCGTACGCGCCCGAGTCACTGAGCCAGGGTTTCCTGGCCTGCATGCACGACCTGCAGGAAATCCTCGCCGACGTCACCGGCATGAAAGGCGGCGTGTCGCTGTCGCCGATGGCGGGCGCGCAAGGCGAATTCGCCGGCGTCGCCATGATCATGGCCTACCACCGTTCGCGCGGCGATCTTGAACGCACCGAGATCATCGTTCCCGACGCGGCACACGGCACCAACCCGGCGACAGCCGTGATGTGCGGCTGCACGGTCCGCGAAATTCCGACCAATTCGGAAGGCGATATTGATGTTGATGCATTGAAGGCAGTACTGGGTCCGAAAACTGCCGGAATCATGCTCACCAACCCCAGCACTATTGGTGTCTTCGAAAGGCGCATCGTCGAGATTTCCAGACTCGTGCACGAGGCCGGCGGCCTGCTGTACTACGACGGCGCCAACCTCAACGCCATCCTCGGCAAGGTCCGCCCGGGCGACATGGGCTTCGACGCCATCCACATGAACCTGCACAAGACCTTCTCGACGCCGCACGGCGGCGGTGGTCCGGGCGCCGGCGCCGTTGGCGTCAGTGAGCGCCTGAAGCCATTCCTGCCGGTGCCGCTGGTGGTCCGCGACGGCGATCGCTTCCGCCAGGCCAGCTATGCCGACCTGCCGCAGACTATCGGCCAGTTGTCGGCCTTCGGCGGCAACGCGGGCGTGTTGATCCGCGCCTACGTGTACGCGCGCCTGCTCGGCCGCGAAGGCATGACCCGGGTCGGCGAGTTCGCCACGCTCAATGCCAATTACCTGGCGGTGCGCCTGAAGGAAAAGGGTTTCGACCTCGCCTATCCGAAGCGCCGCGCGTCGCACGAGTTCATCGTGACCGTGCAGCGCCAGAAGAAGGAGAACGGCATCACCGCACTCGATTTCTCCAAATCGCTGCTCGACTACGGCATCCACGCGCCGACCAACTACTTCCCGCTGCTGGTGCCTGAGTGCTTGCTGATCGAGCCGACCGAGACCGAAAGCAAGGACGTGCTCGACCAGTTCGTCGAAGTGATGGGCGAACTGCTCGGCAAGGCCGCCAACGATCCTGCCTGGATGAAGTCCGCGCCCTACACGACGCCGGTCCGGCGCCTGGACGACGTCAAGGCCGCCAAGGACCTCGACCTGTCCTACGTGCCGCCGCAAGTGACTCCGGACGCGGCGCCGAGCGAGCTGTTTGCCGGTGAGCCTGCGCACATCTGATGGCCGACAGCACGGGTAGCCACGCGCCGCGCAGTCCGTTCAGGGCCTGGCAGGCATTCATCTGGTCGCTGCAGGGTCTGCGCGCCACCTGGGCGGTGGAGTCCTCCTTCCGGCTCGAGGTGTACCTGTTCGTCGTGCTGGCGCCGATCGCCGTCTGGCTTGGCGGCAGTGGCGTCGAGCGCGCGATCCTGATCGGCTCGATGATGGTGGTATTGATCGTGGAAGTGCTCAACTCGGCTCTGGAGGCGGTCGTGGATCGCTGGGGCCCGGAACACAACGAGTTGGCGGGCCGCGCGAAGGACATGGGTTCAGCCGCGGTTTTTCTCTCGGACCTTAACGTCCTGGCGTGCTGGGCCCTGGTGCTCGTCCCACGGTTGATGGGCTAGAAAACGCATGGAATGGATCTTCAACAGCGAAATCTGGGTTGCCTTGTTCACGCTGGCGACGCTCGAGATCGTGCTGGGCATCGACAATCTGGTATTCATCTCCATCGCAGTCAGCCGGCTAGCGCCTGAGCGGCGCCCGGCGGCGCGGCGCTTCGGGCTGATGCTGGCATGCGTCACCCGGATCCTGCTGCTACTGTCGCTGACCTTGCTGGCGCGCATGCAGGTCAACCTGTTTTCGCTGCTTGGACAGAATTTTTCCGTTCGCGACCTGGTGCTGATCGGCGGCGGCTTGTTCCTGCTGGTCAAGGGGACCATGGAAATCCACGATGCGGTCGAGGGCCGCGGCGAGGACGAGGACATCGACACCAAGCCGTCGGCCGTGTTCGGCTACGTCATTGCCCAGATCGCGGTGATCGACATTGTGTTTTCGCTCGATTCGGTGATCACCGCGATCGGCATGGTCAACCACATCGGCGTGATGGTCGCCGCGATCATGATCGCCGTGGCGGTGATGATGTTCGCATCGAACCTGATCGGCGACTTCATCGACCGCAATCCGACCATCAAGATGCTCGCGCTGGCCTTCATCATCCTGGTCGGCGTGGCGCTGATCGCCGATGGCTTCGAGATCCACATCGAACGCAAGCTGCTCTATTTCGCCATGGCGTTCTCGGCCGCGGTGGAGTCGCTGAATATCCTGGCCAAGCGGCGGGCAAAGCGCTTCGGAGACTGAGCCGGCCGACCCCATGACAGTCCTGCACGACATCAACCCGGTCGCCATCCCGCTGCCGTTCTGGCCGCATGGCATCCACTGGTATGGGTTGATGTACCTGCTCGGGTTCGGCGTTGCCTGGTGGCTTGGTCGCCGTAGAATTCGCGCCGGCCGCCTGCCCGGCGTCGACGAGAATGGCTTCGGAGACCTGTTGTTCTACGGCATGCTCGGCGTCGTGCTCGGCGGCCGGGTCGGCTACGTGTTCTTCTACGCGTTCAAGGAATTCCTGGCCGACCCCTTGTTCCTGTTGCGGATCAACGAGGGTGGCATGAGTTTCCACGGCGGTCTGATCGGCGTGATGATTGCCGCGCTGTGGTGGTCGCGATCGCGGCGCCTGCACTTCTTCGACACCATGGATTTCGTTGCACCGCTGGTTCCCGCCGGTCTTGGCTTCGGCCGCCTCGGCAACTACGTGGGCGGCGAGCTTTGGGGCAAGCTGACCGGCGACCACTGGGGCGTGATTTTTCCGCGCGACGACCTTGGCGCCTATACCGGCCTTGCCATGGAAGACTTGCGCCGCCTGCACGCCAGCGGCGCGCTGGACCAGTACGCGCGGCATCCCTCGCAGCTCTACCAGGCGGCCCTGGAGGGACTGGTCATGTTCGCCGTGCTGGTCTGGTATTCGCGCAAGCCCAGACCGCGCTACGCGGTGTCCGGATTGTTCGCGCTGCTGTACGGAGCCTTCCGATTCCTGGTCGAGTTCGTTCGCGTCCCCGACCAGCAGTTGGGCTACCTGGCATTCGGATGGCTGACCATGGGACAGGTCCTGTCGCTGCCTCTGGTAGCGATCGGACTGCTGCTGCTGTGGCTCTCGCGGAGGCAACATGCGCCAATACCTTGACCTGCTGGCCGACGTCCTCGAGAACGGCACCGACAAGTCGGACCGGACCGGAACCGGCACGCGCTCTCTGTTCGGACGCCAGCTGCGCTTCGACCTGCGCCAGGGATTTCCGCTGGTCACCACCAAGAAACTGCACCTGCGCTCGATCGTCCACGAGCTGCTCTGGTTCCTGCAGGGCGACACCAACATCGCCTACCTCAAGGAAAACAAGGTCGGCATCTGGGATGAGTGGGCGGATGCCGACGGCAACCTGGGGCCGGTCTACGGCAAGCAGTGGCGGCGATGGAGCGGGCCGGACGGCGTGGAAATCGACCAGATGCAATGGCTGGTCGATGAGATAAAGCGCAATCCGGATTCACGACGACTGATCGTCAGCGCATGGAATGTCGCCGACCTGCCGAAGATGGCGCTGATGCCTTGCCACGCGATGTTCCAGTTCTACGTCGCCGATGGCAGGCTGAGTTGCCAGCTCTACCAGCGCTCCGCCGATATCTTCCTGGGCGTGCCGTTCAACACCGCAAGCTACGCATTGCTGACGCACATGGTCGCGCAGGTCTGCGAGCTTGGCGTCGGCGACTTCGTGCATACGTTTGGCGACGTCCACCTGTACTCCAACCATTTCGACCAGGCACGCGAGCAACTCTCGCGCACGCCGGGCGCCTTGCCCGTGTTGCAGCTTGATCCGGCAATCAGGGACCTGTTCGCCTTCCGGGCCGGGCACGTGGCGATCCAGGGCTACGCGCCGCATGCCGCCATCAAGGCTCCGGTCGCCGTTTGAAACATGCACCGAGGGAGCATCCAATGAAACGACAACTACTCGTCATTACCCGGCTTGCCGGGCCAGTCCTGTTGCTGGGCCTGCTTGCCGGATGCAGCTGGTTCCCATGGCGAAAGGACAAACCTGCGGCGGCTTCCGCGAGCACGGTCACTGCGGCGGAAATTGCCTCGGCCACTGCCGACGCCAGCGATACCCAGGCCGCCGCAGCGCTGGCGCTGGATTTCTACGAGATGCATCAGCGCCTGGGCAATAGCGGCTTGCCTGAAGCCGGCGAGATGAATGCCTACAGCGCGTTCCTCTGCTCGAACCTGGCGACGCTGGTTGCCGGCGCCCAGGAGCGCCAGAAACAGTATCGGCTTGCCCATCCCGACGACAAGCCGCCGCTGGTTGAAGGCGACCTCTTCAGCAGCCTTTTCGAGGGCCCCGATTCGGTGCGGACGGCCGGCACTGCAGTGGATGGCGACACCGCCGAAGTGATCATGGCGATGCAGGCTGGAAGCGGAGAACACCAGACGCGCTGGAAGGACACCTTGCTGCTCGCGCGCAATGACGGCGTCTGGTGCGTTGACGACGTCGAGTACCACGGCGACTGGCAGTTCGCCAACAAGGGCCGACTGAGCGAGAGCCTGAGGGCGGAATTCTGAGCGCTGGCAGCGCGCGTATTGCGCTGGTCGCTGCGCTTGATCGCTGCCGCGCGATCGGCCGCGGACAGCAGTTGCCCTGGCATCTGCCCGATGACCTCAAGCGCTTCAAGGCGCTGACGCTCGGCAAGCCGGTGATGATGGGACGCAAGACCGCAGAGGCGATCGGCCGCGCCTTGCCTGGCCGTCGCAACCTGGTGCTCTCGCGCTCGGGCGCGGCGCTGTTTCCCGGCATGCAATGCGTCCGCACGCTCGCCGACTGCCTGGCGCTGGTCGCGGGCGAGGAATTGATGGTCATTGGCGGCGGCGAGATTTACGCCTTGTTCCTGCCGCTGGCGGACACGCTGCACCTGACACACGTTGACACCCAGGTCGTCGGCGCCGACGCCTTCTTTCCGGCGTTCGATGAATCGCGATGGGAGGTTGTCGAGCGCAGCGCGCATCCGGCCGATGGCCGACACGCACTCGCATTCGAGTTCGTCGACTACAAGTTGCGCTGAGCGCGCTTGTTGTCAGCCCGCGCGGCGGACTTCGTTGGCCGGGACCTCGCGACCGGGTACCTGGAGCAGGCGCAATTCCTGGCCCAGTTCGAGCGCAGTCAGCTTGCCGCCCCAGACAGCGCCGGTATCAATTCCGTAGATACCCAGGCCCATGAACAATCCAAGCGTGGACCAGTGTCCGCAAACGACGGGAAGCTCGCGCGGCGCGTGGCCGGGAACGTCGAACCACGGATACAGTCCTGGCTTCTGGGTGCCCGGGCGACCCTTTTCCTCGAAGCCGATGCGCCCGTTCGGCGTGCAATAGCGCATCCGCGTGAAGATGTTGACGATCGCGCGAAAGCGATCGGGACCGGTCAGCTTCGGGTTCCAGACCGGCTTGTCGCCGTACATGTTGCGCAGCAGCTTGCGGAAGCCCTCGCCACGCAACTGGTCTTCGGCTTCGCGCGCGCGCGCTTCGGCGATCTTGATCGTCCACTTCGGCGCGAAGCCGGCGTGGACCATTGCGAACCCGAGCGCGCGGTCGACGTGGAACAGCTTCTGCTGGCGCAACCAGTCGACCAGCACGTCACGGTCAGGCGCGAACAGCACTCGCCGAAGGTCCGGATTGACCTTGGCCTGGTCGGCTTCCGCACGTTGCGCGATTGCCAGCAACGACAGGTCGTGGTTGCCGAGCACGACTGTGCTGTGGATGGACAGGGAATGGACCAGCCGCAACGCCTCGAGCGACTGGCCGCCCCGGTTGACCAGGTCGCCGCAGAACCACAGGCGGTCCTTGGCGGGGTCGAAGCGCAGTTTTTCCAGCAAGCGCTGCAGGGCGTCGTAGCAGCCCTGGATGTCGCCGATCGCGTAGGTAGCCATCAGTGCAGCGTCCGCGGCACGCACAGCGTGAACGGCGCGATGCTGGCGTCGAACTCGGTGCCATCGTCGGCAAGCATCTGGTAGCTGCCCTGCATGGTCCCCATGCCCGTCTCGAGCACGGCGCCGGAGGTGTACTCGAAGTCCTCGCCGGGGCGCAGCCAGGGCTGTTCGCCGACCACGCCGTCGCCCTTCACTTCCTGCACCTTGCCGTTGCCGTCGGTGATCAGCCAATGCCGGCTGATCAGCCGGGCAGGCACCTGCCCGCTGTTGTGGATGCGGATGGTGTAGGCGAAGACAAAGCGGCCATCCTCCGGCGTGGACTGCTCGGGCAGGAAACGGCTGTGGACGTTGACGTCGATGGCATGCGTAGGGGCGGTCATGTGCCCATTTTACGGAAGTTCCGTCGCGCCCGGGTTAGCCGACAGATAGTTGGACAGATTGATGAACTCGGCCACCGCCACCTGTTCGGCGCGCAAGTCGGGGCGCAGGCCCGAGGCGCTGATCTGCTCGGCGCTGCACACTGCCTGGACCGCGTTGCGCAGGGTCTTGCGCCGTTGCCCGAACGCGTCACGGACCAGCCGTTCGAACAGCGCAGGATCGGCGATTCCGACCGCGGATGCCGGCTTGGGCAGCAGCCGAACCACTGCCGAGTCCACCTTCGGCGGTGGCCGGAACGCCGCCGGCCCGACCACGAACAGGGGCACCACGTCGCAGACTGCCTGCAGCATCACGCTGAGCCGGCCATAGACCTTGCTGCCGGGCGCCGCCGCCATCCGGTCGACCACTTCCTTCTGCAGCATGAAATGCATGTCGATGATCGCCTCGGCATGCTCCAGCACATGGAACAGGATCGGCGTGGAGATGTTGTAGGGCAGGTTACCGACCAGCCGGACCCGCTGCTCGCCCGCGAGCTTGCCAAAGTCCACCTTCAGTACGTCCTTGTGCACGATGGTCAGGTCGCCCAGTCCGTGCGCCGCCTCGGACAAGGGCGTGATCAGGTCGCGGTCGAATTCGATTACCGTCAACGCGCCATGCCGTGAGAGCAGCGGAAAGGTGATGGCGCCCTGGCCCGGACCGATCTCGACCAGCATGTCCCCGGGTTGCGGTGACACCGCCAGCACGATCTTCTCGATCACGCTGCGGTCGTGCAGGAAGTGCTGGCCAAGCTGCTTCTTCGGCGGTTCCTTGAAATGGCTCATGCGTGCCGCCGCGGCCGCGCCAGGCGAGCACAGAGCTCGACCGCAGCGACGAGGCTGGAAGGGTCGGCCGTACCCTTGCCGGCGATCTCCAGCGCGGTGCCATGGTCCACCGCGACGCGGGGATAGGGCAATCCGAGCGTGATGTTCACTGCCTGCTCGAATCCGGCGTGCTTGAGCACCGGCAAACCCTGGTCGTGGTACATCGCGAGCACCGCATCGAAGCCGGCCAGATGGCGTGGCAGGAAAGCGGTATCGGCGGGCAGCGGGCCCACCAGGTCGAATCCCTCAGTGCGCAGCGCATCCAGCACTGGGATGATCGTCGTGATTTCCTCATCACCGAGCAAGCCGGCCTCGCCTGCATGCGGGTTGAGGCCGAGCACCGCGATGCGCGGCTTCGGCAGCGCGAACTGCGTGCGCAGTGCGAGTTCGAGAATGCGCAGTGTCCGTGTCAGCGAGTCCGCGGTGATGGCATCCGCGACGGCGCGCAGCGGCAGGTGGGTGGTCGCCAGCGCGACCCGGAGCGTCGGGTTGGCGAGCATCATCACCACGTCCACGCCGGCTTGGCCGGCCAGCAGTTCGGTGGTCCCGGTGTAGGCAATGCCGCCGGCATTGATGCTGGCCTTGTTCACCGGCCCGGTGACCAGCCCGTGGAATTCACCATCCAGGCAGCCGCGCGCGCCGCGCAGCAAGGCATCAACCACGGCACGGGCATTAGCTGGATCGGCGTGTCCGAATACCACGCTGGTGGCCTGGCGCTGGACAATCACGGCGAGCTCGCCCGGACCGCAGGGACCGCCTGGCTCGCGAAGCTGCAGTGGCAGTCGCAATTGGCTGGCCGCAGCGAGCAGGGTATCCGGATCGGCGATGGCGACCAGCTCGGCCGGTTGCTCGAATTGGGCCAAGCGCACGCACAGCTCGGGTCCGACGCCAGCGGGCTCGCCCGGGACCAGGGCCAGCCGCGGGCGCATCAGCCGATCAAACGCCGGTGAGCCGGCTGTCGACGTAAGCTTCGGCTCGCAGCTGGCGGAGGAAGCGCTCATATGCTTCCTCGGCTTTGCGCTGGCCAATGACTTCGCGAGCCTGGTTGCGGCGATTTTCCTCGGTCACGTCCTGTTCGCGCATGCCGTTGCGCTTGATCAGGTGGAAGCCGACGTTGCTCTGGAAGATCGGCGACAGCTCGCCATCCGCCAGTTGCTGGACCTGGCTGCCGACAGCGCTGCCCCAGGCTTCCGCCGCGAACCAGCCCATGTCGCCACCCTTGGCGCGGGTCTGGGCGTCATCGGACGCTTCGGTGGCGACCTTGGCAAAATCCTCGCCGGCCACGATCCGCGCGCGCAGCGCTTCGATCTTCTGGCGGGCAACTTCCTCGCCGACCACCTCGCTGGTGGCGACCATGATGTCCTGCGCCTTGTACTGGGTCACCTTCTGGACGCCGGCGTCGCGGACTTCCTCGAGCTGCACGATCTGGAAGCCGTTCGGGCCGCGCAGGGGCTCAGTGATCTGGCCTGGGGTCATCGCCTTCAGCACATTGGCGAACGCCGGCGGCACCGAGCCAAGGGAACGCCAGCCGATCTCACCGCCGTCCAGCGCGTTCTGCGCCTGCGAGTAGCGGATCGCGGCGGAGCGGAAGTCGATTTCGCCGCGCTGGATCATCGCGCGCACTTCGTCGATCTTCGCCCGTGCAGTGGCCACGTCCTGCGGGGTCGCGCCCTCGGCAACGGCGATCTGGATGCTGGCCAGCCGTACTTCGGCGTCGCCGACCTGACGGGTGGCGAGCAGCTGGTCTATTTCCGCTTCGCTGACCTGCACGGTGCTCTGCACGTAGCGCTGGCGCAGGCGTTGCACGGTCACTTCATCGCGCAGGTTGGACTGGAACTCGTCGAAGCTCAGGTTGTCCGCGACCAGGCGTCCACGTAGCTCGTCGACGGACATCTTGTTCTGGTTGGCGATCATCGCGACTGCCTGCTGTAGCTCCTGGTCGGAGATGCGGATGCCCGATTCGGCGGCGCGGTTCACTTGCAGGCGCATCACGATCAGGCGGTCGAGCACCTGTCGCTCCAGCACGTCGCGCGGCGGCAGCTGGCCGCCCTGGCCGCCGGCAAATTGCTTGCTCACGTTGGCTACCGCCAGTTCGAGTTCGCTGCGCAGGATCACGTCCTCGTTGACCACCGCAACGATGTTGTCGATGGAATTGGACGGCAACGCCTGGGCGGCGACCGGCAGGGCCGGGGAGGCAGCGAGAACGGCAGCGAACAGTGCGGAGAAAATTGGTTTCATCGGGTCAGACACTCCGGGGCGCGCCAACGTGGCGCAGGCGGTCAGCGGGTATAGCCAAGGATAGCATTATCGAGCAAACGGGCCGTATCCCGGCCGAAACTGCCCAGTCCGTTGAGTTCGATTTCAAGGTAGAGCCCCAGGTTCTGGCGGCTGTCGAAGCTGCGGATGTACTGCCGGCCCAGGACGCGCACGGCCACGCAGCAGCTCTTCCATTCGAAGCCGCCGAGGGCCTCGATGGTCTGGTTGTCGTACAGCGAGTAGTTCCATCGGCCATACAGGTTCCAGTTGGCGTTGACCGGTATGACAAAACTCAGGTCGGTTTGTTCCAGCGCCGGCTGGTTCAGCGAACTGCGCCGGTAGCGATAGGCCGCATTGACGATGGCGCCGCCGGGCAGGCGCACCTGGCCGTGCACCGAGGACAAATCGGTCAGGCGGTCGTCGGGATCCCACTGATGGGTCAGGCCCAGGCTCCATCGGTCGCTCAGAGACAGGCCCAAGGTGGCGATCCAGGCACTGCCATTGTCGGAGGCGTCCGGGTCGGTGCCCAGCAGCTTCACCCGCGGCTGGTCGAAGTAACTGATTCGGCCGATGCCGGCGCTCAGCCGCTCGCGGCCATCGTCGGTGCCCAGCAGGCGGGTGGTCACGGCCAAGGTCAGCTGGTTTGCATCCGACTGTCGGTCGGCGCCGCCAAAGCGATTGTCGCGAAATAGCGAGGTCCACCCGAAGGTCAGCTCGCGGGTGTCGAATATTGGCAGCTCGGACTGTTCCCTGTACGGCACGTGGAGGTAGTACAGCCGGGGCTCGAGCGTGTGGATATAGTCCTTGCCGCCCCAACTCGTATCGCGCTCGAAGTACGCACCGGCGTCGACGCTTGCAATCGGCAGGCTTCGGGTGATGTTGCTCGAGGCGCCGTTCTCGACAGGCACGCCATCCAGCGCGTTGTACGCGGTGTAACGCCAGGCCAGTTGCGGCGTGACGAACCAGGCATTGCCGCCGAACAGGAAGCGCAGGTAAGGGCGAAAATCAACCCGGTTGCCGCCGTCGTAGCGGTTCGCGTTGGCCGGGCTGGCCGGATCGAGCGAATCGTGGCTAAAGCGCACCGCCTCGACGTCCAGGCCCGCTTCGAGCCAGCGCGCGAGCGGGCGGTTGGCGGTGGCCTGGAGTCGCGGCAGCCGGCGGTAGGGTTCATCACCGTCGGCCAGTAAAGGACTCGCGATCTGCCACGATTCCGCGCTCAGGCTCGCCGACCAGTACTTGCCGCGGCCGTAGAAGCCGACGTCGCTGGCCAACAGCGAAATCGACGTGGCGTCGATCGAATCGCCGAAATCGCCGAGGTAGAACTTGTCGCTCACGCTGTTCAGATGCGTGCTGGCGTACCAGTGGCGATTGATCGTGCTGTAGTTCTCGAAGTTGAGGAGGCTGCGGTCGTCGCCGGTGATGTCATCGTTCGGCAGCCAGCTGCCGTTGAAGCTGCCGCGCGAACGCCACGTCAGGTAGCGGAATTCGCCGCCCAGCATCAGGCCGCGCTTGGAAAGCCAGCGCGGCGTCAGCGTTGCGTCGTAGTTCGGCGCGAGGTTGAGGTACAAGGGCAACTTGATGTCGAGGCCGTTGCGATCGTCGCGGCCGATGGTCGGCGCCAGCAATCCAGTGCGGCGCTTGTTGTCGGTCGGGAAGCTCAGGAACGGCAGCCAGATCACCGGCACCTTGCCCAGTCGCAGGGTCACGTTGCGCGCTTTGCCGGTCGCGGTTTCATTGTTGACCGAAATATTGCCGGCGGAAAATTCCCACTGCCGCTGTCCGGGTGGGCACGTCGAGTAAGTGGCGCGTGTCAGCGTGCCGACCGGGCCTTTCATCTCCGCGCTTTCAGCGGTGCCGTTGCCGAGATCTTCGTTGAACTGATAGCGGACGCCGCGCAGGCTCAGCGCATCATTCTTCTGGTCGCCGGAAGCGCCCTCTGCAGTCAGTCGCACCTGGCGGTCCTGGTAGCGAACCAGGCCCTCGGTGACGAACTGCTCACTATCGTGGGTGAAGGTGACCTTGTCGGTGTTCAGCCACTGGTCCGCGTGCACCATCTCGACGTTTCCGGAGAATACCGTCCGTTGCGTTTCGCGGACATCGAGCTGGTCTGCGTCGATGTCGGTCGGCGCCGACGCGCGATCGGACGGGCCGTTGGCAAGTTCGGTGAACAGGGGAATCGTGCTTGGGCTACCGCACAACATCCAGGTGGGCTGGACTTCCTCGGCGGCCTGCACTGCGCCGGAAATGGCCAGGCACAGCGGCAATACTCGCAGGGTGGTCTGGCGCACCGGGTAAATCCTGGAAATGCAATGGCGCACATTCTAGCCCGAGGCGTTGCCTGAATTGGCCCCTTCCTGCATGCCGGCAAGCAAGGCGACGCTGCACTCGCGCAAGGCGGTGAGGCTGTATCCGCCCTCGAGCATCGACAATACGCGTCCACCGGCGAATTGCTCCGCCAGCGTCGCGATCTGCCGGCCCAGCCAGCGGTAGTCCTCGGCCTCCAGTGCAAGGTCGGCCAGTGGATCGAGGCGGTGGCCGTCGAAACCGGCGGAGACCAGCAACAGCTCTGGCTCGAAGGCGGCCAGGGCAGGCAACAGCGTGCCGGCCCAGGCTTGCCTGAACTCGACGCCATCGCTGCGCTGTGGCAGGGGTGCATTGACGATGTTGCCGATGCCACGTTCGCTGGCGGCGCCGGATCCCGGGTACAGCGGCCACTGGTGCGAGCTCAGGTACAGCACCCGCGGCTCATTCTCAAAGATGTCCTGGGTGCCGTTGCCGTGGTGCACGTCGAAGTCCAGGATGGCCACGCGCCGCAATCGGTGCGCATCGAGCGCGTGCGCGGCGGCTACTGCGATGCTGTTGAACAGGCAGAAGCCCATGGCGGTCGATGACGTTGCGTGATGCCCCGGTGGCCGCACGGCGCAGAACGCATGGTTATCGACGCCTTCCATCAGTGCATCGACGGCGGTAATGCCGGCGCCGCACGCGCGCAATGCGGCTTCGGCCGAATGCGGCGACAACACGGTGTCCGCGTCCAGGCGCAGGTGGTCGACGACGCTTGAATCGAGGATCAGGCCGACCAGTTGCTCGCTGTGCACGCGGGTGAGTTGCGCGCGGGAAGCTCGCGGCGCGTCGAGCCAGGACGATTCGTCGTACTGGCTCCGGAGCGCGTCAAGCACGGCTTCCAGCCGCGCCGGGCATTCCGGATGACCCGGCCCGGGATCGTGCAGCAGGCAGGCCGGATGCGTGTACAGCAGCATCTCAACCCTTGCGGCGGTCGTGGTTCCAGAGCACCTCTCCGTGGCCGCTGGCACGCGACAGCACCCTGGCGATGACGAACAACAGGTCGGACAGTCGATTGAGGTAGCGGACCGTTTCCGGGCGCACCGCATCATGGTGCGAGAGAGTAACCACCTCACGCTCGGCGCGACGGCAGATGGTCCGCGCCAGGTGGCAGTGCGCGGCAGCAATACCGCCACCGGGAAGGATGAAATCCTTCAGCGGCGGCAAGTCCGCATTGAAGCCATCGAGCTGCGTTTCCAGTCGTGCGATGTCGACATCGAAGATGGCCGAATGCCCGGGAATGCATAGCTCGCCGCCAAGGTCGAACATCTGGTGCTGGACAGCGACCAGTACTTCGCGAACGGCGGCCGGTATCTCGTCGGCCAGCACCACGCCTATCGCTGAATTGGCTTCGTCCACCGTACCGTAAGCGCAGACACGCGCAGAATCCTTGGAAACGCGCGCGCCATCGCCAAGGCCGGTGCTGCCATCATCGCCGGTGCGCGTGTAGATCTTCGACAGACGGTTACCCATATCGGTCAGCGTCCGGCTCAGGCCGTTTGCGCCAGCAGTGCGGGACTGCGCCGGCGCAGGTAGGCAACGCTGCCGAACATCAGGGCGGAGTAAAACAAAGTGCCAAGCACGGTGTTCTGGAAGAACGGAATGCCAGCCACGTAGGCGGCGACCAGGCCGGCGCCGGTCTGCGGATAGAAACTGGAACCGAGCCACGCCCCGAAATTGGTAACCAGGAAGAACAGCAGCGAACCCAGCAGTGAATATCCAAACACCCGCGACGCCGACACGCGGCCGCGCAGCCCGAAGCCCAGCACCGTGGAAACGGCAATGCACAGGTAGACCAGCAGGAAACCGGCGCTGAGGAAGTATTCCGCGTAGATCCCGCCATTGATCACGCCGAGTGCGAGATCGGACACCAGCATTGCCAGCAGCGGAACCCACAGCGCGGTGGAGCGCCTGGCGAAATAGGCGCCGCCGAACAGCGCGACCGCCTCCACCGGCGAGAAATTGGGCGGGTGCGGCAACAGCCGCGACAGGGCCGCCAGCAGGATGATGCCCGCGAGCAGGACCGGGCCGGAAGCGAACAGCGAGGACGGCTTGGAGGTCATGGAATGGTTCCGCATGCAGATGAACGATCGGATCGCGCCGCTGAAGTCGTAGGCGACAGCCGGGCAGGCCGTTAGGATAGCGCAACGCGTCAGCCTGCGACCCGAACTAGTTGTGAATCCTGAATTCGACATCCTCATCCTTGGCGGCGGTCTGGTCGGCTGCAGCCTGGCCTGCGCGCTGGAGGGCAGCGGCCTGCGCGTAGGACTGGTCGAGGCCAGCCTGCCGAACTCGCCGGCCCCGGGATTCGACGAACGAAAGCTCGCGCTGGCCGCAGCCAGCTTGAATGCGCTGGGTGCGCTGGGCGTGCTCGCGGAAATGACATCGCTGCCCAGTCCGATCCGTCGCATCCACGTCAGCCGAGCCGGCGATTTCGGGGCCGTGCGCCTCAGTGCTGCCGAGCTCGGCCGCGAAGCCTTCGGCGGAGTCGTTTCGGCCCGCGAGCTTGGCCAGGCCCTGGAGCGGCGCCTGTCCCGGTTGCAGGGCACGCAACTCCTGCGCCCCTGCACCGTGACCGGAATCGAGGTCGCCGACGACGCCGTGACAGTCCGGCTGCAGGGCGAGGAAGGGCAATCCACCGCGCGCGCCCGGCTGCTGGTGGCAGCCGACGGTACACGCTCGTCGGCACGCAACGCACTGGGCATTCCCGCCGAGGAGTTCGACTACGGACAATCACTGCTGGTCTGTAGCGTCGGTACCGATCGGCCCGCCGATGGAACCGCCTACGAACGGTTCACCGGCGACGGTCCGGTGGCGTTGCTGCCGATCGCGCGGGACTATGGCTCGGTGTGCGCCGTAGGCAGCGACGAAGCGGCATCGGTCATGGCCATGGATGACCGGCAATACATGGATTATTTCCAGCGTCGCTTCGGCTGGCGCGCCGGACGCATTGAGCGGATCGGACGGCGTAGTGCTTATCCGATCACGCGCGTACTCGCCGAGCGGCTGGTGGCGCCGAGGGCGGTGTTGGTGGGCAACGCGGCGCAGACCATCCATCCGATCGGTGCCCAGGGCTTCAACCTCGGACTGCGCGATGCCTTGTCACTGGCTGAATTAATGGACACAGTCGATCCCGGCTCGCCGGCATTGCTCGCAGCCTACGTCGAATCGCGACGCGAGGACCGGCAAGACACGCTCGCGTTCTCCGACGGATTGGTTCGCTCGACCACCAGCCCCGGTGCATCGATGCGGCTGCTGCGTTCGCTCGGCTTGCTGGCTTTGGGCCATGTGCCAGGACTGTCGGCGCCGCTGGTGGCGGGGGCCATGGGCTTCCGCGGCCGCGTTCCCCGGCTGGCGCGAGGCCCCAGTTGAGCCGTCGCGATGTTCTCGACGTGGCGATCGTCGGTGCCGGCGTGGTCGGCAGCTGCGCGGCGCTGGCACTGGCGCAACTGGGACTTCGCGTCGCCATTGTTGAGTCCCGGCGTCCCCCGCCCTGGAGCGCGTGCGATCCGGACCTGCGTGTCTATGCACTCGCCGCCGATGCCCAATCCCTGCTGCAATCGCTCGGTGCCTGGAAGCCTATTGCCGACGCACGCGTGCAACCCTACCGGCGGATGCGCGTATGGGATGCGGCGGGTGAGGGCGAGCTGTGCTTCGATGCCGACCAACTCGGTCGCGCTAACCTCGGCCATGTCGTAGAGCACGGGCTTCTGGTCGATCGCTTATGGGCAACGCTGGCCGAGCATCCGCAGGTGGAACGTCTCTGCCCTGAGTCGCTGGACGCTCTGGAGTGCGATGACACCGGCGCGACCCTGGTCCTCGTCAGCGGACGCCGAATTCGCGCGCGCCTGGTGCTCGGCGCGGATGGCGCGGCGTCGCGCGTGCGCGAGTTGGCCGGCTTCCAGTCGAGCGAGCATGACTATGGCCAGCAGGCAATCGTGGCCTACGTGCGCACCGAATTGCCGCATGCCGAAACCTGCTGGCAGCGCTTCCTGCCGGGAGGGCCGCTGGCATTGCTTCCGTGCAGCGACGGCCGCAGTTCGATCGTCTGGTCGCTGCCCGATGACGAGGCCCGGCGCCTGCTGGAATGCGGCGACGAACCCTTCTGCACGGAGCTGACTCGCGCCTTCGACGCGCGCCTGGGTGAAGTTACCGAAGTATCTCGCCGGTTGGCGTTTCCGCTGCGCCGCCGCTTGTCCAGCGAAATGATGCGCGGGCGCGTGGCCTTGATTGGCGACGCAGCCCACGTGGTGCACCCACTTGCAGGACAGGGCGTAAACCTCGGGCTGCGCGATGTCGCGGCACTGGCGAACGTGGTGCGCCGCGCCCAGGCGGGCAACCTTGAGTTCGATGGATCCGATCGGCTGCAGCGTTGGGCCCGCGAGCGCCGGAGCGAAAACGCGGTCGCCGCCTATTCGTTCGGGGCCATCAATGCGTTGTTCTCCAACGACGCCGTGCTGCCGACCCTCTTGCGCGGGCCGCTGCTCGGATTGGCCGGGAAACTTCCACCGTTCGCCCACCTGCTCTGGAAGCGGGCGGCGGGCGCCTGATCAGGCCGGCGGCGCCAGCAATTCGCGCGCGCTGAGCCAGCCGTCGCGGTTGCTGTCCTGGCGGCGGAACTGTTCGGTAAGGCGCCGATGCAGGTCGGCCAGCGTCACGGTCGGCGCATCTGGCACCAGTTGTTCGTCCGGGCTCAGTATCTGGTCGCCATTGCGATCCATCTGCCGGAATGCCCAGCTCATGCGTTCGAGGAACTCCGGGAGCGACACGCGGCCATCGCCGTCCAAGTCCACTGCCTCAAAGTAGCTCGATCGCGTCTGCGCAACCGCGCTGCCAGTCGCGAGCAGCACTGCCATGGCGATCGCCGACAACAGGCGCGCCAGGCCGATCACAAGTCGCGCGCCCTGGCTTCGGGATTGGTTGCGAATACGGTGATTTCCTCGCGATCGTGGTAGAGCTGGCGTGCCCGCACGGTCAGTGGCTTGCCGGCGTTCTCGGCGAACGCGGCCAGGCACAGCCGGGTTTCCTCCCAGCGTTTCTTCATCGGCAGCTTGAGGTTGAAGATCGCGTGCTCGCACCAGCCATGGGCAAACCATTCGGCCATGCGCTGCGCGACCTTGCGCGGCGATTCGACCATGTCGCAAACCAGCCAGTCCTGCGGCTTCGGCGGTTTCCAGCTGAAGCCATCGGCGCGCACGTGTTCGACGATGCCGGTCGCCATGGCTGCCTCCGACATCGGACCGTTGTCCACGGCCAGGACGCGGATGTGCTGTCGAGCCAGGATCCAGCTCCAGCCGCCAGGAGAGGCGCCCAGATCGGCCGCGCACATGCCCGGCTTGATCAGTCGCGTCCGTTCCTCGGCCGTAACCAGTGTCAGCAAGGCTTCCTCGAGCTTGAGCGCAGATCGGCTCGGCGCTTCGGACAGCTGCCGCAGACGCGGCACGCCGAGCGGCCAGGGCGAACTGTCGCGGACATCGCTGGCGCCGAGCAAGGCATGGTCGCCGGCGAGGAAACAGACATGCAGGCGCGGTAACCGCGGGTCCTCGCGCTCGGTGAGCAGGCCGCGCTTGCGCAGGGCAGGACGCAAGGCATTGGCGAAGGAGCGGGCAAGCCCGGCCAGCTGCTTGGCTTCATCCGAATCGGGGTGCTCTACCCATAAGTCGCCGTAGCGACCCTTGCCTGCGAGCGCATCGAACATCGGCGCGATCCGATCCTTGCCATCAAGGCCATCGAGGTCGGCGATCAGCCGGAGCTTCTGGCGGGCAAAGATGAGTTCGCTGAGCGGCAGGGCGGCGGTCAGGGCGACGCCGTCGGCGCCGAGGTATTCCACGTAGCCGGCATGGCGCTGGGTGCGTGCATAGCCAGCGAACCCTGCCAGCGCGGCGCGCTCGCTCAACTCGGCGGCCAACTCCGGCTCGAAGCCCGGCCGGCAATACGCAAGCAGTCCGTCACTCGCGTTATCGGCAGCCGGTAAGGTTGGCTCAGTAGACAATGCCGCTCTCCCCATACTCGCGCAGTACGTCGCGCGCGTGGTCGCGCATCAGGTCTCGCTGGACGCTGACGCCGCGTTTGCCAAGCTCCGCAACCCAATCCTCGGGAAGTGGCCCTTCGTCGAAACCGGCCAGCGACTCCACGTCTTCGGCGCGCGCGCCGACCAGCAGTTCATCGATGCCGGCCCACAACAATGCGCCGAAACACATTGAGCAAGGTTGCGATGAGCTGGCCAGCGTGAAACGCTCACCGGAGTCGTTCAGGCGATAGCGTTGCACCCGTTGCTGGCTGGTGGCCAGGGCCATCACTTCGGCATGTGCGGCCGAACACTGGGACGGCACGACGCGATTGACGCCAATGCCCACCAGCCGACCGGCGTCGTTGAACACCGCCGCACCAAATGGACCACCGCTACGGTGGTGCAGGTTGAGCCGCGACAGGTCGATCGCCAATGCGATCCGGCTCGCCGGATCCGGGTAGATTCGGGCCGGATCCACTTCGTCGTGGACCCAGGCCGGCAAGGTCAGGTGCAGTTGGGCGTAGAGCATCACTGCACCAGGGTCCCGCCCGTGGACGCCGATGCTGCACATTGGCCAGCCACGCATTCGCAACTGGCGATATCCTGAAAGCCGCAAATGCCGGCGCGACCGTCCTTCGCGCATTGCGCCTTGACCTGCTCGGGGAATGTCTGCGCGTCCTTGCTGAGGCAGCGCGGCTGGTAGCCGCAGCAGCTTCCGACGTCCTTCACCGCGCAGTCGGCACTGGTCTTGCAGCGAAGTTCGCTGCTGGCGCTTGTCGACGGTTCGTTATGCTCGTTTGGCTCGGTTGGTTTGCTCGACTCGGCGGGCTCGGCGGACAGCGCCGCCGCAGCAGGCGGCGCATCAGCGATCGGCGTGGTTGCCTCGGGCGCACGAGCGATTGCGGCCGCGGGAGTGCTTGCATCGCTCGTCGGGGAGGCTTCGGGCGCAGGTTCGGGCGCGCGCGCGCAGGCTGCGAGGATCGAAGCCGCCAGGATCAGCCAGGCGATTCGGGCGAGTAATGGATTGCCTGTCTTCATCGACAACTCCTTGCGAGCTGCGCGTTCAACCAGCACCGGTGCGTGCCCAGACATCGCGCAGCGTTACCGTGCGATTGAAAACTGGCGCGTCCGGTCGATGGTCGCGGCGATCGGCAACGAAATAGCCAAGTCTTTCAAATTGGAAAATGTATTCGGGCGCGACGCCTGCGGCCAGCGGCTCGAGATAGCCGCGGACCACGCGCACCGAGTCGGGGTTGAGGTAATCGCGGTAGCTCTTGCCCTCGGCGTCGTTGTCCGGGTCCGGCACCACGAACAACCGGTCGTAAAGCCGGACTTCCGCCGCGACACTGTGTCGGGCACTGACCCAGTGGATGGTTCCCTTGATCTTGCGATCGGCGCCGGGCATGCCTGCGCGCGATGTCGGGTCCAGCGTGCCGCGCAATTCGACGATGCGGGCCCCGTCCTTGACCACCTCGTCGCAGCGAACGATGCCGACGCCGCGAAGGCGAACTTCGCCGCCGGGAACCAGCCGGTGGAAGCCCTTGGTGGGGACTTCCATGAAGTCGTCCTGCTCGATCCATAGCTCGCGGGAGAACGGAAGCGAACGCGTGCCCTGCGCTGCGTCCTTCGGGTGGTTCGGGAAATCCAGCGTTTCCTGGTGTGCTTCCGGCAGGTTCGCGATCACCAGTTTCAGTGGATCCATCACCGCCATCCGGCGCGAGGCCTTGCCGTCCAGGTCTTCGCGCACACAGCCTTCGAGCACCGAGAAATCGGTCAGCGAGTTCTGCTTGGAAATGCCGATGCGGTCGGCGAGCAGGCGCAAGGCGGCTGGCGTGTAGCCGCGGCGACGCAGACCCTGCAGTGTCGGCATGCGCGGATCATCCCAGCCCGACACCAAGCCTTCCTGCACCAGCGCCATCAGCTTGCGTTTGCTCATCACCGTGTAATTGATGTTCAGCCGCGAGAACTCGATCTGCCGCGGCCGCGACACTGGTGTCTTCAGCCCGGCATCGACCAGTGGCTGCCAGAGCTCCGGGTGCACAGTCAGGTCGATGTTGTCGATGCACCAGTCGTAAAGTGGCCGGTGGTCCTCAAACTCCAGCGTACACAGCGAGTGGGTTATTCCCTCGACCGCGTCGGAGATGCAATGCGCGTAGTCGTACATCGGGTAGATCGGCCAGGCATCGCCGGTGTTCTGGTGGGCGACATGGCGAATGCGGTAGATCGCCGGGTCGCGCAGGTTCATGTTGCCGCTGGCCATGTCAATCCGCGCGCGCAGCGTCCGCGCGCCATCGGGGAATTCCCCGGCGCGCATGCGCTGGAACAGGTCGAGGTTTTCGGCGACGCTGCGTTCGCGGAACGGGGAAGCCCGGCCCGGCTCGGTCAGCGTGCCGCGATATTCGCGCACCTGGTCCGGGCTCAGGTCGCAAACGTAGGCCTTGCCGTTCTCGATGAGCTTCAGGGCGGAGCGGTAGAACACCTCGAAGTAATCCGATGCGTGGCGCAACTCCGCCCACTGGAAACCCAGCCAGCGGACGTCGTCCTTGATCGCTTCCACGTACTCGGGATCCTCGCGGCTCGGATTGGTGTCGTCGAAGCGCAGGTTGCAGATGCCGGCGAACTCACCGGCGATGCCAAAGTTCAGGCAGATGCTCTTGGCATGGCCGATGTGCAGGTAACCGTTCGGCTCCGGCGGAAACCGGGTCCGCACCAGGGCGTGCTTGCCGGCCGCGATGTCATCGCGGACGATCTGCCTGATGAAGTCCTGCTTCTCGGCTGGAGCCTGGTCGCGATTCTCGTTCATTCGGCCTGGCGACTCGGTTCTGGGCGGAGGGCAAGTTTAACCGAGCCGGCCGGGCGTCATATGACGAGCCACTGATTTGCGGCACACTGGCACGAGGCGTAACGGAGTCCGACGGTGAGTTCAACAAGCTGGATCAGGATCTTGAACGTCGGGCTGCTGTCGATGCTGCTGGGCATCGCGTCGCCGGCCGCGGTTGCCGCAGTGCAAGTGGCGGACATGCGACTGGCGATCGCCGAGACCGATCACGGTGTCGAGTTTGCCGAAATTGCCAGCGGTCAGGCGCGCGTCGGCTTCAACCCGCTGGTCGGCCAGGGCCTGACCCTCGTAGCGCCGCAGGGCAAGACCTTGTGGCTTCGGCTCAGGATGGATCTGCCCGAGGACGGTGCCCGCCGCTACATCAGCCTGTCCCGGCAGGCGATCGATCACGTCCATCTGTACTCTGGCCCGTCGCTTGACCGCCCTGGCGCCAATGGCGGGATCGCCAGTAGCGCCGTCGATCCTGCTGCGCGCGAACGCTGGCCCGACGCATTCCTGCTGCCGGTACCGGCCGATGCGGTCGGTGCCAGCACGCTGTATCTGCAGGTGCAGGGCAAGGGGACCCTGAACCTGCAGCCAAGGCTGGTTGCGGCGGAGCAGGCGGAGGCAGGTGCCAAGTCCGCGAGCCGCAGTTACAACCTGCTCTACGGTTCGCTGCTGCTGGTCGCCCTGTTGTCGATCATTCGCCGGTTGATGGGCAGGGAATCCTCGCTTCGCCTGGCCCAGGCGGCGTTGGCCGGCCTGGCCGCGAGCATGGCCGACAACCACCATCTCCCGGTCGGCATCGTTGGCGGGGCCATCGCCGAAAATGGCAACCTGCCGGTTTCGCTCTGGATCCTCGCTTGCGCCACGCTGCTTCGGGCCAGCGCCCAGTATGCGGGCCTGGAGAAGATCAGCCCCGGCGTCGCCGTGGCGCTCGACCGCCTCGCCTTGTTCTTCCTTGTGCTCGCCGCTGGCGCGATGTTCGTCCCGTCGGAGTTCCTGCCGCAACTACAGCTTGTCGGCTTCTGCCTGCTGGCTGCCACGGCGCTGATGTGTGGATCGTCGCTATTGCTCGATCCCAGGCATTGGCGTTGGACGCCACTGATAGTGTGGCTGGGCATGCTGCCCGCGCTTCTGGCCATCCCGATGTCCATGGCGCAACTGATCCCCGACAGCATGCTCGTTCGCCGCGGATTCCAGTTGTTGCTCGGACTCCAGTTGCTCGTCTACCTGTCGTTGCCGTGGATTCGCCAGGCCTTGCAGGAGCGGGAGAAGGTGAAGCGCGCGGTGGTTGTCGAGCCGAGCGCGGAAGAGAAGATCGCGCAGGCCCGTGAAATGGTCGTCTCGAGCCTACAGGCAGGCATCGAAAGCGCGGCGCGTGGCGACATGGAATGGATTGCCTACCGGCGGCTGATGGCTGGCCTGAAGCCGGTCCTGCCGCAGACCGCGGCAGCCGTGGTCGCCATGAACTATCACAATGAGGACCTGCTGCTGGTTGAGCCCAAGGATGCCGAGCCGCGTTTTCGCATGCTGCTCAGCCAGCGCGGCTCCCTGATGAAAAACCTGAGCCGCTCCTTGGCGCCGCAACAGATCATCATCGATTTCGACGGTCCAGAAGGCCCGCTCGAGCAGGTCATGCTCGCCATCATTCCCCTGCCAATCGACCGGCCCGGCTGGGGCGCATTGATCATCGAGCGCGATGCCGAAGCCACCTATAGCGACGAAGAACTGGATTTGTGCGCCGAGTTTGCGGCGCTGGCGACTACCGCGGCCGATGAGGCAGCGCTGGTGTTGCAGATGCGCCATGGCAAGGAAATCGACGGGGACTCAGGCGCCTTCAAGGCTGAGATGATCGAGCAACTGCTACGCAAGGCGCACGATCACTCAGTGCAGAAGCGCATTCCACTGTCCGTGCTGCGTATCGGCATGGATGATTTTGGCGAGCTTCCGGCCGCCGTCGGCGGCAACCTTGCCCGCCAGGTCGCTGATGCCATCCGCGAGGAAACCGACTACGGCGAAACCATCGGGCGGCAGTCGCCGGACGAATTCCTGGTGCTGCTCGCCGGCCGTGCGATTGGCGACGCCCGCTTGCTGGCCGAGCGAATCTGCAAGCAGGTGCGCGACCAGGCGCTGCCCACCCATGAAGGTGCGATCCTGTCGCTGAGCGTCGGTGCCTCGCAGCTGCTTCCCGGCGAGCGGACGCCGCAACTCATGCTCGACCGTGCGCAGAAAGCGCTGGCCAAGGCGCGCGTGTATGGCGGCGACCAGGTGCAGGCGATCGCGGGTGGGGTAACCTAGGCGCGGTTCCGATTGCCTCTGGCGCGGCTGTCGAAAGCCTTCAGCGCCTGTCTATCGAGCAAACCAGTACCAGCTCACAGGCGCCCGGGCCGCTGTCCTCGCGGCTGAGCGAACTCTGCCAGCGCCAGCCGTTGTCGCCCTCGATGCGCACCAGCCAGCCGCGAATGCGCACGATGTCGTCGGCGTCCACGGACGACAATGCCCTGGCCACGTCGCGATCAACCGGAACCATGTGCATGTTGGCGCTGTGGCGGACGATGTCGCCCAGCGCCATGGGCGGACCCTCGCTACCCCAGCCGTAGCGGTACCAGCGCCCGCCCTGGTGGACGTTCAGGCGCCTTGCCAGTCCTGGCTCGCTCATCGGACCCCAGCCGAGGGCGAGGTCGGTCGGCGAATAGTCGGCTTCGCGGCCCAATGAGTAGTTCTCGCGTGACAGGACCCGCGCCTGCACGCTGAATCCAGCCAACGGGAAGATGGTTGCCTCGCCCATGCGGAACGGGGATAGCCGGCCACCGACATCGGATTGCTGGGCTTGCATGCCCTCGGGCGCAAGCAGCGGCGCGCGGCACACGGTCATTGCCGGATTGCCATCCAGGCTGGCAGCCATGGGCGCCGAACTGCGGTGGCCGGCCCACCAGAGCGCCGCGGTGAGTGCAATCAGCACTGCGTAGAGCCAGCGAGGCATCTGATCAGTCGCTGAAGTCGCAAAGCAGGGCTGTCCGCGTCGCAGCGGAAACCTGCATGCGTTCCGGAAGTCGCGGATCGTCGATCCCGAAGCTCAGCCCGGCGCCGTTGCGCAACGCGGCGAGATCGTCGGCCGCGAATTCGAAACGAAGGAAATGTACCGCGGACGTCTTCGCGTCCGCGCTACGTTCCATGTCTTCGTCGGCGTGGGCAAATAGTCGCGGCCGGCCGTCGACTTCGGCGTACGCACGGTGTTCGATGCCGCCCAGTTGCGCCAGCCGCTGCAGGCGGACTTCCGGATCCGGAAACTCGAACAGCATCGTCGCCTTGAGGTTGCTGCCATCGGGCACCAGCGGGTTGTAGGCGTCGATTTCATCCTGGATGGCATCGGCTTCGAAGATGCGTTCGATGCGCAGCATCTCCTGGACCTGGTACTGGACGGTCAGCCGGTCCTCGAAGAGCAGGCTGGCGTGGTCGCCGAGCGCGACGTTGCGCGCCTTCTTGTGCGCGATCACGCGGGCCCGGAACGCGCTCCGCTCCTCCGCGTAACGCTCCAGGGACAGAATGTCGGAACGGGTCAGCTTGTCCATGGCTCCGATCATATTCACAGGGTCCCCTCAAATGCCATACGCCTTCCGGAGCAGCGTTATCGGATGCTCTGCCTCGCGGCCATCGCCAAGTCCATGGGCGATGTGTGCGCCCGCCATCACGCAATCGGAGGTGAAATGATCGGCCTGCGCCTGTGCGACCCGGCCTTCGACTGGCCTTGCGATCTTGCGGGAGTTGGCGTAAGTCGCCCGCTTGAGGCCATAGGTCCCGTCATGCCCCGAACACCGCTCGATGGTTACCACCTGAGTGCCCGGGACCAGGTTGAGTAAATCGCGCGTCTTCGGTCCGATGTTTTGGACGCGCTGGTGGCATGCGGCCTGCCAGGCGACCTTGCCCAGCGCGTTCTTGAAGTCGGTATTCATCAGCCCCGCAGCATTGCGCAGCATCAGGTACTCGAATGGATCGAAGAAGGCCCGCTTCACCCGCTGCAACTGCGCGTCACCGGGAAACATCAGCGGCAGTTCCTGCTTGAACATCAGCACGCAGGACGGAATCGGCGCAATCAGGTCCCAGCCAGACTCGACCGCCTCTATCAGGACCGGCAGGTTGGCCGATTTGTAGCGCTCCACCGTGTCCAGGTCGCCGAGTTCGAACTTGGGCATGCCGCAACACGATTCGCGCGACAGCAGCCGGACGGCGATGCCATTGTGCCCAAGCACTGCGACCAGGTCGTCGACCATGCGCGGATGGTTGTGGTCGCCGTAGCAGGTGATGAAGATCGCGACCTTGCCGGTGGTCGGCCCAGCCGGCGTGGCGACCGTGCCCTCATTCATGCTTGTCGACAGGCGCTTGCGCGCCGTGGGTGAGTAATAGCGCGGCAACTGCGCGTCCCGATGCACATCCATCGTGCTTTCCAGGACCCCGCGCAGGGCAGGACTCCGGTTGGCGCGGTTGACGACTTCCACGATCACGGGAATCGACGCCAGTTTGCCGATTGCCCTCGTGTTCGACAGCAGTCGGGCCGAAACAGGCGTTTCACCGCGGCGATGTCGGTTCGCTTTGGCGCGCAGCATCAGGTGCGGGAAGTCGACGTTCCACGGATGCGGCGGAACGTAGGGGCACTTGGTCTGGTAGCACAGGTCGCACAGGTAACACTGCTCGACGACCCTGGAGTAGTCGCCGGTCGCTACGCCATCCACTTCCATGGTCGCCGAATTGTCGACCAGGTCGAACAGGGTGGGGAAGGCCTGGCACAGGCTGACGCAACGGCGGCAGCCGTGGCAAATGTCGAAGACCCTCGCCAGTTCGCGATCCAGCGCTGCCTGGTCCCAGAACTCCGCGCCCTTCCACTCCAGCGGGTGTCGTGTCGGAGCCTCGAGGCTGCCTTCGCGCATCCGCTGGTCAGGCCGCCATTTCGGCCAACGCGCGGGTGAACCGGTTGGCGTGCGAACGCTCGGCCTTGGCCAGGGTTTCGAACCAGTCGGCGATTTCGTCGAAGCCCTCATCGCGCGCCGACTTCGCCATGCCCGGGTACATATCGCTGTACTCGTGCGTCTCGCCGGCAATGGCGCTCTTGAGGTTACTGGCCGTGTCGCCGAACGGCATTCCCGTTGCCGGGTCGCCAGTGGCTTCGAGATATTCCAGATGCCCGTGGGCGTGGCCGGTTTCGCCTTCCGCGGTCGAGCGGAAAACCGCGGCGACATCGTTATAGCCCTCGACGTCGGCCTTCTGCGCGAAGTAGAGGTAACGGCGGTTGGCCTGCGATTCGCCGGCGAACGCTGCTTTCAGGTTGCCTTCGGTGAGTGTGCCTTTCAGTGACATTTGAATCCTCCCGCTAGTTTCGAAATGTGGCTGTTGCTTGGGCCCCGGAGCTTCGGGACTGCCCGAGCATAGTCCGCTTGTCGGCCAAGGAGAAATCAATCGTTCCGATGGCCTCCACACGCCGCGGGGCCAAATCCCGGCTGCCTATTTGGCCTTGCGCGGTCGCTTTGAGCGCGGGCTGGCAAGCTGGACTGGTTCGGCCGGCGCCTGCAGCAGGCCCGGTGGCAGGTCGCGCAGCACAACGGCCAGCTCGCGCAGGAATGTAGCCATCGCCGAACTCCTGCGCCACGCCATCGCCACGCGGCGCGCGGGCGGTGGGTCGCGGAACCGGCGCAGGGAAATGCTCGAGGACGGTGGCACGGGCGGCTTTACCGCGAGCATCGGCAACAGCGTGATGCCGACGCCGGCGGCCACCATCTGGCGCAGGGTTTCCAGGCTGGTCGCGCGGAAGCCCTCTTTCTCGCCGGCCCCAGCCAGCGAGCACACCTCGAGCGCCTGGTCGCGCAGGCAATGCCCGTCTTCCAGCAAGAGCAAATGCTGGTCGGCGAGTTCCGAGAGGATCAAGTTGCGATGGCTTGCCAGCGGATGGCTATCGGGGACCGCGAGCATGAAAGGCTCCTCGAACAGGAACTCCGTCTCCAGCCAATCCTCGTGCAGGGGCAGGGCGAGGACGGCGGCGTCGAGGCGTCCGGCGCGCAGCATGCCCAGCAGTGCTTCGGTTTTCTCCTCCACCAGCAGCAGTTCAAGCCGGGGGAAGCGTGCTCGAATCCGCGGAACCACGTGTGGCAGGAGATACGGCCCAAGGGTGGGAAAAATGCCCAGGCGAACACTGCCTGCTTCGGGATCCGTGGTACGTCGGGCTGTTTCCCGCATTTGCTCAACGTCGGCAAGAACGCGACGCGCCCTTTCCACGATGTCCACGCCGACCGGCGTGAGCATGACGTGGCGCGGAGCCCGTTCCACCAGCGCCACGCCGAGTTCCTCCTCGAGCTTGCGCACTTGTGTCGACAGCGTTGGCTGGCTGACGTGGCAGGCCTGGGCCGCGCGACCGAAGTGGCGGAATTCGGCGAGAGCCACCAGATAGCGCAGGTCGCGGAGGTTCATTTCAATAGTATATAGCTATCAGGATCATACGAATAATTGATCATATGTATGATTCGCGAGCCATCAAACTGTCGCCCGAAGGCCGCATTGAACCGGACCCTGCTCGCCCCTATCATCGCTCGGAATCCGCATGAAGTCGCCATGTTCGCCAGACGAAGTCCGAACGAAGCAAGCTCCGCACAGTCTTCCAACTCGCTCTGTGTTTCGCCGGGGACAATCCGAGCGTGAGCGGGAGCGACGTCGCAGCGCTGCTGGCGAAGGCCACGGGATCACTGGCTGGCGATGAGGCGCGCCTGGAGGCCGAACTTCTGCTGGCCCATGTCTTGGGCAAGCCCCGGTCCTGGCTCTATGCCCATGCTGACCGGGTGGTGGAAGTAAACCAGGCACGCGCGTTCGAGTTGCTGTTGGGCCGTCGCTGCGGCGGCGAGCCGGTCGCGCACATCCTTGGCAGCCGGGAATTCTGGTCGCTCGAACTGGTGGTGACGCCAGACACCTTGATTCCGCGCCCCGAAACGGAACTGCTGGTGGAACTTGCCTTGCTGCGCTTGCCGTCCGCTGGCGTCCCCCGCGTGCTCGACCTGGGCACCGGCTCCGGGGCGATCGCGCTGGCGCTCGCCCATGAGCGGCCACTGGCTCGAGTCACCGCGGTGGATGCGGAAGCTAGGGCGCTTGAAGTTGCCCGCAAGAATGCTGCGAGGCTCGGGCTGGGTCGAATCCGCTTCCTGCACTCGAACTGGTTTTCGGCAATTCGCGATGAAAGCTTCGATGTCATCGTCGGCAATCCGCCTTACATCGCCGATGACGATCCCCATCTGTTGACGGGCGACCTGCGCGCCGAGCCGCGATCGGCACTGGCTTCCGGTCCCGACGGCTTGCGCGCGCTCGCGATCATTGCCGCCAGCGCACCGGCGCACGTGGCGCCGGATGGCTGGCTGCTACTCGAGCACGGCTACCAGCAGGCAGCCGCGGTGCGTGCGCTGCTGGGCGCGGCTGGATTCACCGCCGTCGAAACTTTTCGGGACCTCGAAGGACGCGATCGCGTTAGCGGTGGCCGGTTAGCCGGCTAGCCGGCTAGCTGCCTGTACGTCAGCGGATCGGAATTTCGATGCCAACGCCTGGCTTGCCGGCAATGTCGAACTTGATGCGGCGTCCATTGGGATCGTCCCACAACTTCCTGGATACCGAGTCGCACATCCGACGATAGCCGCGCGCGAGGTTCTTGATAGCGGGACCTCGACGCTCGAAGCGGAACTCCACGGCCGCCTGGCGAGAGCTCGCGCGCACGGGCTCGCGCTCGGAGTCCGCCGTAAACAGGACGCTTTGCAGGGCGCGGATCGGCAAGCTCGGTTCCGCTGGCAGCGCTCGCACTGGGTTCGCATCCGGGCGCGACAAAGGGATTTCGCGGTTCGGCCGCGCTTGCCAGTCGCCGCGATGCGCGAGCCCCGTCGCTGGCATCGCCAAGTCCAGGCGGAGCGACTGCCCGACAGCGGAGGCACCTTTCGCCGGGGCAACCAGCATCAGTGATCCGATCAAGGACAATCCGATAATGGCGCAACGAAGGGTCATGGGACACCTGGCGACAGAGTCTGCGTCTGGAACACGCTTCAGTTGCATTGGAGCGCATGCCAATCAAACAAACAAGGTGAATTGGCTGAACGAAGCGTCGCCCGCGCGGCCAAGCGGGCAAGCATTCAGCTTGCCGCGCTTCGCACCCTCGGGACGGCGATCGTCGGCCAGCGCTTTACGATGGCGGCGCGGATGCCAGCGGGGTCCAACCCCGCCTGTGCGAGCAGGTCCTCGCGACTTGCGTGGTCGAGGTAGGCATCGGGCAGGCCCAGGTGCAGGACCGGCCTCTCGACCATTTCGGCGGCGAGCAATTCGGCCACCGCACTGCCGGCGCCACCCATCAGCGCGTTGTCCTCGAGGGTGACCAAGCCGTCGTGGGAGCGCGCCAGCTCCAGCACCATGTCCCTGTCCAGAGGCTTGATGAAGCGCATGTTGACGCAGGTCAGGCCCAGCTCGGCAGCCACCGTTTCCGCAGCCGGTACCAGGGCGCCGAAAGCGAGCAGTGCAAGCCGGCTGCCCCGCTGGCGGAGTTGTGCCTTGCCCACCGGCAGCACCTCAAGTCCGTCTTGTACCGGGACGCCGGGGCCGCTGCCGCGCGGATAGCGAACGGCCGCCGGACCGGGATGGCGGAAGCCGGTGCTGAGCATCTGCCGGCATTCGTTTTCATCCGCCGGCGCCATGACCAGCATGTTCGGGATGCAGCGCAGGTAGCTCAGGTCAAAGCTGCCCGCATGGGTAGCGCCATCGGGTCCGACCACGCCGCCGCGGTCGATCGCAAACAACACGTCCAGGTCCTGCAGGGCGACGTCGTGGATGAGCTGGTCGTAGGCGCGTTGCAGGAACGTCGAGTAGATCGCGACCACCGGTTTCGCCCCCTCGCAGGCCATACCCGCTGCCAGCGTGACTGCATGTTGCTCGGCGATGGCGGTATCGAAATAGCGCGCCGGGAATTCCCTCGAGAAGCGCACCAGCCCGGAGCCCTCGCGCATGGCCGGGGTGATGCCCATCAGGGTCTCGTCGGTTGCCGCCATATCGCAAAGCCAGTCGCCGAATACCTGGGTGTAGCTCGGCTTGGACGGGGCGGCCTTCTTGACCACGCCGACGCTCGGATCGAACGGCGACACCGCGTGGTATTCGATCTGGTCATCTTCGGCGAGGTCAAAACCCTTGCCCTTGGTGGTGATGACATGGAGCAGCTGCGGGCCCTTGAGTCCCTTCAGCGTCTTCAGTGCTTTCAGCAAGTCCGGCAGGTTGTGGCCGTCGATCGGGCCGCTGTAGTGGAAGCCCATTTCCTCGAACAGCGTGGACGGCACGATCATGCCCTTCCAGTGTTCCTCCCAGCGGCGGACGAAGCGGGCTGCCGGATTGTTGCGCTTGTCGCCGAGCAATTTCTTGCCGCTTTCGCGCACGGCATTCATGGTCGGACTGCTCATCATCCGGCCCAGCATCTTGGTCAGGCCGCCGACGTTCTCGGAGATCGACATCCGGTTGTCGTTGAGGATCACCAGCAGGTTGGGCTCGGGATCCATGCCGCCGGCGTGGTTGAGTGCTTCGAATGCCATGCCGGCGGTCATTGCGCCGTCGCCGATGACCGCCACCACCTTGCGCGGGTCATGCCTGCGTTGAAGCGCGACTGCCATGCCCAGCGCCGCAGAGATCGACGTCGAGGAATGGCCGACACCGAAGGTGTCGTATTCGCTCTCCTCGCGACGCGGGAACGGGGCGACGCCGTCTTTGCGCTTGACCGTGTGGATTGTGTCGCGACGGCCGGTCAGGATCTTGTGCGGATAGCACTGGTGTCCGACGTCCCAGACCAGGCGATCAACCGGCGTGTCGTAGGTATAGTGCAACGCCACGGTGAGTTCGATGACGCCCAGGCCGGCGCCGAAGTGGCCGCCGACCTGGCTCACGGTTTCCACCAGGTAGGCGCGCAACTCTTCCGCAAGCGCTGGCAGCTCCGATTCCGGAAACTGCCTCAGGTCTTCAGGCAAGGCAACGCGGGAAAGGCGGGGGTAACGCAGTGCGTCCATCGGCTCAGGCTGGGCGCGGCTTGGCAAGCAGCGCCACGGCGCGCGGAACATCGCCGGCGGCGCTCGGGCTGCCTTCGAGCACGACCGATCCGGTCAGAAGGCCGGCATTGACGAAGTCGATCACTTCCGACTCGGTCACGCCTGACGCCTCAGCGATCTCGCGGACGAAGGCCGGGCCTTTCATCATTACCGTCGCCAGGCGGAAGTGCTTGGGGTATTCGCGCTCGATCTGCGGCCACTTGGTCAGTACGAACTTGCGCGCGGGACTGTATCCGGGAAGCAGGTGGCCATTGCCGACGGTCAGCCCGGACAGCCATAGCAATCGCATGTACGGTTGGGCCCCGCCGGCGCCGGCCATGATGCGCTCGAATTCGGCCTGGTCGATCGCTTCGAAATCGGATTCGCGGATGACCGCGTTGATGTAAGGCAGCAAGGGCTTGAGCGTGGCCGAGCCGGCATAGGTCTGTGTCGCAGGGTCGAAGGCAAGGACCGGCGCGCCAGCCACATGCAGCCGGGCCGTGCCGCGCAGGAAACTGCCGGCCATATAGTCAGATACGCGCGGCTCATGCGCGACCACCGGTTGCATCGCCGCCATCTGCCCGGTAGTGACCGCTGCGATGTAATCGGCGGAAGGATTGGCCCGGGCCGGCTCTTGCGGTTCCGGCGCCGCCTGCGGCGGGGCCGGCTCCCCGGCTGGGGCCGCTGCCGCAGGAATGGCCACGGTCACGGCGATCGGCGTATGTGCCTCCAACCGCGCGAGTAGGTTCTTCAACGAGGCGACCGAGGTCGGACGCTTGAGCAGCAGGTCGGTTTCCGAACGGTCACCGGCGGTGAGGCCCACGGTGGTCTTGCCGCTGTCGCGCGCCTTCAGCCAGGTCATGTGTCCGTACATCGAGTCCATATCGATGACCAGCACCCGCGCTTCAGCCTCGGACGCCTGCACCCACCGATTGCCGGTTTCCCCGTTTGCCTGATCGAATTGCTGCTGGATCTGGGCGATCTCGTCGCGGGAAAAACCTGAAAAGCACATTGTGGCGCTGGCCATCTGGGCAACTCTCCGTGGACACCGCCGTGCGGCGCGTGAATCCCGCAAGTGTGCTGGCCGGGGCCGATGCCGTCAACGCGGAGGCCGCTGCGGAGCGCTCAGGCCTGGGGTCGAGCGCGCTTCGGCAGATGATGCTTCAGGAAGGCCATCTGGTCGGCCAGGATGTGCCGGTTCGACAGGATCAGGTGTTCGACCCAACTCGGTCGAAACGGCACCGCCAGCAAGGGCATGCCTGCCTGCTGCGGCGTCCGGCCGCCCTTGCGCGAGTTGCAGTGGAAACAGGCGCAAACCACGTTTTCCCAAGTGTCGCGGCCGCCCTTGGAGATGGGCATCACGTGGTCACGGGTCAGCGAGTGCCGGCCATACTCCTTGCCGCAGTACATGCACAGCGAGCCGTCGCGCGCGAAGAGTGCCGTATTGGTCAGGGCCGGCGAAGGATCCAGGGAGCGCGGGTGCGCGTGGCCTCGTGCCGCCACGATCGGGTGCAGGTCGATCACGCTTTGCAGGCCTGAGTGCCGATTGGTGCCGCCATGCACGGTCAGGCAGGGTTCGCCCATGGTCCAGGCGACGGCGCCCCGGACGTAGAGGCAGACCGCGTCCTGCCAGTGCATCCAGTCCAGGATGCGGCCGTGGGCATCGAGCGAGAGCACGCGCGGCATCGACGAATCATTGGCGGACAGCCGACCCGCCAGGGGGGCGTGAGTCCCGGCACCCACCAGCGCCAGACGCGGCATGGGCTTGTTCACCATCCGAGCATAACCGATGCGTGTGACAGTGCAAGGCGGCGGGCGAGCTAGAATCGGCCTTGACCCCCGGAGCGATAACGATGCGAGAGCTGTATCCCGAGATCGAGGCATACGAAACTGGATTCCTGCAGGTCGATGGCCGCCATACGCTGTATTTCGAGCAGTGCGGCAACCCGCAGGGGAAGCCGGTCGTGATCCTGCATGGCGGTCCGGGCGCGGGTTGCAGCGCCAAGATGCGTCGTTTCCACGATCCGGCCCATTACCGGGTAATCCTGTTCGACCAGCGTGGATCCGGACGCTCGACGCCGCATGCCGATCTCGTGGACAACACCACCTGGGACCTGGTGGCCGATATCGAAAGGCTGCGCGAACACCTGGGCATCGAGCGCTGGCAAGTGTTCGGCGGCAGCTGGGGAGCAACGCTCTCGCTGGCCTACGCCGAAGCCCATCCGCGCCGGGTAAGCGAATTGGTGCTGCGCGGCATCTTCATGCTGCGTCGCTGGGAACTGGAATGGTTCTACCAGGAAGGCGCCAACCGCCTGTTTCCTGACGCCTGGGAGAATTACCTGGAGGCGATCCCGGAAGTCGAGCGCGGCGACCTGATCTCCGCTTACAACCGCAGGCTGACCTCCGAGGACGAAGCAACCCGGCTCGCTGCCGCGCGCGCGTGGTCGGTGTGGGAAGCGTCGACCAGCCTGCTGCACGCGGACGAGGCGTTCATCGATGCCCACAAGGATGCCCACTTCGCGCTCAGTTTCGCCCGCATCGAGAGCCACTACTTCGTCCATGGAGGGTTTTTCGACGTCGAGTCCCAGCTGCTGCGCGACGCCCATCGCCTGCACGGCATTCCCGGGGTGATCGTGCACGGCCGCTACGACGTGGTCTGTCCACTTGCCAATGCCTGGGACCTGCACAAGGCATGGCCGGAATCGAAGCTGGTGGTGTCACCGAGTTCGGGCCATTCGGCGTTCGAGCCGGAGAACGCCGCCGCGCTGGTCGAAGCGACGGACGCTTTTCGCTAGCGAGGCTCGCCTTGAGCGGGGGTCGCGGCGGTCACGACCCCAATAGCCGTGACGGCCGGCGTGCCGTCCGGATTGCGATCCAGTAGCCAGAGTCCTGCCCAGAGCTTCGCGTCGATCGCGTACCCCTCGGCCATCCGCTCGACCAGCCAGCGCGGCACCTCGGCGACCGGCACTTCGTGGACCAGGATCGCCTCGCTTTCGTCGCCGCCGCCAGCATGGACGCGCGTCAACCCGCTGGCGCGAACGAAGGCGACCCGCTCGTTGCTCATCCCCGAACTGGTCGGCCCCGCCATCAGGAACTCGACGCGGTCCGCCTGCCAGCCGGTCTCCTCAAGCAACTCGCGCGCTGCCGCCAGTTCAATGCTTTCGCCCGCGTCAACGTCGCCAATCAGTCCGGCCGGCATCTCGATGGTCGGGGCATCCAGCGCGGCACGGTGTTGCTCCACGAACAGCAGTCGCGCGTCGGGCGTGGCAGCGACGATGATGACCGCCATGCCGCCCGGGTTGGTGCGCTCGACGAATTCCCATCGGCCGCGCTTTTTCATGCGCAGCCATTTCCCTTCGTAGACCGTCTGCGCTGGTTCCATCATGCCGGCGACTCGGCCGCGAGCGCCGTCTGCAGCCGGCGGCGGGTCAGGGGGCCGAAGCGCAACTGTTCGACCAATGCATCGAGCGAGCTGGTGTCCACGCTCCGGCGCTCGCCGCAGCCCAGGTCTGCGGGTAGCGGCGCATCACAGGCGATCGTGGCCAGGCGCCGGGACAACAGGGCCAGCTCTCGATGCGCCTGCAGGCGGCTGGCGTGCTGCGCTCCGCCGCGCAGCCTGAGGAACGGTACTTCCGCGAGCCTTTCGAGCAGGCCATCGAGCGAGCCGAAATGCTCGAGAAGGCTGGCCGCGGTCTTGGCGCCGATTCCCGGGACGCCGGGGATATTGTCGATCGCGTCCCCAGTGAGACCCAGGTAGTCGGCAATCTGGTGCGCATGCACGCCATAGCGCTGCTTGACCCCATCCATGCCCCAACGCTCGTTGCGCGCGTAGTCCCACTGGGTGTCGCCTTCGCCCAGCAACTGGGCAAGGTCCTTGTCCGCCGACAGGATCAGTCCGCGGTGGCCGAGGTCGCGCACGTGCGCCAGGGCGCTGCCGATCAGGTCGTCGGCTTCGTAATGTTCGTGGCTTAGCACCACGAATCCGAGCGCCCGGCAAATCTTCTGGCAGTAGGCGAATTGTCGCTTCAGCTGCTCGGGCGCCGGCTCGCGATTGGCCTTGTAGGCTGGATAGATGGCGTTGCGGAAGTTGCTGTCCAGGGCCGCGTCGAAGGCAAACACCATGCGTAGCGGGCGATGCCGCTCCAGCAGTTCCAGCACGAAGCGGGTGAAGCCATGCACTGCATTCACCGGCCAGTCGTCCGCGTCGCGGAACTCGTCCGGCATCGAATGCCAGGCGCGAAAGACGTACATGCTCGAATCCACCAGGTAGACAGGCTGGTTCACGGGCCCAACTCGCTGAGCAATGTCCGCGGATCGGGGCGCTCGCGTTCCGCCGCCTCGGCCTGGGCGGTGCCGATATGGATGAAACCCAGCACGCACTCGTTCTCCCGCAGGCCGAGCCGAGCCGCCACCTGAGGATCATAGGCAGCCCAGCCGGTCAGCCACTGGGCGCCAAAGCCGAGTGCGTCGGCTGCCTGCAGGAGCAGCAGGCAGACTGCTCCACCGCTCAGGAGTTGTTCCTGCATGGGGATCTTGTGGCCGGGAGTCAGCCGGCCGATGACCGTGATCACGAGCGGGGCGTGATTGAAGCGATTTCGATCCTTGTCGATCACCGCGGGGAGCGCCTCGGGATCCCGGGCCCGGGTCCGCCCGGCCAGGAACTCGCCCAGATGCCGACGCGCTTCCCCCCGGATGGCCAGGAAACGCCAGGGCACCAGCTTGCCGTGGTCGGGCGCGCGCACTGCGCATGACAAAAGCTGGTGGAGCTGCAGGTCGTCCGGACCAGGCTCGGCCAACAGGCGGGAGGGGGTGGATCGGCGATGGTGCAGGGCTGTGATCAAGTCCATCGCGGAACTCTACCACCGGCCCCGGACGGCCCTTCGGCCAACGCTCGATGAACCCTTATTCAGGAATTGCCAGCGAAATCACATTATCAGGACAAAAATTGCAATACTTTGCCGACAAGCAGAAAACTCTTTCTCCCCCCCGAGAGTCTCCATGAGCCAGCCGCAGTTTCCAATCCAGGGTCGTTGGGTGTACCAGAACGATCCCGAATTGTTCAATACGCTGCGCAAGCACACTTTGTCGTACTTGCAGAACACGTTGGGTCGGGTGTTGGGCAAGGCCGACGACTGGTTGTTTGATCTCGCCCAGAAAGAAGGCGCGGTCGCTGGCTCGCCACCGCTGGATGCGATGCGCCTGTTGCGGCTGTCGCGTTCTGCTTTCGAGTCGGCGTTCACCCGTCATTTCGAGCAGGACTTCGATTACCTTCTGCGCCAGATCGCACAGGTAGGCAAGGGCACGCATGTCCTCAGCCTGGTCGAGGAAGACCAGCTCGAAGCGCAGCTCGCCTCCGAAGTCTTGGTCGAGGCGCTGGTCCGGGCCCACGGTCCCGCGCTGGAGGCCATCGAGAAACGCTTCGCCTCGATGGTTGGCGTGGTCGAGTTGCAACCTGGGCAGAATCCGCTCAGCCCGACCAACCTTGCCACCGCGTTGCAGGCAGCGCAGGGCGAGATTCCCATTCCCGACAACGTGCGGGTGGTTCTGTTCAAGATATACGAACGAGAGTTGGTCGCCACGCTGGGCGAGTTGCTCACCGAGTTGAACGCGCGGATGGTCAACGCGGGGATACTGCCCGAGCTGGGCAACCCCAAGCCGGCTGATCCCGAGCTTGCGCGCGCCGCCGCAGCACCGGCCTCAGGGCAGGCAGCACCCGGCGAGCAAGCGCGGCCCGAAACGCCACCCGCCGATGACCGTGCGACCTTCGATGCGCTCTGCCAATTGCTGCACAGCTGGCGTCCGCAGCATGGCGGTGCCGCCACCGCGGCGGGCGGCGGGCTGTCCGATTCCGGGGCCCCGCGCCGTCCGCTCGCGCTGAATGAAATGATGTCCGTGTTGTCGCTGCTGCAGCCGTCGGTCCCGCAGGCCGTGCATGAAGCGATGGGTAATAACGATGCCTCGCTGTCGCAGCTGATGAAGAACGAGATGCTGCAAAGCGCTGGCCGGATCGGCGTGGCGCCGGACCAGGTCCGCATGTCCGCCGAGCACGAAGACGCGGTCGACCTGGTCGGCATGCTGTTCGACGTGCTGTTCGACGAGCGCGATTTCGAAGCGCAGTCGCGCACGCTGATTTCCCGGCTGGTGGTGCCCTACGTTAAGGCGGCGGTGATGGACCGTCGCATGTTCCAGTACAAGACGCATCCGGCGCGGCGCCTGCTCAACTCGCTTTCCGAAGCGGTCGAGGGCAACAAGGGCGAGGGTCCGCAGGAACGCGAGCTGCTGCACAAGGCCGAGGAAACCGTCGACCGCCTGGTCGCCGATTTCAACGAGGACATCGCGATCTTCGAGACGCTCGAGCAGGAGCTGCGCTCCTTCCTGGAGCAGCACAACCGCCGGATCGAGCTGGCCGAGCGCCGCGCTACCGAATCCCAGCGTGGCCAGGAGCGCCTGGAGCAGGCGCGCACGCTGGCAGCTTCCGAGCTCAGCCGCCGGATCGATGGCCAGGACCTGCCGGTTGCCCTTGGCGATTTCCTGTCGCGCAGCTGGTCGCACCACCTGTCCATGATTGCACTGCGCGAGGGCCCCGACAGCAGCGCGTGGAATGCCGCGCTAGCCGTCGCCGATACGCTGCTCGACTTGCTGCCCAAGGAAGGTCGTCCGACGCGTAGCGCCAACTCCGCCCTGCAGAACCTGCGCGAGCCGATGGAAAGCGTGCTGGCGAGCTCCGGTATCACCGGTGAGTCGGCCGGCGAAACCATTCGTGGCCTCGCCGCCAGTATCGAGGCGGCAAATGCCACTCCCGATCGCGCCGACAAGCCCACGATCGTTTCTGCCGCCACCGCGGAACCGCGTCCGGCGCTGGTCATTGTCTCCGACAAGGAACGCCTGGACTACAACGAAGACGACCTGGCCCTGCTCCGTGCGCTGAAGATCGGCACCTGGCTCGACCTGGCGGGCGAAGACCAGAAGCTGCACCCGGCCAAGTTGTCGTGGGTCAGTCCGATCTCGTCGCGCCTGATGTTCGTGAACCGCCGCGGTGTTCGCATCCTTGTCGCGTCGGTGGAAGAGCTGGCGGCGATGAAGAAGCTCGGCCACCTCGTCCTGCGCGAGCAGGACCAGGTGTTTGATCAGGTCCTGCACCGGGTCATGGACCGTCTGCAGAACGACGTCGCCTGAGCTCCTGGCCCCGGCCGTGCCGGGGACGAGGCGAAACACCTTCGCATCCGGTAGCATCCCTTCCATTGGTTCGGAGAGGACGCGTGCATGCCGGTGACCGTTGCATTCGTGTGCGAGACAGCTGCCGGCGAACGCAGGGCGGCGCTTACGCCTGAAACCTGCAAGAAGTTGATCGGCAAGCAGGCCCGGGTGGTCATCGAGCGCGGCGCGGGTAAGCCCGCCAGCTTTCCGGACGAAACCTATCTGGGTGCCGAGATCGCGAGCGACCGCGCGGCAACCATCGCGCAGGCCGACATCCTGGTCTGTGTACAGCCACCGTCGAATGCCGAGCTGCGGACAATGAAGGCAGGTGCCGTGCTGGTCGGGCTGCTTGCCCCGCAAGCCGACGCGGGACGCGTGGACGCCTTGGGCGCCGCGCAGGTCAGCGCATTCTCGCTTGAGCGCCTGCCCAGGACGACGCGTGCGCAAGCCATGGACGTGCTCAGCTCGCAAGCGGGAATGGCCGGCTACAAGGCTGTGCTGATCGCAGCGCAGCTGGCACCTCGATTCTTTCCGATGCTGACCACGGCGGCGGGTACCATCCGTCCGTCCCGCGTGCTGATCGTCGGTGCCGGCGTGGCCGGCCTGCAGGCCATTGCCACGGCGCGTCGCCTGGGTGCACAGGTCGAAGGCTTCGACGTCCGTCCTGAAACGCGTGAGCAGATTGAGTCGCTGGGCGGCAAGTTCGTCGACCTGGGCGTGTCGGCCAAGGGCGAAGGCGGCTATGCGCGCGAACTCACTGCCGAAGAACGGGCCGAACAGCAACGGCGGCTCGCCGAGCACGTGAAGAACGTCGATGTCATCGTGACCACGGCGGCGGTGCCGGGCCGCCCCGCCCCGAAGATAATCACTGAGTCGATGGTTTCAGGAATGAAACCTGGCAGCGTCATCGTCGACCTGGCAGCGGAGTCAGGTGGCAATTGCGAAGCGACGCAGCCAGGCGAGAACATCGACGTTGGCGGTGTGACAGTGGCCGGGCCTCTCAACCTCGCGAGCATGGGCGCCCTGCACGCCAGCGAAATGTATGCCCGCAACGTGTTCAATTTCCTGGCACTGATGCTTGGTGAAGACGGCAGCTGCAAACTCGACTGGAACGACGAGTTGATCGCCAAAACCTGCCTCACCCACGACGGCAAGCCCCCGGCCTAGCCGCCCGGAGGCGGCGCGGCAAGCCCCGGGCCGCCACGCTCCAGCCATAGCCGGCGCTGTTCGGGAGTCAGCGTTCGCCATGCGTGCCGCAACCGCGCCTGCTCCTCCTCGGGTAGCGCTCGAACGGTGTGCAGGCTGGCACGCATCTTCTCGCGCTGACGAGGGCTCATCTGGCTGAAGTTGCGCGCACCGTCGCGCAGGGCGCGACGCTTGCCCTCGGGCAAGTGTTGCCAACGGGTGTAGCGTTCCAGGATCAGGGCGCGACGGGCAGGGGGAAGCCGATGCCAGCGGTGGGCAAATGGCGCCAGGTCGGCGCGCTCGCGCGGCCCCAGTTGCGACCACTCCAGTTGCGCCGCCGGTTCCGGAATGCGCTCAGCGCGCTTCGCGACTGCCGGTGCAGCCACCAGTGACAGCAACGCGGCCAGCACCAATGCCATCCGAAGCCGGATCACAGCGACTCTCCGGGCGATGCGTCCACTGCAACTGGGCCTTCGCCTAGCCAGGCATATAGCTCGGCGTCGTCCGCCACTGCGAGGGCCGCATCCTCCGGTGGCGCCGATTCGGCGACTGGAGCCACTTGCGCCTGCCGTGAGGACGGCCGCATCCACGTCAGCGCGGCGACCAGCAGCGACGCCGCCAGTATTCCGGTGGGCCACCGCCAGGCGGCCTCGCCAGGCGTGTCGGCCGTCAAGGCGTCGCGGCGCATGACGCGCAAGCGGTTCGTCGTGGCGACATCCAGTTGCTCGGCTGAGCGCGCAAACAGCGCTCGAACTTTGTCCAGGTCCTCTGGCCGCATGGGCGGCGGTGCAGTTGAGCCAGTCTCTTTCATCGCCAGTCCTCCATCAGTGCGCGCAGCGCTGTCATCGCCCGGAACAGGTGAGTCTTCACCGAACCTTGCGAACAACCCATCACCCGGGCCGTCTCCGCCACGTCCAGTCCTTGCAGTTCGCGCAGCAGGAAGCACTCGCGCTGCCGGCGCGGCAGGGCGCGCAGGGCCTTGCCCAGTGCTTGCCAGGCGTCGGCGTCGACCAGATGCTGGGCGGGATCGTGGCGCGGGTCCGCATGGCGCTCCAGCAGGTCGTCCGGGGTCGCATCGCCACGGCCAAGCGCGACCATCACCCGCCGCTTCACCGTGTTGCGCCGGTGCCGATCAGTAATTTGCCGCCGCAGGATGCTCCAGAACAATGGCGACCAGTCGCCGGCCGGCCGATGCCGATAACGCAGCAGCTTGATCATCGCCTCCTGCACGGCGTCGAGTGCATCCTCGCGCTGTCCCAGCGCCAGTTCCGCCAGCCGGAACGCGCGACGCTCCACCCCGGCCAGGAACTCGTCCAGGTTCCGCGGCATCGAATCCGCAGGCGGCAGGGTCAGGGGCGGCGCTTCAGGTCGAGTCATCGCATCCATCGTGGCCAAGTCCGGTGCAGGGCGACATCGTATCCAAACGCAGCACAGCCGGCCCGGTTGACGACTGGCGTCGCGGAGCGGGGCAGCGGTTATGATGGCAGCGCGCCGTTGCCGGGGAGGTTTGCGCCGATGGATGGGTTTCTAGCGCTCTACGTGTTCATGCTCGCTGCCTTCACCGGCTACGAGATCATCGGCCGGGTCCCGGTAATCCTGCACACGCCCCTGATGTCGGGCTCCAACTTCGTGCACGGGATCGTGCTGGTCGGCGCGATGGTGGTGCTCGGCCACGCCGACAGCACTTTCGAGAAAGTGATCGGCTTCATCGCCGTGCTGCTGGGTGCCGGCAATGCTGCCGGCGGTTACGTGGTGACCGAACGCATGCTGGAAATGTTCAAGTCCAGCAAGAAAGAGGAAACCAAGTGATGGCGCACTGGATTTCCCTGCTGGTCGAGGCCAGCTATTTCGTTGCCGCCCTGCTCTTCATCCTGGGCATCAAGCGCATGGCATCCCCGGTTACCGCGCGCAGCGGTATCCAGTGGGCCGGCGTGGGCATGCTGTTGGCGACGCTCGCCACCTTCTTCTACCGCGACGAAATCAGCGCGCAGGCCATGCACAACCTGCCGCTGATCGTGATCGCGGTATTACTGGGCACGGCAGCGGCGTGGTACTCGGGCAAGAAGGTCGCCATGACCGACATGCCGCAGATGGTTGCCCTGTACAACGGCATGGGTGGTGGTTCGGCAGCTGCGATTGGCGCCGTCGAACTGCTGCGCTTCTCCGCCGCCGGGCGCGCGCCGTCGCAAACCGCGCTGGTGCTTGGTGTGGCCGGTGCACTGATCGGCTCGATATCCCTGACCGGGTCGATCATCGCTTGGGCCAAGCTTGATGGCCGGATGGACCGCCGCTTTACCTTCCCCGGCCAGCAATGGTTCAACGCATTGGTATTCCTGGCTGCCGTCGGCCTCGGCATTATTTCGGTGGCGACGCTGCAGCAGCCGGCCATCATTGCCTTCTTCATCGCTGCGCTCGCATTCGGTGTCCTGATGACACTGCCGATCGGCGGCGCCGACATGCCCGTGGTCATCTCGCTTTTCAACGCCCTGACCGGCCTGGCGGTCGCATTTGAAGGCTACGTGCTCGGCATCGAGGCATTGATCATCGCCGGCATGGTGGTCGGTGCGGCGGGCACCATGCTCACCCAGTTGATGGCCAAGGCGATGAATCGCCCGATCAGCGGCGTGCTGTTCAGCAGCTTCGGGCCGACCGGCGAGGCGCAAGAGATCTCCGGCGCGCAGAAACCGATAGAGGCCGGCGATGTCGCGGCGATGATGGCCTACGCCGAACGCGTGGTGATCGTTCCCGGCTACGGCCTGGCAGTCGCGCAGGCCCAGCACAAGGTATGGGAATTGACCCAGCAATTGCTCAAGCGCGGCGTCAAGGTGAGGTTCGCCATCCATCCGGTCGCCGGGCGCATGCCAGGGCACATGAACGTGCTGCTCGCCGAGGCCGGCGTTCCCTATGACCTGATCGCCGACATGGACGACATCAACCCGGAATTCCCGAACACCGATGTCTCGCTGGTGATCGGCGCCAACGATGTTGTCAATCCGGTCGCCAAGACCGATCCCGGTTCACCGATCTTCGGCATGCCGATCCTTGATGTATCGCTGTCGCGGAACACGGTGGTGATCAAGCGCGGCAAGGGTACCGGCTTCGCCGGCATCGAGAACGCGCTTTTCTACGCCGACAACACCCGGATGCTCTATGGCGATGGCGCCGCGGCGATTGGCCAGCTGATCACCGAGTTGAAGGCGCTCGACGGTGGGCACTAGCCGGCTAGCCCTTCTCCGACCGGGCGCTGCGCCAGGGTTGGGCGAGGATCGCTGCGAGCGGCAGCGACGACATCAGCCAGACCCAGTCGACCTGGTCCAGGCTCAGCCTGGTCAACTGCCAGGCCAGCGACGGTCCGAGTCGCAATGCTGAATCCATCGGCCCGAGCCCGAGCGCGAAACCGAGCTGGGTGGAAACGATGAGCCACTGCGACAGCGACACCGCCAGTGCGGTCGCCACTGCCGCCGCGATGACGCGCGCCGGTCCGGTTGGCGCGCCGGTGAGGCGCAGCAGGAATGCCATGTCGAGTGCCGCCAGCAGGGCGAGCCAGCTGCACGGACGATTGAACATGATTGCCGCCATCACCCAGACCGCGCTCATTCCCAGGATCCCGACGAGCAGGGCGATCCCAGGCAGCAGCCACGGTGCCGCGTTATTTCTGGGCAAATCGGTGTCCTCGCATCGGCAAAGGCTAAAATAGCCCTGATCGCCGATTTTCGATAGGAAGCTCGTGTCTTATTCCCGTACCAGCGAACCGGTCAAGTTCGAACGCGACTGCCCGGCTGTCCTCGTGCCGCAGGGGGAGGTGGTATCCCTTCCGGCTGGCAGCGTGGGCTACATCACGCAGGCGCTGGGCGGATCATTCACCGTGTTCGTGGAAGGCAACCTGTTCCGCATCGCCGGCGAGGACGCGGACGCCATCGGCAAGCCGCGGCCCGAGGCCCTGCACCTTGACGAGGGTGCCGGCGACGAGGCGGTGGAGAAACTCGTCTGGGAACAGTTGCGCACCTGCTTCGACCCGGAAATTCCGATCAACGTTGTCGAACTCGGGCTGGTGTACGCCTGCGACCTTGAGCCGCTCGCTGACGGGCAGCGCAAGGTCAGCATCCGGATGACGCTGACAGCGCCAGGCTGCGGCATGGGTGAGATTCTGGTCGAGGACGTCCGCAGCAAGGTGGAGCGGGTCCCCACGGTCACCGAGGCCGATGTCGAACTGGTATTCGACCCGCCCTGGAACCAGAGCATGATGTCCGAGGCGGCGCGCCTGGAAACTGGCATGCTATAGGGAACACTAGGGAGGTTCGCCATGGGCAAGCGTTTCCGGGCTTTTTTGATGGTGGTCACCGCGTTGTTCTTCGCGTACGACTTCTACCTCTGGGGTGGGGTGGCGATCACGCCGACCATCGGCGAACGACTGCGGCAGGAGGCCATCTTCGAAAGTCCCATCGCGGCCAGCTACCTTTTCCTGGGCAGGCACAGCGTCGATACCCTGCGCCGCAAGGACCAGGCCATGGCGTTTGCGGCCAAGCGCTTTCCGCAGCAGATTCCCGGGGATGGCGAGCCGAACGGGATCAGCGTTCGCGGATTCCTGGCTGCGCAAAGCGCGTCCGGCACGCTCATGTACTACGGCGCGCCCCTGCTGCTGCTGTTGAGCCTGGTGCTACACGCCACGCGGCAAAAGCCCATCCGAAGCTTCGGAACCAAGGGCTGACGCCGATTCCGGCCCCTGGGCCGTAAATCATATTCAACACCCAAGCCGCTGCCCTCCGGACTGCTGCATTGCAGCGTGACCCGTGACGAAGGTCACGTTAGGTTCGCCGGCGAGTGATGGTTGTGTGAATCCCATCACACGGTCCGGGTAGGTGTTTCGTTTCCTGTGTGCAAATTTCTGGGGTCGACTCCACGACCCCGCAGGGGATGGCGTGCGTCAGTAACCCGGAAGCAAGGAAGCAAGGAAATACGTTTGGCCGCACCAGCGGCTACCGAACCACTTATCCGGGGAATCAAACTGTGATCCACAACAATCGTCGTTCTCTCCAGCTTGTCTCGCTCTCGCCGCTGGTCCTGGCGCTCGCCATGGCCTCCGCGTCCGCTGCCACCCGCACAGATCTACACAACCAGAATGTCAGCCTGCTCAACAGCCAGTACAAGCTTGCCGCCGCCACGTCCGGTGCCGCCACCAAGGCCGTCGACCGCCACGCAGAGATGCTCGGCCTCGATTCCGAGTCCCGCCTGCAGGTGTTGACCACCAACACGGACAAGGATGGCACCACGCACTACCGCTACCAGCAGACCTTCCGCGGCATCCCGGTCTGGGGCGAGCAGGTCATCGTCAGCGACGACAAGAACGGCAACGTGAAGAACCTGTTTGGCCGCATGGTCGGTAATCTCGGCAGTGAACTGGCTGGCGGTGCACCGGTGATGGCGAAGTCGAAGGCATTGTCCATCGGCAAGAACGCCGCTCTCGGCAGCCGCGCCGGTTCCATGCTGGTCCAGCGCGAAGATGCGCGCCAGATGATTTACATCGGCGACGACAACCGCGCCCGCATGGCCTACGTGGTCAGCTTTTTCGCTGATACCGCCAACGGTGGCTCGCCGACCCGGCCGTTCATCATCATGGACGCTGCCAGCGGCAAGATTCTCAAGCAGTGGGAAGGCCTGACCCATGCAGCGATCGGCACCGGTCCTGGCGGCAATGGCAAGACCGGCCAATACGAGTGGGGTTCGGGCGGCAAGTACGGATACCTCGACGTCACCCAGAGCGGTACCACCTGCACCATGAACAACGCTGGCGTCAAGACGGTGAACCTCAACGGCGGTACCACTGGCTCCACCGCGTTCTCGTACACCTGCCCGCGCAATACGGTCAAGACGATCAACGGCGCCTTCTCGCCGCTCAACGATGCCCACCAGTTCGGCGGCGTGATCACCCAGATGTATCCGGCATACACCGGCTATAACGCGCTGACTTTCCAGCTGATCATGAAGGTCCACTACTCGAGCAACTACGAGAATGCGTTCTGGAACGGCACCGAGATGACTTTCGGCGACGGCGGCACGACCTTCTACCCGCTGGACAACGCCGACGTGTCCGGCCACGAGGTCTCGCACGGCTTCACCGAGCAGCACTCCAACCTGACCTACTCGGCCCAGTCCGGCGGCATCAACGAAGCGTTCTCGGACATGGGCGGCGAAGCCACCGAATACTACTGGCAGGGCAGCAACGACTGGCTGGTTGGCGCCGAGATCTTCAAGGGCACCGGCGCGTTGCGCTACATGTCGAACCCGCCGCAGGACGGCGCCTCGATCGCCAACGCCGCCAACTACACCAGCGGCATGGACGTGCACTACTCCTCGGGCGTCTACAACAAGGCGTTCTGGAAGCTGGCGACGACCCCCGGCTGGGATACCCCGAAGGCGTTCAAGGTGATGGCCCGCGCCAATGCCCTGTACTGGACCGCAAGCAGCACTTACAACACTGCCGCTTGCGGCGTCGAGACGGCGGCGACTGACCTCGGTTTCGTCAAGGCCGATGTCACGGCGGCGTTCACCTTGGTGGGCGTCAGCTGCGCCACGACGCCGCCGCCTCCGGGTGGCGTGCTCACCAATGGCGTGGCCACCACCGGTATCGGTGCTTCCACGGGTGCCTACGCCAAGTACACGATGGTGGTTCCGGCCGGCGCGACCGGCCTGAAGTTCGTCATGTCCGGTGGCACCGGCGATGCCGACATGTACGTGAAGTTTGGCGCCCAGCCGACCGACACCGTGTATGACTGCCGTCCATACGCCAGCGGCAATGCCGAGACCTGCACCATCGCCACCGCCCAGGCGGGTACCTACTACATCAACCTGAAGGCTTACTCGACCTTCTCCGGCGCCAGCCTGACCGGCAGCTACACCGCCGCCAGCAGCAACACCGCGCCGGTGGCCAACTTCAGCTTCACCACCAGTGGCCTGATCGCTACCTTCACCGACTCCTCGACCGACGCGCAGAACAACATCACGTCGCGTTCGTGGAACTTCGGCGATGGCAGCACGTCGACCACGACCAGCCCGGTCAAGACCTACGCTGCCGCGGGCACCTACACGGTGACCGAGACGGTGACGGACGCCGGCGGCCTGTCGAGCACCAAGACCGCGTCGGTCACGGTGACGAGCACGCCGAGCTGTGGTGGCACGGTCCTTTGCAGTGGCACGGCGGTGAGCCTGCCGACGGTGGCAACCGGTGGCGTGTCCTCGAACTACACCCTGGTCGTTCCTGCCGGCAAGACCAGCGCGGTGTTCACCATCTCGGGTGGCACCGGCGACGCTGACATGTACGTGCGGATCGGCGCTGCGCCGACCACCAGCACCTACAACTGCCGTCCGTACACCAGCGGCAATGCCGAGACCTGCACGTTCAACGCGCCGGCGGCTGGCACGTACTACGTGAACGTCCGTGCTTACGCGGGCTACTCGGGCGTCAGCCTGAAGGGCACCGTCGCGCCGTAACGGGAGAAGCTGTAGCTGGACTTGAAACCCCCGGGCAACCGGGGGTTTCCTTTTTTGTCGGCTCTTACAGGACTTCAGGCCATCCAGAAAAACACGGCCGTCATTCGCTTTTCCTCCAGCGAATGGCCCCAGTAGGCGGATGCGCTATGGACCAGGTTTCCGCGGTAAGCGAGCAGCCGGTTGAATCGATGTTCGATCTGCATGTCCTCGACGAATGAGTTGGTCGGGACGAAGCGGGCGCCCAGCGCCTCGACGAGATTGGCATGCGGTCCGGTCACCGTGTTCCCACCAAGCTGGCCGGTCGGCAGGCGCTGGCGATAGAAGCTGGTTCCACAATCATCCGGAACCAAAGGGTTCAGATAGAGTACTGCGGCGTACTTGCACAGCTTGCGGGAGTCAGTGTGCGGGCGCGGTCCGCACTCGTCTTCGCCCACTACCTGTACACAGTTGTGGTTGAGCGTGTCGCCCGACGATGCCGTCTCGACCCAGAGGCGCTTGGCTCCGGTCGCCTTCTTCACCAGCGACTCGATCCACGCCAGTTCCTCCGGCGTCAAGCCAGGCATGGCTCGCAAGCCGGGCCAGCTTTCCGGCTTGGCCGGATAACCTTCGATCCAGTCGGTCTTGGCCAGGCAGCGCTCACGAACGCGCAAGGCATCCGGCAAGGCGTCGTCGATGACCCAGTAATCACGACCTTCCGTCGGCTTCTGGTATGGCAGCGGTTTCATCAATCCGCGGCTTCGAAGCGATTGGCGGCGACGTTCTTGCGCACCTTGCGCGGATTCCAGACCCGACCGTTCATGGCGATGTACACGCCCGGCGGCAGCGATTGAACCGCTCCGACGGCGGTGCCGATGTTGAACTCCGCATCCGAACCACGGAAACCGGCCGGATTCAGCGCGCCTGTTAGCACGATGGTCTTGTCGCTGATCTCGGCCAGCACCATCGCCGTCTCGACCATCGTGTCGGTGCCGTGGGTCACCAGAACGTGCCTCGCGGGTTGCGCGGCGATGGCCGCGCGCATCAACTCGCGATCCGCGGCATCGATGTGCAAGCTGTCCTTGCGCAGGATCGGGATGACGTTGAAGGGGAAGGCAACGCCCAGCTCCTTCAGGATGCGGCCGATCTGGGGCTCGCCGACCTGGTAGTCGGATTTGTCGTCGAAGTACACCTTGTCGATGGTGCCCCCGGTGGTGACGACAAGCAGTTCTTCCATCGGCATGCCCTCGGTTTGAGGCCCGATTATAGGTTCGACGGCTTGTCCCGGCGCGAGAATCGCGCGTGCATGCCGGCCCAGCTGCCTGAGACGATGACCCAGGTGGCCAGTGCCGCCTCCAGCAAGCCCAGGGCCCGGGCCTCATCAATGGCCCATGACTCGGCGATTCCGTGACAGAAGTAGAACAGCGCGGCAACGCCGCCCCAGAAGCTGGCGCTCTGCTCGCGCGCCAACCACAACACGACGCTGGGCAGGATTGGAATCGAGAACGCTGTCGCGACCAGCCATGGCGGCGCCGATTGCGCGGGTAGCAAGCCGAGGTGCCAGACCCACTGCAGCGCGAGCAGCCCAAACGCGCCGAGGCACGATTGGCGAGCCGCGGTCATCACTGGCCCAACTTCAGTGCGATCGAGGCGAGGCGGCGCCCGAGCGCGCGTGCGAGGGTTTGCTCGTCCGCGGTGATCGGGGCCTTGTCGTCATCACCGGCGACATGGCTGGCGCCATAGGGTGTACCGCCGCTCTGCGTGCTGGCGAGCGCCGGCTCGGTATATGGGATCCCGACGATCAGTGCGCCGTGGTGCAGCAGGGGCAACATCATGGAGATCAGCGTGGACTCCTGGCCGCCATGCATCGTGCCGGTGGAGGTGAATACCGCGGCGGGCTTGCCGGCCAGCGTCCCGCTTACCCATTCGGCACCAGTGCCGTCGAGGAAATGCTTGAGCGGCGCGGCCATGTTGCCGAACCGCGTGGGGCTGCCCAGTACCAGACCGGCGCACTCGGCAAGGTCGCGCAACTCGACGTAGGGTGCGCCTTCCTCCGGCGTGGCGGCCGCGGCCACCTGCGTCACCGGCGCGACCGCGGGTACGGTCCTCAGCCTGGCCGTACAGCCGGCCTCCTCCACTCCGCGGGCGACCTGCCGGGCCAACTTGGCGACCGAGCCGCCGCGGCTGTAGTACAAGATGAGAATGTCGGGCATAACGTCTCCTGACCGCACAGCGTAGCCCAAGCACGGCAATGCGGCATACCTTGGCCGCCTGCGTTACCCTTTTGCCATGCAAAACGCCGAACATCCGATCATCGCCAGCGTGCGTCGCCGGATCGCACGCATCGATCGCGAACGCATCGCCCACTTCTTCGGCTTCCTGCTCAAGCGCTTCGTCGACGATCGTTGCTTCGAGTCCGCGGGCGCGCTCGCCTACACCACGATGTTTGCGCTGGTGCCATTCTCGGCCGTGGTGTTCGCCGTGCTGTCGGCGTTTCCCGAGTTCCATGCCTGGACGATGAAGCTGACCGAGTTCATCTTCGCCAATTTCGTGCCGGGCTCCGCCAGCGCCGTGAAGCCCTACCTGCTGCAGTTCTCCCGGGGTGCGCTGGAGCTGACCGCCGGTGGGGTGATCGCGCTGCTGGTGTCGATCCTGGTGACAATGTGGAGCATCGAGCAGGCGTTCAACCGGATCTGGAGGGTGCCGTCGGCGCGTCCGAAACTGACCCGCTTCCTGATGTACTGGACGCTGCTGACGCTTGGATCGTTGCTCACTGTTGCCGGACTCACCGCGACCTCGGCGCTGTTCGCCCTTCCCGAACTGGCTGGCGTGGAGGCGCAAAATCTGGGCGAGAGCTTGCTGCGCTACTTGCCGCTTACGCTCGAGCTACTGGCGTTCACGGCCGCGTACTGGTTCATCCCGCACCGCACGATCCAGTTGCGTTTCGCCTTTGCCGGGGCGGTGCTCGCCACCGTGCTGTTCGAGTGGCTGACCTGGGGGCTGGCGATCTACCTGCGCAATGCCTCGTTCGAGCTATATGGCGCGCTCGCCGCAATCCCCATTTTCCTGCTCTGGGTCTACTTTTGCTGGTTGGTGGTGCTGTTCGGCGCTTCACTCGCCGCCTCCCTGGCTTCGTTCCGCTACCAGCCCCGCGCCATGCGCCTGAGCCCGGGCGCGGAGCTCTATGCGGTCATGCGGCTGCTCGGCCGATTCGACGAGGCGCGCCGCGACGGCATGGGCCTGCACCTGGCGCAGATCAAGCAACGCGAGCCAAGCCTGACCGATGAATTGCTGCAGTCGATGATTTCGGCCTTGTGCGAAATGAATATCATCCAGCGCGGCGAGTCCGGTGCCTGGCTGTTGTCGCGGGAGCTCAACTCGGTTGGCCTGGATGAGCTCTACGAAGGTATGTCACTGCGGATACCGACCGGCGAGCTGTGCCTGCCATCGCGCCAGGACGCCATCGGTCGCGCCGCGAATTCTGCCCTCGACCACCTGCGCAATTCGGTGAAGGCACCGCTCGAGCGAAGCGTGGCCAGTTTCCTTTCCACCGCGGTGCCGCCCGATGGCGCCACCCATTCCAGCAAGGATTCCAGTCCATGACCCGAACTCCCATCGCCTGGCTTTTGGCGGCTGCCTTGCTGCTGGGCGCGTGCCAGCCCGCCGACCAGGCCCGGGCGCCCGCCGCGACGCCAACCCCGGTAGCGACACCGGCCCCAGCGGCCACGCCGTCGAAGCCGCTTGCCGAGCGCGGTGCCATGCCGGCGGTGCCAACCCTGCAGGTCACCACCTGGGATGGCGCCAATTACGACCTGGCCCAGCGGCGCGGCAAGTGGGTGGTGGTCAATTTCTGGGCGACGTGGTGTAACCCCTGCCTCAAGGAGATTCCTGACCTCGATGCCTTCGACCAGTCTCGTGAGGATGTTGAGGTGATCGGGCTGGCCTACGAGGAAATCGAGAAAGCGGACATGGACGCCTTTCTGAAAGAACACCCGATGCGTTATCCGATCGCGGTCGTCGACGTCTATAACCCACCGGCGGATTTCGACATTCCGAAGGGATTGCCGATGACCTACCTGATCGCTCCCGACGGGAAGGTGGCCAAGCAATTCCTCGGGCCCGTGACCTCGGCGGAGATTGCCGCGGTCATCGAAACAGCAGCCAAGTCTTCCGGTCCGATGTGAGCGGCGCCAGGTTCCTGGTCGGCGGGAAGGTGCAGGGCGTCTGGTTCCGCGCATCGACCCGCGAACAGGCCCTGGCGCTGCACCTGAAAGGTTTCGCTCGCAACCTGCCTGACGGTCGCGTGGAAGTGGTCGCGGTCGGCAGCGATGCGGCTCTTGACTCACTGGAGCGCTGGCTCCGGCGTGGGCCGCCGTTGGCCGAGGTCATCGAGCTGACGCGCGAACCGTTGTCGTCGACTATCGAGTTTCCTGGCTTCTCGACGCTCTAGGGCGCGAAGCCGCTCCGACGCAGTCCGACTCGTCTCAGTACTTCCCTTCGATCGGTTTCACCGGGCCGGTGTAGCGTTCCACGCCGGGGCGACCTTTCAGCGGCGGAAACTCCAGGGTCGCGTCCGGTACTTTCTGGTCGGGAAGCCGGTCGAGCAGGTCCCTGATCAGGTTGAGGCGGCCGCGCTTCTGGCTGTTGAAATCGACCACCGTCCACGGCGCATGGCGACGGTGCGTGGCCGCAAACATCTCATCGCGCGCCTTGCCGTAGGCCGCGTACTTCTGCCGCGCCTGCAAGTCGATCGGCGAAAGCTTCCAGCGCTTTAGCGGGTCGGCCAGTCGCTCCGCGAATCGTTCCTCCTGCTCTTTTTGGTCCACCGCCAGCCAGTACTTGAACAGCAGGATGCCGTCGTCCACCAGCTGTTTTTCCAGAATCGGGGCCTGTTTGAGGAACGCGGCAACCTGCGCCGGCGTGCAGAAGCCCATCACCTGTTCGACACCGGCCCGGTTGTACCAGCTGCGGTCGAACAAGACGATTTCGCCGGCGGCGGGAAGGTGCGCGAGGTAGCGCTGGAAATACCATTGCGTCTGTTCACGCTCGCTTGGCTTGGCCAGGGCGACCACGTGGCACTGGCGGGGATTGAGGCAGTCGGCGATGGCGTTGATGGCGCCGCCCTTGCCCGCGGTATCGCGACCTTCCACCAGCACCATGACGCGCTTGCCGGTGTGCTGGAGCCAGCGCGCCATTCGGTTCAGCTCGACCTGCAACTGCTCCAGGTGCTCTTCGTATTCCTTCTTCTTGAACTTGGCCATGGACATCTCCGAAGTTATGAGGAATCAGCTTTCGCGCAGGCGCGGCCGCAGGTTGGCCAAGTTGCACGGGCGGGTGCGCGCATCGAGCTGGGCGCGGATCAATTTCTCCCAGCCGGTACGGCAGGCCGACGTGGATCCAGGCAAGCAGAACAGGAAGGTGCCGTTGGCCAAGCCGGCGAAGGCGCGCGATTGCAGGGTGGAGGTGCCGATTTCCTCGAAGCTGATCGAGCGGAACATCTCGCCGAAGCCGGTCATTTCCTTGTCGAGCAATGGCCGCAGGGCCTCGGGCGTGGAGTCACGGCCAGTGAAGCCGGTGCCGCCGGTGACCAGGATGCCATCCACGCGCTCGTCGGCAATCCACCGGGAAATGGTGGCGCGAAGCAGATACCGGTTGTCTGGGAGCAGCTCGCGTTCCGCCAACGCATGGCCGGCCTCCTGCAGCGCGGAAACCAGGTAATCGCCAGAGGTGTCCTCCGCCGCCGTGCGGCTGTCGGACACCGTCAGCACGCACAGGGACAAGGGCAGGAATGATTGGCTGGCGCTCATGCGGCCTCGGTCAGCAGTTTCAATTCGTCCACCTGGTGCTCGCGCGTCAGCCGGTCAACGAGTTCGTCCAGGTCGCCGGCGACGATCTCCGGCAGACGATACAGTGTCAGCCCCTCGACCCGGTGATCGGTGATTCGCCCCTGCGGGAAATTGTAAGTTCGTATGCGCTGGCTGCGGTCGCCGCTGCCGACCTGGAGCCGGCGGGACGCGGCTGTTTCGGCTTCCGCCTTGGCGCGCTGCTGTTCGAGCAGTCCTGCTTTCAGTCGCTTCATCGCCTTGTCGCGATTGGCGTGCTGCGAGCGCTCGGTCTGGTTCTCGACGACCATCCCGCTGGGCAGGTGGGTGATCCGGATCGCCGATTCCGTCTTGTTGACGTGCTGTCCGCCTGCGCCCGACGAGCGGAAGGTGTCGACGCGCAAGTCAGCCGGATTGATCTCGACCTCATCGACCGCCTCGTAGTCGGGCAGGATCGCCACCGTTGCCGCGGAAGTATGGATGCGTCCCTGCGACTCGGTGTCCGGCACGCGCTGGACGCGATGGGTTCCCGATTCGAACTTCAGTTTCGAGTAGGCGCCACGACCCTCGATGCGGGCGATGATTTCCTTGAAGCCTCCGTGTTCGCCCGCGCTCGAGGACAACACCTCGAGCTGCCAGCGATGGCGTTCGGCGAAACGCGCGTACATGCGGAACAGGTCGCCGGCGAAGATGGCGGCCTCGTCGCCGCCGGTGCCCGCGCGCACCTCGAGGAATACGTTGCCCTCGTCGCGAGGATCGCGCGGAATAAGCAGCAGTCCCAGCTGTCCCTCGAGGTCGACCATGCGTTGTTCGGCGGCAGGGATCTCCTCTTCGGCCAGTTCGCGCATCTCCTGGTCGCCGCGCATGGCCAGCGCCGAAGCCAGGTCGCGCTGCGCCTGGTCGTAGTCGGCAAGCGCAATCACGACGGGATCCAACTGGGAATACTCGCGCGACAGCGTGCGGTAGCGCGCGTTGTCGGAGATCACGCCGGGATCGGCGAGCAGGCGGCCGACTTCCTCGTGGCGCTCGACGAGCAACTCGAGTTTACGGCGCAGGCTGGGAGTCATCGTCGTTCTTGAACAGGCGTTGCGCGGCTCGCAATAACTCGCTGTCGCCATCCAGTGCCGCTTGGCGAAGGGCGGTGGTCGGCGCATGCAACAGGCGGTTGGTCAATTGGTGGGCGAGCCGCTGGAGCACCAGTTGAGCGTCCTCGCCCTGGGCCAGCTGCTCTTGTGCGCGGGCAAGCGCCTGATCGCGGGCAAGCGCGCCATCGGCGCGCAGGTGCTTGAGCGCATCCTGCCGACCCTGTGCCTGCCACCATGAGAGGTAATGCTCGACCTGCAGGTCGATGATCGCGCTCGCCTGTTGCGCCGCCTCGCGACGGGATGCGCGATTCTCCTCGATGGCCTGGTCCAGGTCGTCCACCGTGTACAGATAGACATCGGGCAGGGTGGCCACGTCGGCGGCAATGTCGCGTGGCACTGCGAGGTCGAGCAGGAACATCGGACGGTGCTTGCGCAACTTCAGGGCCGACGCTACCTGGGCACGGTCGAGGATCGGCGCACGGCTGGCGGTGGCGCTGATGATGATGTCGGCTTCCGCAAGGTGGCGTTCCAGCTCGGACAGGGGCAGTGCGACGCCGCCGTGGCGACCGGCCAGCGCTTGCGCATGCTCGAGCGTGCGGTTGGCCACGAGCAGGCGCTTCACCTTGGCGTCGGCCAAGTGCCGCGCGGCCAGCTCGATGGTGTCCCCGGCGCCGATCAGCATCACGCTTGCTTGGTCGAGTTCGGCAAACACCTGGCGCGCCAGGCGCACTGCGGCGAAAGCGACCGAAACCGGATGCGCGCCGATGCGGGTATCGGTGCGCACCCGCTTGGCAACTGAAAAAGTCTGCTGGAACAGGCGATCCAGCGGATTGCCCAGGCTGCCGGCGGCGCGAGCGGCCTGCCATGCTTCCTTGACCTGGCCGAGGACCTGCGGCTCGCCGAGGATCAGCGAGTCCAGGCCCGTCGCGACGCGGAAAAGATGGCGGACGGCATCACCATCGCTGTGGCGGTACAGATAGCTCGACAGGGAGTCGGGCTCCAGGCCCTGGCGCCGGGCCAGCCAGTCCACCACGCTGGATTCACGATCGGCCTCGACCTGCGCGTAGATTTCGGTGCGGTTGCAGGTGGACAGCAACGCCGCCTCTGTCACGCCTTCCAGGGCGAACAACTCGGCCAGCGCCGACGGCAACGCGGCCGCATCCAGCGCGAGTTTTTCACGCAATGCGAGCGGGGCTGTCTGGTGGTTAAGTCCGAGCGCGATCAGGGGCATGGGCGGGGGCAGCGATGGGTTAAGCTTCGCGGCGCTGGGCTCGTGTGAGATCCAGCCCGTATTTTAAGCCGCTTGCGCACCGATACCGATGATCTCGATCAAATATTCGCTGTTGCGCCCCCGCTGGACCCGGCTGGCGGCACTAAGCGGCACGGCGCTATTGCTCCTGGCCTTGCTCGCCGCCTGTGCACCGATGTCGCCGCGGCCCGCTATCGTCGGCCTTTCGCTGTCGCAGGATGCTCGCGAAGCGGCGCTGGCGCGCCAGCTGGTTTGGGCCTTCAGTGGTCGGCTGGCGATCAGCCAAGGCAGCGATGGCGGCAATGCGCGAATCGAGTGGCGGCAAAATGGCCAGGACTTCGACATTCGCCTCTCGGCCCCGATCACGCGGCAAGGCTGGCGTCTCCGAAGCCAGGCTGGCGTTGTCACCCTCGAGGGTCTGGAAGGCGGCGCGCGCCGCGGCACCGATCCCGAGGCCATGCTGCTGGAGGCTACCGGTTGGCGGATCCCGGTTTCTGCCATGGCCGCCTGGGTGCGAGGCGCCCGTGCGGCCGGCCCCTCCGACATGAGTTTCGATGCCCGGGGACTTCCGGAAATCCTGCAGCAGGCGGGATGGACCGTTGAGTACCGCGGCTGGATCGAGCAGGCGCCAGCCCTGCCTGCCAAGGTATTCGTTCGCCAGGGTGAGGCCAGTGTGCGGCTGCTGGTCGAGGTCTGGGAATAGCCATGGCGACCGATGCCGGGGGGACGTGGAGCAGCTGGCCAGCCCCCGCCAAGCTCAACCTGTTCCTGCGGATCGTGGGCCGGCGCGGTGATGGCTACCACCTGTTGCAGACGGTCTTCCAGCTCCTGGACTGGGGCGATACCGTGCACATCCGGC
>JANPDF010000090.1:0-5830 GCA_031431355.1 Gammaproteobacteria bacterium
GCGGAAATCCGACCCAGGCGAACAATCCCTTCATGAAACGCTGGCGTTCGCGCAAGTCCTTGAGCGCAGCGAGAACCCGCCGCGACATCAGCCTGAAGTCGCCGGTGTCGGCCGGGATCCCGGTGTTGGACAAGCGGTTCATCACCCGATAGAAGCCCTTCGCCGTCGCCCGCTTCAACCAGGTCTCGCCTTCGCGGCTGGTTCGGGTCCCATAGACGATGTCGTAGCCTTCGCGCCAGCGCGCGACGAATTCGGACAGCAGCTCCGGTGGATCCTGGCCGTCGGCATCCAGTACCACCGCCGCGTCGCTGTCAACCTGATCGAGCCCGGCGGTCAGCGCCAGCTCCTTGCCGAAGTTGCGCGACAGGCGAAGCAGGGAAACGCGCGGGTCGCCCTGCGCGATGTCCTGGAGTTGCAGCCAGGTGCGGTCGCTGCTGCCGTCATCCACGTACAGCACCCGCGAGCGCAGCGGCAAGCCGTCAAGGGTGCTGGCAAGCCGGCGATGCAGGGCCGGCAACGCCGCCTCCTCGTTGAAGGCGGCTATCACGACGGTGAGCGAGGCCGGCTGGTCCATCATTGAATGGTAACTGCCCCGGTCCCGGCCGACGCGCGCTGCGCCACGCCGCTCAGCGGCTTGACGCCAGGTAGGAGGCGCCGCCCAAGTGGCGAACCTGGCGCTCGATCCAGCGGGCGCGGCGCAGCACGTAGGGTCCCGGCCGGCGGGCGTCGTAACGCTTGGGACTCGGCAGCACCGCTGCCAGGCGCGCGCTCTCCGACGCGCTCAAGCGCGCAGCGGGCTTGCCGAAGAAAGATTGCGCTGCGGCCTCGGCGCCATAGACGCCGTCGCCGAACTCGGCGATGTTGGCGTACACCTCAATGATCCGCTGCTTGGGCCACAGGAATTCGATGAGCACGGTGTACCAGGCTTCCAGGCCCTTGCGCAGGTAGCTTCGCCCACTCCACAGGAACAGATTTTTGGCCACCTGTTGGCTGATCGTGCTGGCGCCGCGCACCCGGCGGCCGCGCTTGTTGCTGGAAATAGCCTTGTCGATTGCCTTGAAATCAAAGCCGTGGTGGTTCGGAAATGTCTGATCCTCCGCGGCAACCAGCGAGATCGGCAACGTCGGCGAGATGCGGCTACTGCGACGCCAGCTATAGCGCAGCCGAAAATCCCAATCGCGCGCGAGCACGGCATCGAGCTGCCGGCCGATCATGAAAGCGCTGGTGAACGGCGGCAGCCAGCGCAGCACCAGCACCTGGGTGCAGGTCAGCAACAGGAACCACAGCGGCAGCCACAGCAGCAGCCAGCGCAGGACACGCCGCGCTCCACGCGGCTTGCCAGCTCGGACCGCGGCCATCTATTCGGCGGGCCCGCTCGGCAGCGCACTAACTTCAGCGGCAAGGTACCAGCCGTGGCCCGGCGCGTCCTCGGCTGATGGCCGCCGCCACACGCGGATCCAGGTTGGGCCGCCGGCGCCGCCGCCCCAGGTCGCGGCGAGGTCGCCTGCGGCTGAGATCACTTGTCCGGTATCGAGCCTGCGCCCATTCGATACGAAGGCCTCGCCCTCGGCGCGACCATCCGGCAAGTGCCCTTCGCGCAGCCGGAAGAAGTCGGCGGAAACCATGCGCGGGGTCAACGCGCCGGCCGCAGCAAGATCGGCGGTGCGCAATTCATTCATTCCAACCGGCCAACCCGGCGCCGCGCCGACACCGATGCCGCCGCGTCGCGTGACCGTTTCCGGAAAGGGTGCCTCCGCGTGGCTGATGCCGTAGTCGGCAAGCACCTTCCAACTGCCATCTGCCTGTCTCTTCCAGATGGTGAAGAAGTGGCCGAACGCGGACGGCTTCTCGGCGCCAGCGGCGGTGAAGCGCCATGGCCCGCTAGTGAAACCAAGGTCGCCGCTCGCGGCGATCTCCGCGACTTCCGGCGTCCACTCCAGTCGATTCTTGTTCGCCTGAAGCGCTTCCCAGTGGCGCTTGCCGTTGACCGGACCGGGGTTGAACATCAGGCCGTCATCGGCGAGCGCGGCCAGGAAAGCGTCGCGGGTGTTGCGCGCGGACGCGTCGGCGGCGAACGCCTTCTCGGCATTCACCATGTCATCGAAGTCATCGGCCACCGCCGGCATCGCCAGAGCGAGCGCAAGCAAGGACAGGGCCTTGAGTAACGTGCAGCGCGATACCATGTTCTAGCCTCCCCCGAATGATGCGCAGCATAGCCGGTTGCCGTCGCCAATTTCTGCTGAGAAGCCATGTCCGACCACGATCCGCGTCCCGACGACGACACTCTTTCGCTGTTCCTGCTGGAGCGATCCGGCATCCGAGGCGTGCTGGTGCATCTCGACCAGACCTGGCAGGCCATCCAGGCGCGTGCGCCCTACCCGGCTGCCGTCGCCGAGCGGCTAGGCGAGACTTGCGCGGCGGCGGCCCTGTTCACCGGGCACGCCAAGCTCGACGGCCGCCTGAGCGTCCAACTGCGCGGCACGGGCGCCCTGCGCACGCTGTTCGCCGAGTGCACGGCCGAGGGCACGCTGCGCGGCATCGCCCATTTTTCGGAGCCCCTGCCCGTCCCGCTTACCCCGCGCGCCTTCGGCGAAGGCTCGATCATGGCCATCACCATCGAGAACCTGCCCCCGGGCGGTGCCGAGATGATGCGCTACCAGGGCCTGGTCGGCCTGGACGCGGACCACCTGGCCGAGGCGTTTGAAGCCTATTTCGCCCAGTCCGAGCAGTTGCCGACTCGAGTATTGCTGGCGGCCGACGAGCAACGCGCCGCCGCCCTGATGATCCAGCAACTGCCCGAAGGCCACGGCGACCCGGACGGCTGGACCCGATGCTCGGCGCTGTTCGACACCCTGGGCGGCCCGGAGCTGCTCGCAGTGACCGACGAAACCCTGCTGTTCAGGTTATTCCACGAGGAGCAGGTGCGCCTGCTCGGTCGCCGCCAGCTCAGGTTCGCCTGTTCCTGTTCGCGGGAGCGGGTCGAGGACACGTTGCGCTCGCTGGGACTGGGCGAGACGCTCGCCGCCGCCCGCGACGGGCTGACCGAGGTCCACTGCGACTTTTGCGGCCAGGGCTACCAGTTCAGCGACGAGGAAATCCTGGCCTTGTTCAGGAAAGCCGGGCCAAATGCCCCTGGATCTGAACTCCTTCAATAAGGACACTGGCGAAAGTGTCCCTTTTTTGGTTAAATTAGCGTAAATAGGGAGCAGGACCCGAGGGAACTTTCCCTCCGGATCGCGCTCTGACGATTCGACCCGACCTGAGGACGACCGACGTGAAAAGCCGATTGACCCTAAGCCTGATGCTCGCCCTGGTGGCGACGACGGCGGCTGGCCAGTCGAATTCACTGGTCACGCCCGCCGATCGCGCCGGAAATACCACGGTGCTGCCACTGTGGAACACCGAAAACGGCCAGATCGACGCGTTGCTGCTGATCGAACCGTCGGTACTGCCACAACTTCCCTCGCAGCGGATTATCAGCCCCGCTGGTGCTGGCCGCGTCGCCAATGGCTTGCAACTGCGCGCCGGCCTGTCGCTGGAAGCCAATCCAGGCATGGGCGTGCTGTGCAATAGCGGTAGCGTGATCACCACCGTCGGCTCGATGGCCGGGCATTGCATGCTGGTCAATCTTGGCAACCAGGGCCTCGCCCCATTGCCTGGCAAGACCGCGATCAACGGCCTGCTACAGCTTCGACGTTCCAACACGCTGGTCACCGGCAGCGTCGGCCTCGGCCGCGAAACACTTGGCGCCAGTTCTTCCGTGATCGGCGCCAGCGCCGCCGACCGGCGACTGCTGGACAGCCTGCTCGGCCCGGGCACCGCAACCCTCGATACCCGCAACGCCAGTCTGATCGGTCAGGTTTCGCTTGGTACCCAGAGCTGGGTGAGCATTGGCGGAACGTTGGCGCGGGTTCGGCTCATCCCGACCGACCAGCTGCGCGGCGGCCTGCCGCCGGAATGGGATTCAGGCAGCCTCAGCCTCAGCGGCGGCAAGGGCAATTTCGGCGGCGAGATTACCGGGCAGATGATTGAAGTGCCGGGCCAGACCAGCCGTTACACCACGTTGGGCGCGGGCGTCACCTGGCGCACCCCGTGGAAGGCGAAACTTTCTGTTGGCGCGGACAACCTGATTTCACGCGGCAAGAATCCGTTCGGCCTGCCGGACGCGCGCGTGGACAACAGTACCGACGAAGGACGCGTTCCATACGTTCGTTACCAGCAAGACCTGTAGCCCGCACTGCGTGTAAGGTTTCCGCTTGCCCCTCCTGGTGCGAGCGATGCACTCTCCCCTGATCGACCAGCGGCACCTGCGCTTCGTCACCGACGAACTGTGGCCGATCGCCTCATTGCTGACCCATCCGCGCTTCGCGGCTCACAGCATGGACTCGTTCCGCGGCGTCCTCGACGCGTCGCACCGGCTCGCGCTGGAAAAATTCGCCACCCATAACCGCGCCTCGGACCAGGACGAACCGCGGCTGGTGGATGGACGGGTCCGCATCATTGCCGAAGTGAAGGAGGCGCTTGACGCCTACGCTGCCGGCGGATTCCCGGCGATGCTCGCCGATGAAGCCGACGGCGGCCTGCAGCTGCCGTACACGATTGCCCTGCTCAGCGATGCCATGTTCCTCGCGGCCAACGTGTCGACCATGGGTTACGCCCTGCTCGCCCGCGGCGTTGCCAACCTGCTCGGCGCCTACGCCAGCCCTGAACTCAATCGCCGCTTCCGGCAGCCGATTCTGGAAGGCAGATTCCTGGGAACGATGTGCCTGAGCGAACCACAGGCGGGCTCGTCGCTGGCGGACATCGGCACGCGCGCGGAGCTGGCGGGTGACGGCAGCTATCGCCTGGTCGGGCAGAAAATGTGGATCTCCGGAGGCGAACACGAGCTGGCCGAGAACATCGTTCACCTGGTGCTCGCGAAAATCCCGGGCAGTCCCGTCGGCGTCAAGGGACTGAGCCTGTTCCTGGTACCGAAATTCGCGGTCGACGAAGACGGGCGGATCGGCGAGCGCAATGATGTATTGCTCGCCGGCCTAAACCACAAGCTCGGCCAGCGCGGCATCGTCAACACCTTCCTCAAATTCGGCGAGCAGGGCCGCTGCATCGGCTATCTGGTCGGTCAGCCGAACCAGGGTCTCGCGCAGATGTTCCACCTGATGAACGAGGCGCGCATCGGCGTCGGCATGGGCGCGATCATGCAGGGCATGGCCGGCTTCCTGTACTCACTGCAGTACGCCAGGGAGCGCCGCCAGGGCCGCCACCCGGACCAGAAGGATCCGGCATCGCTGCCCGTGGCGCTGATCGAGCATGCTGATGTGCGGCGCATGCTGCTGCAGCAAAAGTGCTATTGCGAAGGCGCGTTCGCGTTGGCGATCTACGCCGGCGGATTGATCGATGCACGGTCACGCGATCCGGACGGACTGGAGAGCCGTAATGCTGCGTTGAAACTCGAACTGCTCACTCCCGTCCTCAAATCCTGGGCCGGCGAGTGGTGCACGCGTGCCAACGACCTGGCGATCCAGGTGCTCGGCGGTTATGGCTACACGCGCGATTACCCGGTCGAACAGTACTGGCGCGACAACCGACTGAACCCGATCCACGAGGGCAGCAACGGCATCCAGGCCATCGACTTGCTTGGCCGCAAGGTGCTGCTTGCCGATGGCGCAGCGCTGGCGTTGACTCTGGACGAAGTCCGCGCCGGGGCGACGGAGGCTGCCGCGGTGGCGTCGCTGGCGGCGTTCGCGGCGCAGTTGCTTGCCGCCACTGAGACCATCGCTGCGACAACGCGGGTGCTGTCTGACTGCCTTGCCGGTGGCCGTATCCGATTGGG
>JANPDF010000091.1:0-7461 GCA_031431355.1 Gammaproteobacteria bacterium
CAACTTCTCGATGGAACGGCGCAAGCTGATGCGCGCTTATGGCGCGAAGCTCATACTGTTGCCCGCCACTGAACGCGGAAGCGGCATGGTCCGCAGGGCGAAGGCCCTGGCTGATCAACACGGCTGGTTCCTGGCGCGGCAGTTCGACAACGAAGCCAATCCCGCCTATCACCGCAGTACCACGGGTCCGGAAATCCTTCGTGATTTCGCCGGCGACCGGCTCGATTATTTCGTCAGCGGCTGGGGCACCGGCGGCACCATCACCGGCGCTGGGCAGGTGCTGAAGCTGGCCCGCCCGGACATTCGCATCATCGGCACGGAGCCGGCGGGTGCGGCGTTGTGGAGTGGCAAGGACTGGCAGCCCCACAAGATCCAGGGCTGGACGCCGGACTTCCTGCCCGGAGTGCTCGATCGCAATATCGCCGATGAAATCGTGCCGGTGGACGACATGCTCTCGCGCGATACGGCGCGCCGGCTTGCCACCGAGGAGGGCTTGTTCGTCGGCTTGTCCGCAGGCGCGACGGTCGCGGCCGCACTGCAGGTGGCCGAGCGTGCGCCCGCAGGCTCGGTGTTGCTGGCCATGCTGCCCGATACCGGGGAACGCTATCTCTCGACGATTCTGTTCGAGGGTGTGCCCGAAGGCTCCGACGACGAGTGGCTCGCCTCGCTGTAGGCGCGCCATTTGGCGAGGTGCTGGCGAATTTCGGCACCTGCAGCGATTTGCGGCACTGACGGTTTCTCGCCCTGTTCCAGTTCCCACTCGCGGATCTGGTGCGCGGCGAGATCAAAGGCGCGCTCGAAATCGATGGTCCGGTTCAGGGCGCCGGCCAGGAACGCCCGCCCGAACCAGGAGATTTCGGAATCACTGCCGCAGCCGAACGAGCTGCGGTCCGCCCGCGCCGCGGTGATCACCAGCGTACGCGAATCGCGCAGCGCATCGACGAAGCCGCCGGAGAAGCAGGCAGATACGATTACCACGCGCCAGCGCAGCCCGGCGTCGTCGAGTGCCGAACGCAAGTCGCCAGGACGAATCTGGTGCAGCGGCAGTGGATCCATCGCCACGTAGAGGTGGTGATCCTCGCTGCCGTGGCTGGTGAGGAACAGCACCACGATGTCTTCGCTGGTGTCCATCCGGGCGGCGACGCCGGCGAGCCCTGCGCGCAGGTTGGTGAGCGTCGCCATCGGAACGCGGTCGAGGCTGCCGGGCGAGTTGACCAGCGACAGCGTCCGCGCGGGTGCGCCGAAACGGCGCGCCATCAGCCCGGAAAAATACTCGACCTCGTTGCGGAAAACGCGCTCGCTGCCGTCACCGGCAAAGCCGACGCCGAACAGCTCAATCCGCCCCGGCGTTTGCGCAGCGACAGACTCGATTGACCTTTCGAGCAGCGCGGGCTGGCGAAACATCACGGCCTCGGCATCGAAGCCGGGGGCGGCGGGCGCGGTCGGCGGCACCGGTCCGGCGACCGGCTGTTCCGGCGCTGACTCATCCTCCGGCGAAGCCCAGAACCAGGACGACTGCTGCCAGTACCAGGGCACCGCCAGCGCAAGCACGAAGCACAGGGTCGCCACGAGGCGGCGTGGGGCTGGCGTGTCGCGCGCCAGGAAGCCCACCGTACGGAACAACGCAACAAATCCAGCCAGAGCGAGCAGCACCTGCCAGGCACGCAGCTGGATCACTGGTGCTTCGTGCAGCCACTCACCCGTAAGCAGGCCGGCAGCCGTCCAGGGAATGCCTATGATGGTCGCCAGCGAAGCCAGGGTCAGCCAGAGCGCCGGTCGGTGCAGTACGCGCACCGCCAACCACGCTGCCACCAGCAGCATGAGGTAGTAGCTCGCGTGGCCATGGAAGCCGTCGGCGTAGAACTCGGCGGGCGGCTCGATGCTTGAATAGTCCTGAGCCGCGAAGGCGAGCAGCGCGAGCACGCTACTGGCGAGGAAGGCGGCGAAGCCGGCCAGTTGCACGCGGTTGCCCGGCCGGTGCCAGAAAGCGAGCTGCAGGCCCTGCCAGAGCAGGGACAGGAATGCGCGCGGCTGCCGTCGGCCATGCTCGCTCACGGGATGACGTCGGCGAACGACTCCACGCGCCGGTGCCCGTGACAGGCCTCACCGACGCGCGGCATCGGATAGTCCTGGCGGCGATCGAGCAGTGTCGTGTCCATGCCGGCCTCGCGTGCGGCGTCGAGCTCCTCGACGATGTCGGACAGGAAGACCACGTCGCGTCCGTCGCGCCCGAGCTGCGCGAGCACGTTGCGATAGCTCTGCGCATCGCGCTTGCCGCCCACCGCGGTATCGAAGTAACCGGAGAACAGCCCGGTCAGGTCGCCATCGATGGTGTGGGCGAACAGGAGTTTCTGCGCGGCCACCGATCCCGACGAATACACGTACAGCGGGTGTCCCTGCGAATGCCAGGCGCGCAGCGCGGCAACGGCGTCGGGGTAGGCGTGCGCGGTGTACTCGCCCTGGTCGTAGCCAGCGGCCCAGAGCATGCCCTGCAGCGCTTTCAGCGCCGGGTGCTTGCGATCCTCGTCGATCCAGCCCTGCAGGACCTCGACGATGACATTGTCCTGGCACACGCCGCCGGCATCTACCGCTGCCAAGTCCAGCCAGCGCCGGACTTCCGGTTCCTGGCCATGCCGACGCACGAAGTCGGGCAGGGCGCGGCGCGCATATGGAAAGAGCACGTCCTTGACGAAGGAAATCGAGCTGGTCGTTCCCTCGATGTCGGTCAGGATAGTCTTCTTCACCCGATCAAGCCGCCGGATCGGGTTCGTGGCGCGGGAAGCGCTGCGCCATGTCGCTGCCGGTGAAATGCCCGACCCAACCGTCCGGCTCGGTGAAGAAACGGATGGCGATGAAGTGCGGCGCGGGGCCCATGTCGAACCAGTGCCGGGTGCTGTCGGGAACGCCGATCAGGTCGCCCTGCTCGCACAGGATTTCGTAGACGCGATCGCCGACATGCAGCGTGAACAGCCCGGAGCCGGCGACGAAGAAACGGACTTCGTCCTCCTTGTGGAAGTGCTCATCGAGGAATTTCTTGCGCATCGCCTCGCGCTCGGGATGGTCGGGCGCGATGCTTACGACATCCACCGTGCGAAAGCCCTTCTCCTCGACAATGCGGTCGATGTCGCGGCGGTAGGCCGCCAGCACAGCCTCGTGCGGCGCGCCCGGTTGCAGGTTCGCCTCGGCCTCCCAGCGTTCGAAGCGAACACCGATCCGGGCCAGCTCTGGTGCAATTTCTTCGTGCTTGCGCGCCAACAGCAGAGGCGCCGACGGGTCGGTTTCCGAAAAAATGCGAAGACGGCTCATTGACGCAATTTCCTCATCTCCAGTTCGCAGTTGAGTAGGAATTCGAAGGCCTCGAGGTGGCGCCTGGCCTCGGCCATGTCGCGGCCCCAGGCATACATGCCATGGCCCTCGATCAGGTAGCCCCAGAGCTGCCCCTTGTCCAGCAGCACGTCCACCTGCGCGGCGAGGGTGGCAATGCATTGGCTGTTGGCCAGCACCGGCACGTCCATGATTGTCTCGTGCGTGTCCTGGCCGCGGAATGCCTTGATCAGCTCGTATTCCTCGAAGCGGACATGTCCGGCGCCAGCGTAAAGACGCGAGGCGAGGGTCTGCGCCAGCGAGTGGGTATGCAGCACGCAGCCGACCTCCGGCAGGCGTGCGTACAACTGCGTGTGCAGCACGGTCTCGGCCGAGGGCTTCTGGTCGGTGCCGACCGCCTTGCCATTGAAGTCCACCACCATTACGTCGGTGGCGGTGAGCTTGCCCTTGTCGCGACCCGACACGGTGACTGCCGCGTGGCGGTCGTCGATGCGCATCGAGAAGTTGCTGCTGGTGGCCGGGGTCCAGCCAAGCGCGGACAGCTCGCGGGTATTGGCGATGATCTCGGCCGCGCAGGCGGCCAATCGGGCTGGATCGTAGGGGCTGTTCATGGCCACAGTTTACCGAATGGGGACGGCGCCGGCAGAGGCCGGTGACGATCACGCGCCGTTGTTGGCGGAGGTTTACAATGACCCCTCATCAGGAGCCCAGTCATGACCGAGCATCGAGATTCCCGCCGCCGTTTCCTGGTCCGCGCCGCGGTCGCCGCCAGCGCGCTGCCGCTGCTGGGTAGCATGGGCAGCGCGGTCGCCGCCCCGCTGCCGAAGCTGCCGACGACTAATGCCCAGGCCAAGGCGCTTGCCTACGTGGAAGACGCCAGCAAGACCAAGCACGCTGCGCACAAGCCGGGCAGCAACTGCGCGAACTGCCAGTTCTTCACCCCGGCGACCGGGGCCTGCGCGCTGTTCGCGGGATTCAGCGTCGCCCCGAAGGGCTGGTGCACCGCCTGGGCCAAGAAGGCCGGCTGATCGCGCGGCGGTGCGAGCGCGATGGGTGGATGACTCATCGCGTGAGACGCCCCGCGCCGTAGAATCTGCGTTCCACGAAAGAGGGGCGCGGCGTTGAACAACGAGATTCTTGTCTACGCGATCATCGGACTGCTGGCGCTGGCCCTCGGCGCCTGGCTGGCCTATCCGGCCGGTCGCCGCCGGGGCGTTGCCGATGCCGAGCCGCGCAACGCCGGCCTTGCCCGCGACGTGGCCAATGGCGAGGCCCAGCGGGAAGAACTGGAGCGCCGCCTGCAGAAGCTCGAGGCGCAACTGGAGAGCAGCCGCAGCGCGCTGGCCCAGGCCGAATCCCAGGCCTCCGAACTGGCCGCGCGGATCGACGAGCAGCAGCGCGGCCACGGTGAGAAATTGCAGAGCCTGCAGGATGCCGAAACCCGGCTTCGGGAGACCTTCCGCAACCTGGCTACGCAGATCCTGGACGAGCGCGCGCAGAAGCTGACCGAGCAGAGCCAGCAGCAGATCGGCGGTCTAATCGATCCGCTCAAGCTGCAACTCAAGGAATTCCGAGACGCGATCACCCAGACCTACGCCAATGAGCAGCGCGAGCGCGGCATGTTGTCGCAGGAAATCCTGACGCTGAAGCAACTCAACCAGCAGATCAGCGAAGACGCGCTCAACCTCACGCGCGCGCTCAAGGGCGATTCGCGAACCCAGGGCGCCTGGGGCGAAATGGTGCTCGAGCGCGTGCTCGAAGCCTCGGGCCTCACCGAAGGCCGCGAGTTCGAGCTGCAGATCGTGTTCGCCGACGAAGATGGCGGCCGTCCGCGTCCGGACGTGATCATCCACCTGCCCGAGAACAAGGATCTGGTGATCGACGCCAAGGTGTCGTTGACCGCTTACGACCGCCTGGTCGCGGCCAACAACGATGGCGAGCGCGAGATCGCCCTGCGCGACCATTCGACCTCGTTCCGCCGGCACATCGAGGGCCTGTCGCGACGCGACTATTCGAGCTTGCCGGGCCTGCGCACCCTCGATTTCGTACTTTTGTTCGTGCCGATTGAACCCGCCTTCATCGAAGCCATCCGCGCCGACGACGGGCTTTACGCCTACGCGCTGTCCAAGAACATCGCACTGGTCAGCCCGAGCACGCTGCTCGCGACCTTGCGCACCGTCGCCCACTTGTGGCGACTGGAAGACCGCAACATCAACGCCACCGAAATTGCCCGCCAGGCGGGCGCCCTTTACGACAGCTTCGTGATGTTGGAACAGGAACTGGCTGGCGTGGGCGATGCGCTGGACAAGGCCACGCGGATCCACGAAGGCGCGGTAAAGCGGATCAGCACCGGCAAGGGCAACCTGCTCGGGCGCGTCGAGAAGCTTCGCAAGCTCGGCGCGGACGCCAAGAAGAAGTTGCCGGAGACCAGGCTGCTGGAATCGGATGCCGAGAACGAAAACGGCGCGGAATAATCCGCGCCGTCTTCATGCAGTAACCGCGACGACTGGTCAGTCGTGCGAGGTGCCGTGGTGCAGGTGGCTACGGTTGCGGCTGTAGCCGAAGTAGACCACCAGGCCAATCACGGCCCAGATCAGGAACAGCTTGATCGTGTACAGGCCCAGGCTGACGAAGAGCAGGGCGCAGCCGGCCATCGCCAGCGGTCCCACCACCCAGATCATCGGTACGCGGAAGGCGCGCTTGCGTTCCGGCTGGCGCACCCGCAGCAGCATCACGCCAAGTGCGACGATGAAGAAGGCGAACAGCGTGCCCGAGTTGGAGATGTCGGCCAGTGCACCGACGGGGAACAGCGCCGCGAACAGCGACACCACGGCGCCGGTGATCATGGTCACCGTGTGCGGGGTGTGGAAGCGCGGATGCACGTTGGCCAGCATCTTTGGCAGCAGGCCGTCGCGGGCCATGGTGAACAGGATGCGGGTCTGGCCGTAGATCATCATCAGCACGACCGAAGGAAGCGCGATGATGGCAGCGGCGGCGACCCAGTTGCCGATCTGGCCGTGGCCGAGTTCACGCAACACGAATGCCAGCGGCTCCTTCGACAGCGCCAGTGCGCCACCCGGCTGCGCGCCCACCGCACCGACGGCGGCGTAGGCAACCAGCAGGTAGAACACGGTGCAGACGGCCAGCGAACCGATCAGGCCGATCGGCACGTTGCGCTGCGGATCCTTGGTCTCCTCGGCGGCCGTCGAAACGGCATCGAAGCCGACGTAGGCGAAGAAGATCGAGGCGGACGCACCGAGCACGCCGATACCGGACAGCGGGGTGCCCCAGCCATTCGGCATCATCGGCACGAAGTTCGCGCTGTTGACTGCCGGCATGGCGATGATCACGAAGGTGGTCAGGGCGATGATCTTCACGACCACCAGCACCGCGGTGAACTTGGCGCTCTTGGAGGTGCCGATCACCAGCAGCCAGGTCACGAACAGCGAGACCAGGAAAGCGACCAGGTTGAAGCTTCCGGAAATCGTGGTGCCGTCCGGCTGGACGATCGGATCGTATGGCCCGGTGATCAGCGCGGCTGGTAACCCGTAGCCGATGCTGCTCAGGAAGCCGTTGGCATAACCCGACCAGCCCACGGCGACCGCACCGGCGGCGACCGCGTATTCCAGGATCAGGGCCCAGCCGACCATCCAGGCGATCAGCTCACCGAGCACCGCGTAGGAATAGGTGTAGGCGGAACCGGAGACCGGCACCATCGATGCGATTTCCGCGTAGACCAGGGCGGTCAAGGCGCAGACGGCGCCGGCGATGATGAAGCTGTACATCATGCCCGGGCCGGCCTTCTCGGCAGCGACTGAGGTGAGCACGAAGATTCCGGTGCCGATGATGGCGCCGATGCCAAGCATCATCAGCTGGAACCAGCCGAGTTGCCGGACGAGGCCCTTCCTCTCTGCCGTTTCCAGAATCTGGTCCAGCGATTTTACGCGGTCGAAAATCATGTATTTCCCCTGGCGCTAGTAAGAGAACGCCAACCCGTGCAGGTTGGCGCACATGGACCGCTCGACCAATGACCGGGCGGGCCTGACCCCCGGTAACATAAGCGACAGGGCCCAGTGCGGCAAGCGCCCATCGCGGCCAATTTCGAGCGGAAACCTGATGAACCAACTCACTTCGGCC
>JANPDF010000092.1:0-2246 GCA_031431355.1 Gammaproteobacteria bacterium
CAAGGACGGCACATGGCGGTCATGACCCATGCGGCCTGGCTGTTGCTGATCCCGGCGGCGGCGGCGGGCGGCTGGCTCGCGGGCCGTCGCGGCGGTGAAATCAAGGGCGGTGCGCGCGTGTCGCGGCTGTCCAACACTTACTTTCGCGGCCTGAATTACCTGCTCAACGAGCAGCAGGACAAGGCGATCGAGATCTTCCTGCAGATCGCCGAGGTCGACAAGGACACCGTCGAAACGCAGTTCGCGCTCGGCCATCTGTTCCGCCGCCGCGGCGAGGTAGACCGGGCGATCCGCATGCACCAGAGCCTGGTGGCGCGCAACGGCCTGAGCGAGGAGCAGAAGACGCGAGCGGTGCTCGCCCTGGGCGAGGACTACATGCGCGCGGGCCTGCTCGATCGCGCCGAGACCCTGTTCACCGACCTGGTGCAGATGGGCGTGCACGCGCCGCAGGCCTTGCGCCAGTTGATCGCGATCTACCAGTTCGAGCGCGATTGGTACAAGGCAATTGAACACGCCACGCAGTATGAAAAGACCTCCGGTGAACCAATGGGCCGGGTGGTCGCGCATTTCCATTGCGAACTTGCCGAGAAGGCGCGGCTGGAAAACCGCAGCGACCTGGCCCGCGAAGAGATCGCCAACGCCTATGGCGCCGACAGCCACAGCGTGCGCGCGGGCGTCATCGAAGGCCGTCTGGAGCTCGCCGAAGGCAACGACGCCGCGGCGATCCGCGCTTTCGAACGGGTTGCGCGCCACGACATCGAGTTCCTGCCCGAGATACTCACGCCGTTGCTCGCCTGCTACGAGAGCCGCGGCGACACCGCACGCGCGCGCGGCTTCCTGCAGGAAATGATCGAGCACTACCCGGGCGTGTCGCCGGTGCTGGCGCTCGCCTCGCTGATCCAGCGCGACGAGGGTATCGGCGCGGCGCAGGCATTCCTTGCCCGGCAGCTGCAGCAGCGGCCGTCGGTACGCGGCGAAGCGGCGCTGATCGACCTGAGCATCGAGAACCCCGGCGACGACCCCAGCGAGTCGCTGCGCACGCTCAAGCAGATCACCGACCAGTTGGTCGTGCGTACCAACAGCTACCGCTGCCAGCGCTGCGGCTTCGGCGCCCGTGCCCACCACTGGCAGTGCCCGAGCTGCAAGCACTGGGGCAGCATCAAGCCGCTGCATAGCGCAGCCGGTGACTGACATGCCCGCTGGCATCGCGTCGATCGTGATGCTGCTGGCGACCGCCGCCGGCTCGGCACTGCTGACCCAGGCATGGATCCTGCTGGCGCGCCGACGCCAGATCAACGACTTGCCCGGGCCACGCCGCATGCATTCGGTGCCGACCCCGCGCGGCGGCGGCATCGCCATCGCCGTGGTATTCCTGCTTGCCCTGAGCTGGCTCTCGCTTCCGCCCAGCCACGCATCGGGCCTGATGTCGCTCGCGCTGGGTGCCGGATTGTTCGCCGCGCTAGGCTTGTTCGACGACCTGTCGCCGCTGCCGACCGCATTGAAGTTCGGGCTGCAGTTGGTCGCCGCGGCGCTGCTGGTTGCCGGCATCGCCGGCGGCTGGGCACTCGGCTGGATCGGCCTGGCCGTGCTCGTCGTTGCCTGCTGCTACGTGGTCAACATCTGGAACTTCATGGATGGCAGCAACGGCCTGATCGCCGTGCAGGCGTTGCTGATCGCGTTCGCACTGGCGTTCTGGCCGGGCCAACCGGAGTACCTGCGCATGGCTTCGCTGGCTCTTGCCGGCGCCTGCCTCGGCTTCCTGCCGTTCAATCTGCCGACCGCGCGCGTGTTCCTGGGCGATGTCGGCAGCCATGCCATCGGGGCGGCGGTGTTCGGTTTGCTGCTGCTGGCCTGGCAGGAAAAAACACTGGACCTGCTGCAGGTCCTGCTGGTCAGTTCGGTAATCGTGCTCGATACCGGCTACACGCTCGCGCGGCGCTTGCTCAGCGGCAAGCGTGTCTGGCTCGCCCATCGCGACCACTTGTTCCAGTACGCGGTTCGGGTCGGCCACTCGCATGCGAAGGTCTGCCTGATCTACGGCGCGGCGACCGTGGCTGCCATCGCCTTGGCCCGGATTGCCGGCAAGGCCACGTCCAACCTGGTCGGCCCGGCACTGCTGGCACTGGTGTGGTTGCTGGGAACAGTGCTTTATTTCGGGCTCCGCCAACACTGGTTGAACCCGGCCATGCACAGGCACCGCCGCCATGAGTAGACGCTGGCCCGGATTGGCACATCTGCCACGGCTG
>JANPDF010000093.1:0-14171 GCA_031431355.1 Gammaproteobacteria bacterium
GCTGGCGACAGAGGGTAAACTAGCGGACTGGCTTTCCCCTCGGGTACTCAATGTTCTTTCGTAATTTGACGCTGTTCCGCTTCCCGCCCGCCCTTAAGAAATCCTTCGCCAACATCGACGACAGCCTCGCCGAGTTCGCCCTGAAGCCAGTCGGCCCGCTCGAGCAGATGTCGCGTGGCTTCGTGTCGCCGTTCGGCCGCGACCAGCCGGCGTTGTCGCACTCGGTCGGCCCGGCGCTTTGGCTGACCCTGGGTGGCGAAGACCGCCTGCTGCCGTCGACGGTCATCAATGACGAGGTCGGCAAGCGCCTGGCCAAGATTGAGGAGAAGGAGGGCCGCAAGCTGGGCGGCCGCGCGCGCAAGCGGTTGAAGGAAGACGTGGTGCACGAGCTGCTGCCACGTGCCTTCGTGCGCCCAAGCCGGGTCAACGCCGCGCTCGACCTGGACCTGGGTTTCGTCGCGGTCGATACCTCCTCGCGCAAGGCCGCCGAGGGCTTCCTGACCGAGCTGCGTCATGCGCTCGGCAGTTTCCCGGCGCTGCCGCTCAATGCCGAACTGTCGCCGCGCGCGGTGCTGACCGGCTGGATTGCCGGGGAGACGTTGCCGGCGGGATTCGCGCTGGGCGACGAATGCGAGTTGAAGGATCCGATCGACGGCGGCGCGGTGGTCAAGTGCCAGCGCCAGGAGCTGCTCGGCGACGAAATCCGCAAGCACCTGGATTCCGGCAAGCAGGTCGCGCGGCTGGCGCTGGTGTTCGATGACCACGTCAGCTTCGTGCTTGGCGAAGACCTGGTCGTGCGCAAGCTGAAGTTCCTCGATGGCGCGGTCGATGAGTTGGAGAACAGCGAGCGCGATTCGCTGAATGCCGAGCTCGATGCCCGCTTCGCGCTGATGGCCGCCGAGCTGTCCCGGCTGTTCATCGCGCTGGAAAAGGCGCTGAAACTGAGCAAGCCCGAAGTCGGCTGAGATTGGCGCTAGAATCCGAGCCATGCCCGAGTCCGCGCATCCCAACGCCGAGCTGTTGCGCCGCTTCTACGCGGCCTTCGCGGCGCTCGACGCGACGACGATGGCGGCCTGCTACGCGGCCGACGCGCAATTCCAGGACGAGGTGTTCACGCTGCAGGGTCGCGAGGAAATTGGCGCGATGTGGCGGATGCTGTGCAGCGCTACGCGCGCCAAGGGCATGGACGCCTGGTCGCTACAGGCATCGGCCATTGACGCCGATGCGAGCGAAGGTCGCACCCATTGGGAAGCGCACTATCGCTTCAGCGCCACCGGCCGGCTGGTGCACAACATCATCGAGGCGCGCTTTACGTTTCGCGATGGCCTGATCGCAAGCCATCGCGACCGCTTCGATTTCTGGGCGTGGTCGCGGCAGGCGCTCGGCGCGCCCGGCTGGCTGCTTGGCTGGTCGCCGATGCTGCGCCGCAAGGTGCAGGCCACCGCGGCCGGCAATCTCAAAGCCTTCCGCGCCCAGCCGTGATCAAGTCCTGGCTGCGCGTATTCGACCCGCCGCAAAGCGAGCACGAACGCCAGCTGGTGCTTCGCGACGGCGCCTGCGTCCCGGTCCGCTGGGTGCGGGACCCCCGCGCCCGGCGCTTGCGCCTGATCGTCAGCGAGCGCGGCGTGCGCCTGACCTTGCCGCGTTCGGCGTCGGTACGGCTGGCCGAGACCTTTCTGTTCGAACACCGCGACTGGGTGCAGGCGCAGTTGGCCAAGCGCCCGCCGGTGCAGGTCCAGCCCTTCGCCCGCGAGCGCGACAACCAGTTGTTGCTGCGTGGCGAGCGGCTGCCACTCGACTGGCAGGAAGGCCGCTACGCACGCGCGGAGCTTGGCGAGCATGGCGTCCGCCTGGTGGTCCCGGCCGGCGTCAGCGATCGCCAGTTGCGTTCTGCGCTGAAGGATTTCTACCTGCAGCAGGCGCGCACCGACCTGGGGACCTGGTTGCCTCGGTACCTGCCCGGCTTGCCCACGGCTCCGGTGGCGTTCAAGTTTCGCGCGCTATCCTCGCTGTGGGGTTCGCTCAGCGCCGGCGACACCCTGCTGCTCGACCTGGCCTTGGTGCTCGGTCAGCCAGCCGCTTTCGAATACGTGCTGGTGCACGAACTCTGCCACCTGCTCGAGCGCAACCACTCGCGACGCTTCTGGCGGCAGGTCGAGGCGCGCTGGCCCGGGTGGCGCGAGCAGCGCGAGTACCTGCACGGCGACGGGCTGGCAATCAAGGCGGAATTGCGCAGGCTGATCTGCGCGTGAACCAGTCCAGGAGCAAACCCATGACAAATCCGTTTTCCTCGCGAGCGCTGGCCGGCCTGGCGCTAATGCTCTCGCTGGCGCTGCTGGCAGGCACTGCCGCGCCCGCACGCGCAGGCGAACATGGCGCCACGGCGGCCGACGGGGCCGCCACCGCCGCCACCGACGACACCGACGACACCGACGACACCGACGACACCGACGACGAGGCGCACGTCCGGTTCCGCCAGTTCGACGCCGACCGCGATGGCCAGCTGACGCTGGCCGAGTTCAGCACCGGGATGGCGCAGTTCACTGGCGTGGTCTACCAGCGGCTGCCGGCGCAGTTCCGCGTGCTCGACACCGACCAGAGCGGTTTCCTGGAAGCGGCCGAGTACACCGCGTTGCCGATGTTGCGCAAGGCCGGTGCCGACGCGCCGACCCTGGCCGAGGTCGATGCCAACGGCGACCGGCGGATCGATTTCAAGGAATACGCGGCGTTGGTTACCCGGCTGTCGGCGCCGGCGAACTGAGCAGGAACGGCCGCACGATCGCGGCCACCGCTTCGGCCTGTTCCATATGCAAGTGGTGTCCGCCGGCGAGCACATGCAGGCGGCCATCGCGTAACTGGGCGACGCGCTCGTCGCGCAGTTGCGGGCCGAAATAGGCCGGCGCGGGGTCCGCGGCGATCACCAGCGTCGGCGCTTCGACCGCGCGCAACCAACTGCGAATGAAGCTTTCATCGGTGCGCACGTGCGCCGGCAAAGTCAGCCGCGGATCGCTGCGCCAGGCGAAGCCGCCCTCAACGGCGCGCAGGTTGCGCGCCACGATCATCGTCGCCGCGGCACGGCTCATCGACGACACCGCCAGCCGCGCATCGACCGCGGCATCGAGGTCGGCGATCACCCGCGGCAGCCTGCTGGTATCGAGCGCGCGGCGCGCGGCTACGCCTCGCCGCAGCCGCGGTCCGGCCTCGTCGGCTTCACCGGCGATCGGTCCCAGAGCCTCAATCAGCGCCAGCCGCTCAACCCGGGCCGGCGCGGCGGCGGCGACCAGGGTCGCGATTGCGCCGCCCATCGAATGGCCCAGCAGCGAAGCGCGCTCCCAGCCCAGTGCGTCGAGCGCATCGAGCACGTCGTGCATCCAGTCGACGAATACGTAGTCGTAACCGGGCTGGCGATGCGCGCTGCCGCCATGCCCGGGCAGGTCGAGCGCGATGACGTCGAAATCGGCGAGCAGCGGCAACAAGGGCGTGAAGCTGGCGGCGTTGTCCAGCCAGCCGTGTAGGGCCAGCAGCTTCGGACCGTCGCTGCGTCCGGCGCGCAGCCCGGTGAGCGTGCCGCGAGCGCAGGCGAGACCGATTTCCTGGCTCAATGCGGCCAGCCCTGGGCATGCCGGCGGGCCAGCGCGGCCAGCGCCGCCACGTGGCCGGGCGAGGCATTGAGCGCAGGGATGTAACGAAGCTGGCGGCCGCCCGCGTGCTGGAAGGTCTCGGCATTCTCGACCGCGATCTCCTCCAGCGTTTCCAGGCAGTCGACGGCGAAGCCCGGGCACAACACGTCGACCACGCCGTGGCCCTGGCGCGCCAGCGCCGTCAGAACCTGGTCGGTGTAGGGCTGCAGCCAGGGCTCGCGGCCAAAACGCGACTGGAAGCTCAACTGCCACTCGCCATCGGCCAGGCCCAGCCGTTGCGCCAGCGCCTGCGCGCCGGCCCGGCATTGGCGGGCATACGGGTCGCCGGCGCGCACGAAGCGCTCGGGCAAGCCGTGGAAGGACACCAGCAGGCGGTCGCCACGGCCATGCAGGTCCCAGTGCGTCTGCACGCTGGCCACCAGCGCGTCCAGCCAGCCTTCGTCGAGGTGGTAGTCGTTGACCAGGCGCAGTTCCGGCATCCGCCGCCAGCTGGCCAGTTCGGCCATCACCGCATCGTGCGCGGAGGCAACGGTGGAGCCCGAGTATTGCGGATACAGCGGCAGCACCAGCAGGCGCTGCAGTCCGCCGGCGTGCAGGCCGCGCAGCACGTCGGCCACCGCCGGCTCACCGTAGCGCATGGCCAGGCGGACGTCGAACTCGGGCAGTTGCGCCTGCAGCGCCTCGGCGAGCTCGCGGCTCAGGGCCAACAGCGGCGAGCCCGAGGCCGTCCAGATACTGGCGTACTTGCGCGCCACCGGGCGCGAGCGCAGCGGCAGGATGATGAAATGCAACAGCGGGCACCACAGCCAGCGGCTCATCTCGACCACGCGGTGGTCGTGCAGGAATTCGCCCAGGTAGCGGCGCACGGCCCCCGCGGTCGGCGCCGCCGGGGTACCCAGGTTGACCAGCAGCAGGGCCGTGCGCGGCGGGGCCGCGACCTCGGCACCGTCGCGAAAACGAGAACTCATGGGAACTGTTCCAAGGTCTGGTACTCAACTTATGATCACATACCTGCGCAGGGTTCCTCCTGTTGCATCGCAAGGGCCGACTGCCCCGCCTCCCGGAGAACCGCCATGCGTCGAATACTTGCCCCGCTCGCCACCGTGTTGCTCCTCGCCGCCGCCCTTCCGGCCTTCGCCGGGCAAGTGGAGGACCGACGCGCCGAGGACGCCAGCCGCGTGCTTGGCGAGATCCTGCGCATTCCCGAGGAATCGATCCCGTCCAACCTGCTGGCCGAAGCGCAGGCGATCGCGGTGATCCCCAGCGTGGTCAAGGTCGGCTTCGGCGTCGGCGGCCGGCGTGGGCGCGGGCTGATTGCGATCCGGGGTCGCGATGGCAGCTGGTCCCATCCCACCTTCATTACCCTGACCGGCGGCAGCTTCGGCTTCCAGGCCGGCGTGCAATCGGCCGACGTGATCCTGGTGTTCCGCAACTCGCGCGGCGTCGATTCGATCGTCAATGGCAAGTTCACGCTCGGCGCTGACGCCAGCGTGGCCGCCGGCCCGGTCGGCCGTAGCGCCCAGGCCAGCACCGATGAACGGCTCAAGGCGGAAATCTTCAGCTACTCGCGCGCCCGCGGCCTGTTTGCCGGCGTCGCGCTCGACGGCACCCGGCTGGCCATCGACAACAAGTCCAACCAGGCCGTGTACGGCGATGGCCACACCGCGCGCGCCATCTTCGAAGGTCGTGCCGGGTCCGGCTCGGATGCCGTGGTCGGCTTCCGCGACAAGCTTGAGGAAAGCACCGTTCGCCAGGGGCCCGACCCGGCCAAATAACGCTGGCGCGGCGCCGCCGCGTTATCCTGTGTCACTGTTTTTCGAAGGGACGCGGCCATGGGTCTGGGTTGGAAGGAACTGGTTCTGGTCCTGGTCATCGTGCTGCTGGTGTTCGGCACCAAGCGGTTGCGCAATATCGGCAGCGACCTGGGCGGCGCGGTGAAGGGCTTCAAGAAGGGCATGGACGGCGATGAGCCCAAGCCACCCGCCGATGCCGCCGACCCGAGCCTGCGCAACGACGCCAGCAAGGACTGATCGGCAGCGCCGACGGGGTATCCGATGTTCGACGTCGGCTTCAGTGAACTCCTGATCATCGCCGTGGTCGCCCTGCTCGTGCTCGGGCCTGAGCGCCTGCCGAAGGCGGCGCGATTCGCCGGCATGTGGGTGCGGCGCGCGCGTGCGCAGTGGCAGTCGGTGCGCACCGAACTGGAGCGCGAACTGGCCGCCGAGGAATTGCAACGCAACCTGGTGGCGCCGGTGTCGGAGCTGGAGCCGCGCATGCAGGCGCTGGAGAAGGAGCTGCGCGAGGAGTTCGGCGCGCTGGCAGAGCCTACCAAGCCAGGCAGCGATCCGGCGTCGCCGGCGCCATGAGTGCGACTACCGAACCCGGCGATAGCCTGGTTTCGCACCTGCTGGAATTGCGCACGCGCCTGCTGCGCGCGGTGCTCGCAGTGGCTCTGGCATTCGCTGCGCTGCTGCCGTTCGCCGACCGCCTGTATTCGCTGGTCGCCGCGCCCTTGCTGCAATCGCTGCCCAAGGGCGGCCAGCTGATCGCGATCGAGGTGACGTCGACGTTCTTCGTGCCGATGAAGCTGGCGTTTTTCGCCGCGTTGATGGCGGCCATGCCGATCGTGCTCTATCAGTTGTGGGCGTTCGTCGCGCCCGGCCTGTACCAGCAGGAAAGGCGCTTGGCCAGGCCCCTGCTGGTCGCCGCCACGGGGTTGTTCTACCTGGGCTGCGCGTTCACATACTTCCTGCTGTTGCCGGTGATGTTCGCCTACCTGAGCAGCACCGCGCCGGCCGGCGTGACCATGATGACCGACATCGGTCTGTACCTGGATTTCCTGCTGGTGATGTTCCTGGCAGGCGGCATCAGTTTCGAGGTGCCGGTGGCGGTGATGGTCGCGGTGATCCTGGGTTGGGTGACGCCGCGACAGTTGTCCGAGTGGCGCGGCTACGTGATCGTCGCCATCTTCATCATCGCCGCGATCATCACGCCGCCGGACGGCTTGTCGCAGCTGATGCTGGCCGTGCCGATGTGCCTGCTTTACGAAGTGGGCGTGCTGTTCGCCCGGCTGCTGCGCCGGGGCGCCGAGCCGGGCACCGTGGCCCAGTGAGCCCGGCCGGCTTCTGGCAGCGCTACCTCGCCTATAGCCTGGACTGGCTGCTGCTGTCGCCGCTGGTCGCGCTGCTGGTGCTGCCGTCGCTGGGCGTCGCCTGGTCGGAGGGGCTGGCGCTAAACGCGCGGGTGCAGAACTGGCTGCTGCAACAATTGTTGCTGTCTGGCGATAGCGGGCCGTCGCCGTGGCTGCTGGCGCAGGCTCTGCAACAGGACCCGACCGTATTGGAGCCGGCGCGCGCGGCGGTGGCGCGCATCGCCGCCGCGTTCGCCGTCGCCGGATTGAAAACTGCACTCTGCGCAGGCCTGTACTTCATCGCGTTCGAAGCAAGTCCCTGGAGCGCAACACCGGGCAAGCGCCTGCTCGGGCTGCGGGTGCTCGACAGCGACGGCCGGCCAGCGGGCTTGGGGCGCGCCAGCGTTCGCTTCCTTGCCGGCGCACTGAGCTGGCTCACGTTCAACCTCGGCCACGCCATGGCCGGCTTGCGCCGCGACGGACGCGCGCTGCACGACCTGCTCGCCGGCACCTGCGTGGTTGCGGCCGCGCCGCTGCCGCGCTGGGGTCGTTGGCTGTTGTGGGCGCAGCTGGCGCTGCTGGTCGGCGTGCTGCTCGGCTTGCTGGCGCGCGTGCTGTACCTGCTGGTGCAGCTGGCAATGCTGTAAGTCGCGGCTCAGGCGGCGATCTGGCCCAGCGTCGGCGCCGCGAGGTCGCGGCCCAGCGTATCGCGCCAGGCGTAGTAGAAAAAGGTGAACAGCAAGGCGTAGATCACCAGCAGCGCGACCAGCGTCAGCGGGACGACGACCAGCGCCGCCAGCGTCGGGCTGGCTACCGACAGCAGGGTGCCGACCAGCACGGCCACCAGCGCCAGTACCATAAACAACACGAAGCCGATCGCCGCCATCGGCAGGTAGAACAACAGGAACGTCCCCAGATGGCGTCCGGTCTCGCGGAAACCGGCAGCCACCGCGCCCGCCGGCGCACTCTCGGTCAGCGCAACTTGCGCCGTGGCCAGTCCCTGCGCGGTCATGATCACCAGCCCAAGCACCAGCAGCACCGCCATCAATGGCAACAAGCCATCGGGCAAGGGCGGCATCTGCGTCGCCCCCGGCTTGAGCGCCGCGACGGCGCGCAGGAATTCCATCAGCGACTCGCCGCCGAACGCCAGCGCCGAGCCGGCGATGACCACGATGGAGATCACCACGAAGATCAGGTTGGCGACGATCAACCGGCGCATCGCCGCGCTGTCGTGAAAGGGTGCGAACAGCTCGCCCGCGCTCGCCGGGCGGCCGGCGTGCAGAGCATGCGCGATCCGGTAGAAACCGCCGACCGCCGGTGGGAACAACAGCAGCGAGATCACCGAGAAAATCGCCTGCACCACCGCTCGCGTTCCCGGCGACGGCTGCAGCGCCGACTCCACCAGCACCTGCGCCATGGTCGGCAGCAATGCCACCAGCATCAACAGCGACGCTGCACCAAGCAGCACGCGCGCGTTGCCACGGCACAGTGCGAATGCCTGGCCGAGCCAGCCGAACGCGGTCGCCAAACCTATCCCCGTCGCCGCCATTGTTTGCTCCTGCTCAGCCGCGCCTGCGCGCGATGTGGATGAATCGTTTGAGCACGCGTCGTGCCTGTGGCGCCGGGCGGACCTCGCGGCCATGCAGGCCGGCGGCAACGCGGATCCAGTGGCCAAAACTGCCATGGCGTCGCAGGGGATCGATCGGCTGCCCGGCTTCAAGGATGAGAAATGGCTTCATGACAGAGGCTAGCTACCGGCGCAAAGCGAGAAGGGGCGCGCTTCGCAGCTATACTAACCTCCTTTGATTCGACGCTTCACGGCGCGGCGGTTTTCCCTTCATGACGGCACCCACGTTCCAGGAACTGATCCTGCGGCTCAACCATTACTGGGCTGGCCACGGCTGCGTGCTGATCCAGCCGCTGGATCTGGAAGTCGGTGCCGGCACCTTCCATCCGGCTACCTTCTTGCGCGCGCTCGGACCGGAGCCATGGAATGCTGCTTACGTGCAGCCCTGCCGACGTCCGACCGACGGCCGCTACGGCGAGAATCCGAACCGGCTACAGCGTTACTACCAGTACCAGGTGGTGATGAAGCCCAATCCCGACGACTTGCTCGATCGTTACCTCGGTTCGCTGCAGGCGCTCGGCGTGGATCCGCTGGTGCACGACCTGCGCTTTGTCGAGGACAACTGGGAGTCGCCGACGCTGGGGGCCTGGGGCCTGGGCTGGGAAGTCTGGCTCAACGGCATGGAGATCACCCAGTTCACCTATTTCCAGCAGGCCGGCGGCCTGGAGTGCCGACCGGTCACCGGCGAGATCACCTACGGGCTGGAACGCCTGTGCATGTACCTGCAGAACGTCGATAACGTGTTCGACCTGGTCTGGACGGTCGGCCCGCAAGGCACGGTCTACTACCGCGACGTCTATCACCAGAACGAAGTCGAGCAGAGCACCTACAACTTCGAACACGCCGATGTCGCCGAGCAATTCCATCGCTTCGACGCCTGTGAGGCGGAAGCGTTGAAGCTGGTTGGGCTCGGCCTGCCGCTGCCGGCCTATGAGCAGGTGTGCAAGGCCTCGCATGCGTTCAACCTGCTCGATGCGCGTCGCGCGATCTCGGTGACCGAGCGGCAGCGTTTCATCCTGCGCGTGCGCACCTTGTCGCGCGCGGTCGCCCAGGCCTACTACGCGCAGCGCGAGCAACTGGGATTCCCCGGCTTGCGCCAGGCGCCCGAGCAGGAAACGGCGCATGCCTGACATGCAAGCGTTGCTGGTCGAGATCGGCACCGAAGAGTTGCCGCCCAAGTCCCTGCCCGAGCTGGGCCGCGCTTTTTTCGACGGCGTCTGCGCTGGCCTGGAGAAACGCGGCGTGCACTTCGAACGCGAGGGCGCGCGCGCCCTGTATTCGCCACGCCGGCTTGCGGTGCTGATTCCGGCCGTCGCCGAGCAGCAGCTGACCCGGCGCAATGAAGTGCTCGGGCCCTACCTCAATATCGGACTTGGCGCCGATGGCCAGCCGACGCCGGCGCTGGTTGGATTCGCGACCAAGAATGGCGTCGCCATCGAGGCGCTGGAGCGCGTCTCCGATGCCCGCGGCGAGCGCTTCGTCGCGCGCAGCGAAAAACCCGGCGCCGATACCGCCAGCTTGCTGGCGGAGATCGTCAACGAGGCGATTCGCGCCTTGCCGGTGCCCAAGCCGATGCGTTGGGGCAGCCGCGAGATCAGTTTCGTGCGCCCGGCGCACTGGCTGGTGATGCTGCTGGACGACACCATCGTCGAGGGCGAGGTGCTCGGGCTGAAGTCCGACCGCATGAGCCGCGGCCACCGCTTCCACCACGGCAAGCCGGTCTGGATCACCGATCCGGGCGCGTACATCGATGCCTTGCGCCAGGCCTACGTGCTGGTCGATCCGGTCGAGCGCCTGGCCCGGGTCCGCGCCGAGATCGACAGCGCCGCCGCCAGCGCCGACGGCGTCGCCCGCGTCTCGCAGAGCCTGGTCGAGGAAGTGTCCTGCCTGGTCGAATGGCCGCGCGCGATCCTGTGCGGCTTCGAACCGGAGTTCCTGCGCGTGCCGCACGAGGCGCTGGTCTCGACCATGGAGTCCAACCAGAAATTCTTCCCGGTGCTCAACCACGAGCATCGGTTGAGCGAGCGCTTCATCGGCATCGCCAACATCGAGTCCAAGGACGAGTCGGAAGTGCGCAAGGGCTACGAGCGGGTGATCCGTCCGCGCTTCGCCGATGCGCAGTTCTTCTACGACGAAGACCTCAAGCAAGGCCTGGAGTCGATGCGCGCCGGCCTGGCATCGGTTACCTACCAGCAGAAGCTGGGCAGCTACGCCGACAAGAGCGAGCGCGTCGCGCTGCTGGCCGAGGCGATCGCCGCGCAGGTTGTGGTCGATCCGGTGCAGGCGCGCCGCGCCGCACAATTGTCCAAGGCCGACCTGCAGTCGCGGATGGTCGGCGAGTTTCCGGAACTGCAGGGCATCATGGGCCGTTACTACGCCAGCGCGATTGGCGAGGACGGCGCGGTCGCCGATGCGATCGACCATGCCTACATGCCGCGCTTCGCCGGCGATGCGATCGCGCCGTCGCGGCTGGCCCAGGTGCTGGCCGTGGCCGAACGCATGGACAGCCTGGCCGGCGGTTTCGCGGCCGGCCTCAAGCCCAGCGGCAACAAGGATCCGTTCGCGCTGCGCCGCAACGCGCTCGGCCTGGCGCGAACGCTGGTCGAGGGCGGCCTGGACTTTCCGCTGCGGCGGATGCTCGCCTATGCCTGCGGACTGGTCGCCATCGACATGGCCGACAAGCCGGTGGACCAGTTGCTCGACGCCGCCGCCGGCCTTGCCGGGCAAGGCGTGCGGGTCAGCCCCGAGGAGCTCGATCGCAAGGTCGCCAGCACCTACGACGCTGCCAACGCCGATCCGGCGCTGATCGAGGAACTGCACGGCTTCATCCTTGATCGCCTGCGCGGTTATTACGCCGACCAGGGCTTCACTGCCGCGCAGTTCGACGCGGTCGCCAGCCTCGGCGACGGCGTCTCGTCGCTGCCGGATTTCGATCGCCGGCTGAAGGCGATCGCAGAATTCTCGCCGCTGGCCGAGGCGCCGGCGCTGGCCGCGGCCAACAAGCGGATCCGCAACATCCTGCGCAAGGCCGACGCCGCCATTGCCGACGTCGTGGACGACAGCCTGCTGTCGGATCCGGCCGAGCGTGCGCTGGCTGCGGCGCTGGCCGCCGCCATCGCCGACACCGACCCGCTGCTGGCCGAACGCGATTACGTCGGCGTGCTGCAGCGGCTGGCCGTGTTGCGGGCGCCGGTCGATGCCTTCTTCGATACCGTGATGGTCATGGCCGAAGACCCGGCCGTACGCGGCAACCGGCTGGCCTTGCTCAAGCGGCTGGCCGATCGCTTTGCCGCCGTCGCCGCCGTCGAGCAGCTCTCGAACGCCTGAATCGGCACCTCAACACGCCGCGCAAAGAAAAACGCCGCCCGGAGGCGGCGTTCTTCGTTGCAGGGGCGAGTGAGCGCCTGCGATCAGTTCCGGTACGGCTTCGCTTCCATGACCGGCTCCGGTTCCGGTTCCGGTGCCGGCACCGCGCAACCGTACGCACCCACCGGCTGACCGGCTGTGCTGCCCGGGCACTTGTCGTCGCAGTTGTTCACGCCGTCGCCGTCGTCATCCAGCTCCGCGCAGGTCGTCGTGGCCGCCTGCACCGGCTCCGGCGCCGGCGCCGGGGCCGCACCACCGAACTCCATGCGCACGCCGACGGCGAGCGAATTCATGTCCTGGCCGTCATCGTTTAGGCGGGCGCGATAAGCGAACGAGAACATGGTCTTGTCGTTCATCTGGTAGTTCAGGCCGACGTCGGCCTCGACCCAATCTTCGGAAGGCAGGAAGCCGTCGAAGGTGAAATGGCCATTCATGGTGTTCGAACCGGCCTGCACGGAGCTGCCGGTGTCCTCGTCTTCCTTGGCCCAGGCGATGCTGCCGAACGGCTGCAGCGAACCGGCATGGCCGTCGATGCGGTAGCCGATGCGTCCGACGGTGGACTCGCGCTCGAAATCACTGAACCACATCGAGGTGCTGTCCTGCGAGTTTTCCGCGTAGCCATCCACGTCAACCCGCTGCCAGGTGACGCTGGCGAACGGGCCGTGCCTGAAGTCCTCGGAGCCGAAGCTGAAACCGCCGCCCACTTCAAAGGCGAGATGCTTGGCGTTGGTGTCGCCGCGCTCGATGCGGGTGGTCGGTCCGAGCTCGATGGCGCGATCGATCTCCAGGCTGCTGGTGCCGCCGGTGATGATGGCGTTGAGGTAACCGGCGCCCAGGTGGGCGACGCCGTAGCCGGAGATCAGCACTTCATTGGCGTCGACCGAGGAACCGAAGCTCTCGCCGCTGCTGTTGCCGTAGGTGAACGAGGCGCCCAGGCTGAAGTGGTCGGAGAAACGCACATCGCCGCCGAAGGTGCCGGTGATCAGGCGGGAGTCGAAGGCCTGCGTGTTGACGCTTTGCTCGAAGTCGTGACGGTTGTAGCGCAACTCGCCGTAGACGTTGGATTCACCTTCCGAGCGCGGCTCGCGGTTCATGCCGAACACCTGCTGGTTGATCACGTTGCTGTGGTTGTCATAGACCTGCAGCGGCAGTTCGGCGGCCATCGAGACCTGGCCCGGTGCCTGGATGGTGGCGACCACCACTTTCGCCAGCATGGCGTGCGCCGCGCCCGAGGGATGCACGCCGTCGGCGAACAGATAGGTCAGGTTGGCGTCCGGCGAAACGTAGGCGGCCGGCGTGCAGAACAGCGAGCTGCCGCCGGTCAACGCCAGGTTGCAGGCGGTGGCGGTGGTGTTGGTGAAACCGAATGCGGACGGGTCGGCCAGGATCTCGTTGACCAGGCCGAACGCGTTGATCGGAATGATGCCGTCAGCAAGCGAGGCCAAGCCGGCGTTGAGTTGCGTGTTGTAGATGTAGACCAGGCCGGACACTGCCTGCGATGCGGCCGGCGAGGCCTGGGTCGGGAACAGGGTGGCGTTGGTGAAATTCGGCGCGCGGCCGATATCGGGCAGGTTGAGCACGACGATGTAGTTGGCGCCGTCGTCTTGCAGGCCGCCGATCTGGCCGATCGCATTGGCTGCGCTCAGCGCCGTGTACTGCTGTGCCTGGGCCGACGTGATCGCGCTGGCTGCGGCGTAGCCGACGTAGTTGAAGATGTCATTGGCGCCGGCCCAGTAGGTGTACAACGCATTCGGATCGATAGTGCCGTAGGCGGCGATCTGTTCTGCCACCGAATCACAGGGCAGCGTCGCCGGCACGCAGAACAGCGGTACCGGCACGCCCGGCACGCTGAAGCTGGTCGGCGCGCCGCCCCAGGCATAGTTAGTGCCGCCAGCGACCGATGGCGTCTGCGTCAGTCCGAAGGATGCGGCCAGGATCTGGGTCCAGACGTCGTCGGGATTGGTGGTGAAGCTTCCCTGGGCGCCGAAGTAATACGGCGGCGGAAGCGCGGCGTACTGCCCGGCATCCGACAGGCTGTCGCCGAAGGAAACCACGGCGGAGAATTCCTGGGCCTGGGTCGCGGAAGTGCTGGCGAGACCCAAGGCGAGGGCGCTGACAAGAAGTTTGATGCGGGGCATAAGTGCACTCCTGAGACGGGCGGCTGAACCGCCGCTGGCTGCGGCAGGTCGATTTTGTGAAGAAGACATTAATACAAGCCGCTCCTCCATACCATAGGGCATGGATTTTCGGCGGTCCGGGGTCGCTGGAATCAGCCGGCCCGGCGTCGTCGGCTCAGCTGCACCAGCAGCAGCGACATCGCCGCAGGGGTCATCCCGGGGATCCGCTGGGCCTGGCCGAGGGTCTCCGGGCGGACCGCGCTGAGCTTGCCCTGCAGCTCGGCCGACAG
>JANPDF010000094.1:0-6365 GCA_031431355.1 Gammaproteobacteria bacterium
GCTTGGCCATCGCGGCCAGCACGTTGGCCGGTGTGTGCCCGAAGCCGAGCATGCCGTAGCCGCCCGAGTCATGCAGCACGCGCCCTTTCAGGGTGATCACCCACGGCCCGCGTGCGGCAATGGCGACGTATGGGTTCACCGCATCCTCGGCGTAGAAATTGATGACACCGGCTTGTACGGCTTCGATTTGTGCTTGCTCGTCGAGATCGAGCAGGTCGGCGAACTCCGCCTGCACGGACGCGAACTCGTCCACCGCGGCCTGCGCGGCGGCGGCCAGGTCCGGGAACCGATCCGCCAGCCGGTTGATCGCGTCATCGTCGAGTCCACGGGTACGGACGGCACCAGCACGGTTACGAAGTGGGGCGAGAAGGTCGGTGGTTTTCATGGCAGGCTCCGGATCAACGGGACGACGGTGTCGTCGACGACGTTGGAAAATCTCGCGACAGCTGGGCTCTCGGAGTACTTTCCAAGCAAAAAGAATGACTTAAAGTCGAAGTTTAGCATGCGGTTTCGGCCCTTATAACCCCCTGGCCACGCTGCCGGGGAAGCCCTCCCGGTACAATGTCGGGCCCGATCACGGCCTCCCATGAAGAAATCTGACTTCCATTTCGAGCTGCCGCCGGAGCTGGTGGCGCAGGCCCCCCTGCCCGAGCGCTCTGCCAGCCGACTGCTGGTGGTGCCGCCGGCGCCCGCGCCGTTCGAGGATCGCCAGATTCGCGAACTGCCGGAATTCGTTCGTCCTGGCGACCTGCTGGTCTTCAACGACACCAAAGTAATTCCGGCGCGCCTGTTCGGCGCCAAGGAAACCGGCGGTCGGGTGGAGATCCTGCTCGAGCGAATCACTTCCAGTGACGAGGTGCGCGCGCAGATCGGCGCCAGCAAGTCGCCCAAGCCAAACTCCCGCATTCGCCTGGATGACGGCACCGAAGTCACCGTGCTTGGCCGCGACGACGAGTTCTACCGCCTGCGCTTCGAAAGCGCCGAGCCCTTGGAGAAGATCCTGCAACGGACCGGACGGATGCCACTGCCGCCGTACATCCACCGGGATGCCGACATCAGTGACGACCACCGCTACCAGACCGTTTTCGCCCGACATACCGGTGCGGTGGCGGCGCCCACCGCCGGCCTGCATTTCGACCAGGCCCTGCTCGATGCCTTGCAGGCACGCGGCGTCGAGTTCGGCCACGTCACGCTGCACGTCGGCGCCGGAACCTTTCAGCCGATGCGCACGGAATCGGTAGCCGAGCACGTGATGCACAGGGAATGGTTGAACGTCGGAGCGAGCCTGTGCGCCCAGGTGGCGCGCGTGAAGGCCGCCGGCGGCCGCGTCATCGCCGTCGGCACGACGGTCGTCCGTTCACTGGAGAGCGCGATGCGCGACGGCGAGCTCAAGCCGTTCGCCGGCGACACCCAGATCTTCATCTTCCCGGGCTACAAGATCCGTTCGGTCGATGCGCTGCTCACCAACTTCCACCTGCCGGAAAGCACGCTGCTGATGCTGGTGTCGGCCTACGCTGGCCGCGATCGCATCCTGGCGGCCTATCGCCATGCCGTCGCTGAGCGCTACCGATTCTTCTCCTATGGGGACGCCATGCTGCTCTACCCCGAGGCCGCCGCATGAGCAGGATGTGTTTCGAGAACCTCGGCCAGGATGGCCTGGCACGTCGCGGGCGCTTGACTTTTCCTCGCGGCAGCGTGGAAACGCCCGCATTCATGCCGGTCGGCACCTACGGTTCGGTGAAGGCGATGAAGCCCGTGGATATCGTGGAGAGCGGCGCCGAAATCATCCTGGGCAACACCTTCCATCTGTACTTGCGCCCGGGCCTGGAAATAATCGCTGCGCACGGCGGCTTGCACCGCTTCACCGGATGGAACGGCCCGATCCTGACCGATTCCGGCGGCTTCCAGGTGTGGTCGCTGGCCAAGCGCCGGAAGATCACCGAGCAAGGCGTCACCTTCGCCTCGCCGGTGGACGGCGCCAAGGTCTTCCTGGGACCGGAGGAGAGCATGCAGATCCAGCGCACGCTCGATTCGGACATCGTGATGATTTTCGACGAGTGCACTCCGTACCCGGCGACAGAGCAGCAGGCGCGTGATTCGATGGAGCTCTCGCTGCGTTGGGCGGCGCGTTCCAAAGCCGCCCACGCCGGCAACGATGCAGCCTTGTTCGGGATCGTGCAGGGCGGCACGTTTCCGGAGCTGCGCGCGCTTTCGGCGGCGGGCTTGAAGGCCATCGGCTTCGACGGCTATGCGGTAGGAGGCCTGGCGGTTGGCGAGCCTGCAGCCGAGCGGGAGCAAACGCTCGAGGCGATCTGCCCGCAACTACCGGCGGACAAGCCGCGTTACCTGATGGGCGTGGGCAAGCCCGAGGACATCGTCGAGGCGGTCGCCCGCGGCATAGACATGTTCGACTGCGTCATGCCGACTCGGAACGCCCGCAACGGCCATTACTTCACCCACTTCGGCCAAGTCCGGATACGCAACCAGAAGAACGAGAAGGACCTGCGGCCGATCGAGCCAGGTTGCGCCTGCCATACCTGCGCGAACGGTTTTACCCGGGCCTACCTGCGCCACCTGGACCGCTGCAACGAGATCCTCGCCTCGATGCTGGCGACCATCCACAACTTGCACTACTACCAGCAGTTGATGCGCGAGATCCGGGAGGCCATCGAAACCGGCCGCTTCACCGAGTTCAGGCAGCGCTTTTACGCCGCACGGGCCCTCGGCGAGGCCGATTGCTGACCGCATTTGGCGGCCCCGGGCGGGGGTATGGCATACTTGCGCGCTTTGATTCCCTGACGGATTCCCCCATGTCCCTGCTCGACCTGTTGATTTCCCCCGCCGCCGCCCAGGCCGCTCCCGCCGCCCAGAGCAGCCCGCTTGCCGGCCTGCTGCTGCCGCTGGTCTTCATCGCGGTAATGTTCTTCTTCATGATCCGGCCGCAGATGAAGCGCGCCAAGGAACACCGCGAGCTGATCGCCAAGCTGGCCAAGGGCGACGAAGTGATCACCAACGGCGGCATCGCCGGACGGGTCGATGAGCTCGGCGAGAACTTCATCACCGTCGAGATCGCCGATGGCGTCCGCGTGAAGCTGCAACGCGCGGCCATCGTCGCCGTGTTGCCCAAGGGCACGTTGAAGTCGGCCTGATTCGTCCCAATAGGTTCATGAACGCCCCTCGGGGCCCTGGCGGCTTTTACCATGCTTGAATTTGCCCGTTGGAAATACGTCGTCATCGCGGTCGTGCTGTTGTTCACCGTGCTGTACTCGTTGCCTAACCTGTATCCGAAGGACCCGGCGGTGCAGGTCACCGCCAATCGCGGCGCGACCATCGATGCAGCGCTGGTGACGCGCGTGCAGAGCCTGCTCAAGGCCAACAACCTGGGCTACAAGCTGGTGGCGGTCGAGGACGACGCCCTGGTCGTGCGCCTCTCCAGTACCGATACGCAGGCTCGCGCGGCCACGCTGATGCGCTCGTCGCTCGGCACCGGCTACACCGCGGCGCTCAACCTGGCTTCCACGGTGCCGGGTTGGTTGCAGTCGCTCGGCGGAAAGCCGATGTCGCTCGGCCTCGACCTGCAGGGCGGCGTGCAATTCCTGATGGAGGTCGACGAAAAAGCGGCGATCGAGAAGCGCAGTGAGGCATTCCTCGACGAGATCCGCGCAGTCCTTCGCGAGAACCAGATTGCCTACACCAGCGTGGCGCGAACGCCGGGCGGCATCACCGTGCAGCTCAAGCGCGCGGAAGACGCCGGCCGCGCCAGCAACAAGATCGCCGAGAGCGCCCCGGAGCTGGTGCTCGCGCGCGATGGCAGCAAGCCGCAGAACCTTCTGGCCAGCATCCCCGGCTCGCTGATCAAGACCATCACCGACGAAGCGGTCGAACAGAACATGAGCACGCTGCGCAACCGCATCAACGCCCTTGGCGTCGCCGAGCCGGTAGTGCAGCGCCAAGGCAGCGGCCGCATCGTCGTGCAGATGCCCGGTTTGCAGGATACCGCCGAGGCCAAGAAGCTGATTGGCGCCACGGCGACGCTGGAGTATCGCGGCGTGGTCGCGGCTGGCGCCGATGCTTACGCGGCGCGCGATACCGGCATGGTTCCGCCGGATGCGCGCCTGTATTTCATGCGTGATCTAGGTGCGGACGGCAAGCAGGAGCCGATCCTGCTGTCCAAGCGCACGATCGCCACCGGCGACCAGCTGGTCAACGCCGGCGCGCTGCTCGACAGCCAGTCCGGCACGCCAGCGGTCTCCATCGAGTTGAACAAGCTCGGCGGCGACAAGATGTTCAAGTTCACCCAGGACAGCGTCGGCAAGCTGATGGCCGCCGTCTACATCGAAACCATCCCGGACGTGAAGCTGGTCGATGGCAAGGAAGTACGCACCTCGCGCGTCACCGAGGAAGTGATCAGCGCCGCGACCATCCAGGGCGTGTTCGGTCGCAACTTCCAGACCACCGGCCTGTCGAGCATGGCTGAGGCGCAGCAACTGGCCTTGCTGCTTCGCGCAGGTTCGCTGGCGGCGCCGATGATGATCGTCGAGGAACGTATCATCGGACCGAGCCTTGGTGCCGAGAACGTGCAGCGCGGAACCCAGGCTGTCCTGTACTCCTTCCTGTTCGTACTGGTGTTCTTCGTCTTCTACTACAAGACCTTTGGAATCATCACCAATATCGCGTTGCTGCTGAACCTGATCATCGTGATCGCGGTCATGTCTGCGCTTGGCGCCACCATGAGCCTGCCTGGCCTTGCCGGCATCGCGCTCACGGTGGGCATGTCGGTGGACGCCAACGTGCTGATCAACGAGCGTATCCGCGAGGAATTGCGGATCGGCAACACGCCGCTGGCCAGCATCGCCGCGGGCTATGACAAGGCGGCCGGCACCATCGCCGACGCCAACGTCACCGCGCTGCTGGGCGGCATCGCCATGGCGGCGTTCGGTTCTGGCCCGATCCGTGGATTCGGCATCACGCTGATCATCGGTATCCTGAGCTCGATGTACACCGCGGTTTCGGTATCGCGCGGCATCGCCACCCTGATCTACGGCCACAAGCGCAAGCTGGCCAGGATCTCGATCTGAATTCGACCCGGAGCCGGCGTGGAACTCTTTCCTTCCAATAGCAATTTCAACTTCATGCGGGTGCGGACGGTTTCACTGGCCGCAGCCCTGCTGATCATGATCGTGGCCATCGGCGGCATGATCAACAATGGCTTCAACTACGCGCTCGACTTCACCGGCGGTACCGTCGCCGAGTTGCGCTTCGAAAAGCCGGTCGACGCCGAGCAGGTGCGCCAGCGCGTGCACGCAGCCGGTTACGAGAGCGCGGTCGTGCAGACATTCGGCACCGGCAACGACTTGGTGGTGCGACTGAAGCCACGTGCCGGCGACGGCGACGCGGCGAAGAGCGGCCACGCCATCGCCAATGCGGCGCAGTCCGCGGACAACCGCGCAACCTTGCTGCGCAGCGAGTCGGTCGGGCCGCAGATCGGCAAGGAACTGGCGATCAACGGCATGTATGCCGCGATGTTCGTGGTACTCGGATTCGGGTTGTACGTCTGGGCCCGATTCGAGTGGCGATTCGCAGTCGCCGCGTTGGTCACCACCCTGCACGACGTGGTCATCGTTGCTGGCTGGTTCGCGCTGAGCGGCCACGAGTTCGACCTGACCGTGCTCGCCGGCATCCTGTCGGTGATGGGTTACTCCATCAACGACACCATCGTCGTGTTCGACCGGGTTCGCGAGAACTTCCGCACGCTGCACAAGCTGTCGCCGCTGGAAGTGCTCAACCGCTCGATCAACCAGACGCTCTCGCGCACGATCATTACCTCGTTCGTCGCCTTGCTGACGGTGCTGGCGCTGTACTTCTTCGCCGGTAACTCGCTGCGCGGCATGGCTGAGTCGCAGATCATCGGCATTGTGATCGGCACCCTGTCGTCCATCTTCGTGGCCTGCCCGCTGCTGTACATGATGGGCGCCAGCAAGAAGGACCTCATGCCGCGCATGCGCGACGACGCAGAGCTCAATCGCCGTCCCTAAGCTGGCTGCGATGACGCTGCTGTCGCACTAGCTACTGCCCGGAGATGGGCGCGCCCCCGGTGTCCGGCGCTCACCCGCAGCGTCGTGGAAAAAACGTCCTGTTTTTTACACGCCGCCGCTCTTGCCATCCGTGGCCCGCTCTGCGGGTGATCGCCTGCCACCGGGTGCCAATTTGCGGCGCGTCGCTCTCGCTTGCATGCCTTGCGTAGCGCTTTTCCCAATACCCCAGCAACGCAGCGACCTGAACTTTCTTGGCGGGCACCGGGGCGCGGTGTTTCGGCTGAGCGGGGCAGGAGCCAAGAGCGGCGGCTTGTAAAAAACGGGACGTTT
>JANPDF010000095.1:0-8948 GCA_031431355.1 Gammaproteobacteria bacterium
CAAGCTGCCGTTCTACTCCCACGAAAACCCCGGCGAAGACGTGCGCCTGCGCTATCGCTACCTGGACCTGCGCAGCCCCGGCATGCAGCGCAACATGCGCAAGCGGATCGCGCTGGTGCAGGCGCTGCGCCGGCACCTGGACGCCGCAGGTTTCCAGGACATAGAGACCCCGATCCTGACCAAGGCCACGCCCGAGGGTGCCCGCGACTACCTGGTTCCCAGCCGCGTGCATGCTGGCGTGTTCTTCGCCCTGCCGCAGTCGCCACAGTTGTTCAAGCAACTGCTGATGATGGCCGGCATGGATCGCTACTACCAGATCGCCCGCTGCTTCCGCGACGAAGACCTGCGCGCCGATCGCCAGCCGGAATTCACCCAGCTGGACATGGAGTTTGCCTTCGTCGGCGAACGCGATATCCAGGACTACGTCGAAAAGCTGGTCCGCGATGTTTTCCGCGAGGTGCAGCAGGTCGAACTCGCCGAGCCGTTCCCGCGGTTGACCTACGCCGAGGCGATGCGCCGCTATGGTTCCGACAAGCCCGATCTGCGGATTGCACTGGAGCTGGTGGATGTCGCGGAGCTGGTGAAGGAGTGCGGCTTCAAGGTGTTCACCGACTGGGCCAGCCATGCCGATGGTCGCATCGCGGCACTGCGGCTGCCGGGCGGCTCCGCCCTGAGTCGCAAGCAGATCGACGACTGTGCGGCGCATGCCGCCCGCCACGGCGCCAAGGGACTGGCGTGGCTGCGCGTGGATGACCTGTCAAAGGGTCGCGAAGGGATCAATTCACCGATCGCAAAATTCCTCGACGACGCGACCTTGCAGGCGCTTCTGCAGGCCGTCTCGGCTCAAACTGGCGACCTCGTTTTCTTCGGCGCGGGTCCCTGGAAATCAGTCTGCGATTTCATGGGCGCGCTGCGCCTGAAGGTCGCCCGGGATGCCGGGCTGGTGGCCGCGGGCTGGGCGCCGTTGTGGGTGACCGACTTTCCGATGTTCGAGTTCGACGAGGAAGAGAACCGCTTCGTCGCACTGCATCATCCGTTTACGGCGCCCAAGGTGGATGATGTTGCCGATCTGGTGGCCAATGCCCGTAGTGCGGTCAGCCGCGGCTACGACATGGTGCTGAACGGCAACGAGATCGGCGGTGGCTCGGTCCGCATCCACAACTCAAAGATGCAGAGCACGGTGTTCGACCTGCTCGGCATTGCCAAGGATGAGGCCCAGGCCAAGTTTGGATTCCTGCTCGAAGCCTTGCGCTATGGCGCCCCCCCGCACGGCGGTATCGCGTTCGGCATCGATCGCATCGCCGCGCTGATGGCCGGAACCGACTCCATCCGGGACGTCATCGCCTTCCCGAAAACCGCCTCCGCGCAGTGCCTGCTGACCTCGGCACCGTCGGCCGTGCCAGACGGGCAGCTGGCCGAATTGCATGTGCAGGTGCGGCCGGAATAACCGCCGTGTCGCAGCCAGTCGTCCTGCTGCACGGGCTGATGATGCGCAGCCCGGCGCTGCTGCCAATGGCCCTGCGCTTGCGGCGGCGGGGATTCGCGCCGGTGATCTTCAGCTATTCGACCCTCTGGCGCGCGCCCGGGCTGGCCATGGAGCGCTTGGCGATGCGCCTGTACAGTTTTGGCGAGCAGCCGGTGCATGTGGTCGCCCACAGCCTGGGCGGACTGATCGCGGCTGAGACGATGAATCGGTACCAGAGCCTGCCTCCCGGCCGGCTGGTCTGCATGGGTTCGCCGATTGCCGGAAGCGCGGCGGCGCGTGGACTGGCAGAGCGCAGGTTGGGGCTGGTCTCCGGCCGCAGCGGGTCGTTGTTGCGGGGAGGACTGATCGGGCTGCCACCGCGCCGGGAGATCGGCATGATCGCTGGCGCGCGTTCGTTCGGCCTGGGCCGTCTATTCGCTGGATTCGACGGTCTGAACGACGGTACCGTCGCGGTCTGGGAAACCAGGCTGCCAGGGCTGGCTGAGCACGTGGTGATTCCGTCCAGCCACTCCGGGCTGGTGTTTTCCGCCCAGGCGACCGAGCTGGCCGCGAACTTCCTGGAATACGGAACATTCGGACCCTAGCCGCGGCCCGCGATGGGCGCGGCTATAATTCGCCGTTGCCAATCACAGGGTGGGACGCATGGGCAGATTGATGAAAATTGCCGGCCACAAGGGCGCGCAGGACGCCAAGCGCGGCAAGGTTTTCACCAAAGTCATCCGCGAGATCACCGTGGCGGCACGCGCGGGCGGCGGCGATGCCAAGGCGAACCCACGATTGCGCATCGCGATAGACAAGGCGCTCTCGGTCAACATGTCCCGCGACGTCATTGATCGCGCCATCAAAAAGGCAACCGGTGAACTGGAAGGCGTCGATTACGAGGAAATCCGCTACGAGGGTTACGCCCCGGGTGGCATCGCGGTGATCGTCGAGTGCATGACCGAGAACAAGGTGCGCACCGTCGCCGACGTTCGTCATGCCTTCAGCAAATGCGGTGGCAACCTCGGCACTGACGGCTCGGTGAGCTTCATGTTCAAGAAAGTTGGCGTGCTTGGCTATCCGCCGGGCGTGGACGAGAACGCGCTGACCGAGGCGGCGATCGAAGCCGGCGCCGACGATATCGTGGTCTATCCCGAGGATGGCGCGATCGACGTGCTGACCTCGCCGGAGCAGTTTCAGTCGGTGAGGGACGCGATGGAGAAGGGCGGCTTCAAGCCCGAGCAGGCCGCGGTGACCATGCGCGCGGAGAATGACATCGCCGTCACCGGGGAGACCGCCGAGCAAGTAATCAAGATGCTCGACATGCTTGAGGACCTCGATGACGTGCAGAACGTTTACTCCAACGCCGACCTCGGCGCCGAGGCCTATCAGTGACGTTTCCAGTCGCTGCTCGATGACCCGAATCCTGGGCATCGACCCCGGTTCCCAGCGGACCGGCGTCGGCATCATCGATTGCGAACCGGGCGGACGCGTCGTCCACGTCTTCCACGGGCCGTTGGTCCTGCTCGATGCCGAAAGTTTTCCGCTGCGACTCAAGCTGTTGCTCGACGGCCTGGGCGAGATCATCGAGAAGTACCAGCCGCAGGAAGTGGCGATCGAGAAGGTCTTCATGGCGCGCAATCCCGACTCGGCGCTGAAACTCGGGCAGGCTCGCGGCGCGGCCATGTGCGCGGCGGTGATGCGCGACCTGCCGGTGCACGAATATGCCGCCAAGGAGATCAAGTTGGCAGTGGTCGGCAAGGGCGGCGCCGACAAGGTCCAGGTCCAGCATATGATCGGCGTCATGCTCAACATCCATGGCAAGATCCAGGCCGATGCCGCCGACGCGTTGGCGGTGGCGATCACCCACGCCCATGTCCGTGCCACGGCGCAGCGGATCGGCGTCAGCGCGCGCGAAGTCTGGAGCCGAAAATGATCGGACGATTGAAGGGGCAGTTGGTGCACAAGCAGCCGCCGTGGCTGATGATCGACGTCGGTGGCGTCGGCTACGAGCTCGAGGCGCCGATGTCCACGTTCTACGATCTGCCGGAGGTCGGGCGCGAAGTGACGCTGTTCATCCATCATGCGGTGAAGGAGGATTCGGTCGCGCTTTACGGCTTCGTGCGCGAGATCGAGCGGCGCCTGTTCCGCGAGGTGCAGAAAGTTACCGGCATCGGCGCGAAGATAGCGCTGGCGATCCTGTCAGGTGCCAGCGTCGACGAGTTCTCCAGGCTGGTGCAGACCGGTGACGTCGTTGCGCTGACCCGCATTCCCGGCATCGGCAAGAAGACTGCCGAGCGGATCGTCGTCGAACTGCGCGACCGCGCCGCCGACTTCAGCGGAACCGGTGCGATGCTCACCGGGCGCGGCGTGCCCAACGACCCTGTCGCCGAGGCGGGGGTCGCGTTGCAGCAGCTTGGCTACAAGCCGGCCGAGATCACCCGGATGCTCAAGGAAGGGTCCCCCGGCGACAGCGCCGAGGACATCATCCGAAAAGCGCTAAAATCCATGCTTCGCAACGGCTAGGCGCCGGCAGGAAGCCAAGGCAGACATGTCCGAACAATCCCATGCAGGCGGCAAGCGCGCGCCCTGGCCGCTGGTGCTGGGCGCGATCGGCGTGGTCTTCGGCGACATCGGCACCAGCCCGCTTTACACGCTCAAGGAAGCCTTCGGCGAGAAATACGGCTTGGCGCCGGATCCGGCCAACGTGCTCGGCATCCTGTCGCTGGTGTTCTGGATCATGACGCTGGTGGTCACGCTGAAATACGTCAACGTGATCATGCGTGCGGACAACCGCGGCGAAGGCGGCATCCTGGCCCTGATGGCAGTGGTGCAGCGCAGCCTCCCGATTGCCTCGCCGCTGACGTACGGCATCGGCCTGCTCGGTATCTTCGGCACCGCGCTGTTCTTTGGCGACAGCGTGATCACGCCGGCAATTTCGGTGCTGTCGGCGGTCGAGGGGCTGAAAGTCGCGGCGCCGGAGCTCGGTCGCTTCGTCGTGCCGATCACCCTTTGCGTGCTGCTGGTCCTGTTCGCCTTCCAGCGACATGGCACCGAGCGCGTGGGCAAGATCTTCGGACCGGTCATGGTCGTCTGGTTCCTTGTCCTGGCGATCCTCGGTGCAGTCCAGGTGGTCAAGAATCCCGGCATCCTGCTCGCGCTCAATCCCTGGTGGGCCGTGCAGTTCTTCATCCACCACGGCGTCCATGCCTGGCTGACCCTGGGGGCAGTCGTGCTGGCGGTTACCGGTGGTGAAGCGCTGTATGCGGACATGGGCCACTTCGGCCGCTTTCCGATCCGCAAGGCCTGGATGTGGTTCGCCATGCCGGCCCTGCTCATCAATTATTTCGGCCAGGGCGCGCTGGTGCTCGCGCAACCGGAGACCGCGCACAACCCGTTTTATTCACTGGTGCCAACCTGGGGCCTGTTTCCGATGATCGGGCTGGCCACGCTGGCCACCGTGATCGCCTCGCAGGCGGTCATTTCCGGGGCCTTCTCGCTGGCGCGACAGGCGGTCCAACTGGGCTATCTGCCGCGATTGCAACTGGTGCATACCTCTGCGGACACGATCGGGCAGGTCTACCTGCCTTGGGTCAACCGGATCCTGTTGCTGATGGTCATGATCCTGGTGCTGACCTTCCAGACATCGAGCAACCTGGCCTCCGCCTACGGTGTATCGGTCACCGGCAGCATGCTCATCGACACCATCCTGCTGATCATCCTGGCCAGCCAGAAGTGGCGCCTGTCGCCGAGCATCATCTGGCCGTTCGCGATCCTGTTCGTGGTAGTGGATGTCGCACTGCTGTCAGCCAACGCTGTTAAATTCCTGGAAGGCGCGTGGGTTCCGGTGGCGCTGGGCGTGCTGGTGTTCACCGTGATGCGGACCTGGCGGCGTGGCCGCGACCTGGTCCGCGAGCATGTCAACCGCGACAGCCTGCGCATCGAGCACTTTGTGCAGAGCGTGATGGTGGATCCGCCGGTGCGGGTGACCGGGACGGCCATCTTCATGACGCCCTCCAATGAATTCATGCCGCCTGCGCTGTTGCACAATCTCAAGCACAACAAGGTGCTGCACGGGCGAAACGTGCTGCTCAGCGTGGAAACGCTCAACGTACCCCGCGCCGACGAGGGCGAGCGCGTCGCCTACACCGACCTGGGGCACGGCTTCGTGCGGCTCAGCCTGCGCTTTGGCTACATGGAGAATCCGAACGTGCCCAATGCGCTCAAGCGCTGGCCGATCCCGGGCCCCGAGTTCGACCCGATGGATACCACCTTCTTCGCCAGCCGTGAGTCGCTGACGGCCAGTGCCGACAAGGGCATGGCCCTGTGGCGCGACAAGCTGTTCCTCTTCATGTCGCGCAACGCCACGCCGGCCACCGAATACTTCGGCATTCCTGGCAACCGCCTTGTGGAACTGGGCACCCAAGTGGTGATCTGAGACATAATGCGGGCATGGAAGAAGCGCGCGTACTCGCCAGCACCGTGACCCGCGAAGACGAAGCGGTCGAGGCCAGCATCCGGCCCAAGCGGCTCGACGAATACCTCGGACAGGAAACCGTCCGCGAGCAGTTGAAGATCTACATCGAGGCTGCCCGGCAGCGGGGCGAAGCGCTCGACCACGTGCTCATCTTCGGCCCGCCAGGCCTGGGCAAGACCACCTTGGCCCACGTGATTGCGCACGAGATGGGAGTCAGCCTGCGACAGACGTCGGGGCCGGTCATCGAGCGCGCCGGCGACCTCGCTGCGCTGCTGACCAACTTGCAGCCCCATGACGTGTTGTTCATCGATGAAATCCATCGCCTGTCGCCGGTGGTGGAGGAAGTCCTGTACCCGGCGATGGAAGATTTCCAGATCGACATCATGATCGGCGAGGGACCGGCCGCGCGCTCGATCAAGCTCGACCTGCCGCCGTTCACGCTGGTCGGCGCGACCACCCGGGCTGGGTTGCTCACCGGGCCGCTGCGTGACCGCTTCGGCATCGTCCAGCGATTGCAGTTTTATTCACCGGAAGAACTGACCCGGATCGTGCGCCGCACCGCCGGCATCCTCGGCATCGCCTGCGCGCCGGAGGGCGCCGCCGAGATCGCGCAGCGTTCGCGCGGCACCCCGCGCATCGCCAACCGCCTGCTGCGCCGGGCCCGCGATTTCGCCCAGGTCCGCGCCGGCGGGCACATCACCAAGGAAGTCGCCGATGCGGCGATGCTGATGCTGCAGGTCGATCCGCAGGGATTCGACGAAGTCGATCGCGGCCTGCTACGCACGATGATCGAAAATTTTGACGGTGGTCCGGTCGGCGTCGAGTCGCTGGCGGCTGCGCTGAGCGAGGAGCGAGGCACCCTGGAAGACGTCATTGAGCCGTACCTGATCCAGCAGGGCTACATCGTGCGCAGCGCGCGCGGCCGCATGGCCACCAACAAGGCCTACCTTCACCTCGGCCTGAAGCCGCCACGGCGAGCCTCCGACACCGACCTGTTCGATGCTTGAACCTGTGTTCAGCTTCCCGATAAGGGTCTACTGGGAAGATACCGACGCAGGGGGTGTGGTCTTCCACGCTGCCTACGTGTGTTTCATTGAGCGGGCGCGCACCGAATGGTTGCGCGCGCACGGGATCGAGCAGCGCCGTCTGCGCGAGGCGGAGGACCTGGTCATGGCGGTGCGCTCGATGCAGGTTGATTTCATCAAGCCGGCCCGGCTCGACGATCTCCTGCGGGCGACGGTCGTGCCGCAGGAGCGGCGTAGCGCAAGTTTCACCCTGGATCAGGAACTCTTTCGCGGGGAAGAGTGTCTGTTGCGTGCACGGGTGCGGATCGCCTGCCTGCATGCGTCCAGTTTCCGTCCGCGTCCGCTGCCGCCCTGGCTGGCGGCGCTCGCCGAGATTTCCAATCCAAGTTCTGGAGTAGCAAGCCGATGATCGATGCCCTGATGATGTTCGCGGCCGCCGCGCCAGTGACGCAATTGCCAGCCGATGTCGCGGTGATGGCCGCGGCGCCTGCCGAAGCCGGCCTCAACTACATCGACCTGGTATTGCACGCAAGTTGGCCGGTCCTGATCGTGATGGTGCTGTTGCTGGTGGCGTCGGTGATGAGCTGGTTCGTCATTTTCCGCAAGATGAGTGTGTTCGGGCGAGCGACGCGGGAGGCCGAGGAGTTCGAAGGCCGCTTCTGGTCGGGCGCCGAGCTGACCCAGCTGTACCGGACCGCGACCGAGCGCAATCGCGTGGTCACTGGTCTGGAGGCGATCTTCGAAGCCGGCTTTCGCGAGTTCACCCGCTTGCGCCAGCAGCATCGCAGCATCGATGCGCGCAGCCAGCTGGAAGGGGCGCAGCGCGCTATGCGCGCCACGCTTGCCCGGGAAGTGGACGGGCTGGAGCACAACCTGGAGTTGCTCGCCAATGTTGGCTCCACGGCCCCTTACGTCGGTCTGGTCGGCACCGTGTTCGGCATCATGATTTCCTTCCATGGCCTGGCCAACAACAAGCAGGCGACCATCGCTTCGGTCGCGCCCGGCATCTCCGAGGCCCTGATCGCTACGGCGATGGGTTTGTTCGCCGCGATTCCGGCGGTGTGGGCCTACAACCGGTTTGCCACGCGCGTGGAGCGCCTGTCGGTTCGCTACGAGAGTTTCGCCGAGGAATTCTCGTCGATCCTGCAAAGGCAGTCGCACCTGGACGAGCAGTGAGCCCACAGCCATGAGGACGGCCTTCTCCCGACGACTGCGCACACGCAAGCTAAAGTCCGAGATCAACGTCGTGCCTTACATCGACGTGATGCTGGTGTTGCTGGTGATCTTCATGATCACCGCGCCCTTGCTCAACCTGGGCGTGGACATCGACCTGCCGCAGTCCAATGCGAAGGCGATCGAGGCGAAGAAGGACCCGGTCGTGGTCAGCGTCGACGCCGTCGGCGGCTACACGCTGAAGCTGCCCGATTCCAGCAAGCGCTCGGTCAACGCCGCCGAGCTCGACGCCGAGATACGGGCGCTGGTCAAGGCCAATCCCGACATCGCGGTGTTCGTGGCCGGCGATGGCAAGGCCAGTTACGAGACTGTGTACAAGGCGATGGTGCAACTGCAGTACGCCGGCGTCGAACAGGTGGGCCTGATGAGCAAGCCGACCGAGGCGCGCTGAGCCGCCGATGGACTCTACAGCCGACCAGGTTCGCTCGTTCCTGCTGGCGCTGGGCCTGCACCTGGCCATGCTCGCCTTGATCTGGCTCAGCGCTTACTGGGTCCTGCCACGCGATGACGCCAGCGCCGCAGGCGAGCCGATCAAGGCCACGCTGCGCGTTTCCGCCGCCGACCTTCGCCAGGCGAAGGAAGCCATCAAGGCGTCGCCCAAGCCGACGCCACCGGAGCCGGTTGAAAGCGCGCAGCCGCCGCAGCCGGTTCCCGAGCCGGCGCCTCAAGTCAGCCCAACGCCCCTGCAGCCTGCCCCACAGGCGCCGCAGGACCGGCCCGACACGGTGGACCAGGAGCGCATCAGCAA
>JANPDF010000096.1:0-2185 GCA_031431355.1 Gammaproteobacteria bacterium
CGAGCAGGCCGAACACATACTTTTCGTAGATCGGCTCCGAGGTGCCGTTGCGCATCTTGTAGAGGAAGTACTTTTCGAACGCGACCTTGGCCAGGTGCACCCACTTGCCCTTCTTGGCCCAGGTCACGTTGCGCGGCGGAATCTGCGGCAGCGCGACGAAGGCGACGCCGCTATCACCCATGTCGGCCAGGCACACGGCGTTCCAGGTACCCTCGGCCGTCGCCGGTTCACCGCGCAGTTCGGCCTGGATGTTGCGCACGATCGTGGTCACCATCGACTCGATCATGAAGCCGGTCTTCGGCGCGCCGGTCGGGACCGGCGTGGTTTCCACCGGCGGAATCGCCACGCACACGCCGGCGGCGAAGATCTCCGGGTACTTCGGGCTGCGCTGGTGCTTGTCGACGAGCACGAAGCCGCGCGGATTGCACAGTCCCTCGACCGCGGCGACCGCGGCCACGCCCTTGAAGGCGGGCAATAGCATGGCGTAGGCGAACGCAAGCACTTGTTCCTTCTTCGGCTTGCCGTCCTCGTCCTGTTCGGCCACCGTCATTTCGCCGGCGCGCACTTCGGCGACCTTGGCGTTGGTAATCCACTTGATGTGGCGCTGGCGCATTTCCGATTCCATCAGGCCCTTGGAATCGCCGACGCCGCCCAGGCCCATGTGGCCGATGTAGGGCTCGCTGGTGACGAAAGTCATCGGCACCTTGTCGCGCAGCTTGCGCTTGCGCAGGTCGGCGTCGAGGATCATCGCGAATTCGTAGGCGGGGCCGAAGCAGCTCGCGCCCTGCACGGCGCCGATCACGACCGGGCCCGGGTTTTCGAGGAACGCCCGATAGGCGGCCCAGGCTTCGCTCGCATGCGGCGTGGTGCACACCGATTGGGTGTGGCCGGGTGCCGGCCCGAGGCCGGGCACTTCCTCGAACGCCAGCTTCGGTCCGGTGCAGATCAACAGGTAGTCGTAGCCAATGCGCTGGCCGGCCTCGGTCACCACGATCTTTTCCGCAGCGCGGATTTCGGTGGCCGGCCGCGGCAGGAAGTCGATGTTCTTCTTCGCCAGGTGCTCGGCCGCGGGCAGGGTGAAGTCGCTGACTTGGCGCCAGCCAACCGCCAGCCAGGGATTGGACGGCGTGAAACTGAAACGGTCGCCGTCGCCGATCACCGTGATGCGGTGATCCGGGCCCAAGGACTCGCGCAGTTCATAGGCGGCGCTCATGCCGCCCAGCCCCGCGCCGATGATTACCAGATGTGCCATTTCCCGCTCCTTGTCTCGTAGTCGTTTTGCCAGTGGTGACGGTCCAGTCTCCGCCGGGGGTCGCTGGTCGTTTTGATGCACGTCAAGCGACCGCGGGTCCCACGCGATAAGCCGGTCGCGTCACCAGGTGGCCGCGCCGCGCGGCGGATCGCCGCAATAAATTCCGTACAGGGTTTCCATCACGCGTTGCACCGGGCCGTCGGGCAGCGAGTAGTAAATCGTTTGCGCCACGCGTCGGGTTTTCACCAGGTCGCCTTCGCGCAACAGCGCCAGGTGCTGGGAGAGCGCAGACTGGCTGAGCTCCAGACGCGCGCGCAGGTCGCCGACGCTGAGCTCGGAACCCGCCAACTGGCACAGAATCAAGAGCCGTTGCTGGTTGCTCATCGCCTTGAGCAGGGCGGACGCATCGGCGGCGTGCGCCTGCATGACCGAGAGCGCTTCGGCGGACGGACTCGGATTGGGGTTGTTCATGGCTGCCTCCTTGAATGCCTGCACTATATATTAGAATATGCTACATTAGCAAACGATGTAATCAACAGGAGAAAACAGACCATGTATTACCTGGTAGAAACCCGAAAGACCTTCGAACAGGCGGCCACCGACCTGGCCGCGGCCGTTGTGGCGCATGGCTTCGGAGTGCTGCACGTGCACGACCTGGGTGCGACGCTTCGCGGCAAAGGGATTGCCTTTGCCGAGGAGTGCAAGGTGTTGGAAGTCTGCAATCCGGCTCAGGCTGCCAAAGTTCTGGCCGCCGACATGCGCCTGAACATGGCCCTGCCGTGCCGGATTTCGGTCTACACCGAAAGGAACGAGACGAAGATCGGCCTGATCAAGCCGGTGCAGATGCTCGCTGCCTTGTCGCAGGATGCGGCGATCACGAAAATCGCCAAGGAAGTCGAGGAAGCAACCATGAAGATGATCAATGAGGCGACC
>JANPDF010000097.1:0-2175 GCA_031431355.1 Gammaproteobacteria bacterium
TCTCAATCCATCGAGCCAGACACTGCGAACCCTCCAACCGTCTCCCTGGTGACCATAGCGTTGTGGAACCACCCGATCCCTTCCCGAACTCGGAAGTGAAACGCAACCGCGCCGATGGTAGTGTGGCTCAAGCCATGCAAGTGTAGGTCATCGCCAGGGGCTTTATCCGAAGGCCATCCCGCAAGGGATGGCCTTCTTCTTTTGTGCGCCACGCACTACGCCATCCCAAACGGGGTGGCGTTTTTGTTTGCGGCGTCCCGCTGCCCGCTGTTCGCCAGCTGGAGCACAATGCCGGATATCTTCCGGAGCCCGCCATGAACAAGCCACTTCAGTGCTTTTTTGCCGGAGTACTCTGCCTGCAAGCAGCGGCCATTCGCGCCGACGTGGATGCTGTCGAGCTCGATTGGCTCGAAGGTCGCTGGTGCAGCAGCGCCGGCGGCGAGGACGTGGAGGAGTACTGGATGGCTTCGGCGGGTGGCGCGATGCTTGGCGTGAGCCGCACGATCAAGAAAGATCGGATGACCGGCTTCGAGTTCATGGCCGGGCGACGATGGCAAGACGCAAGTGATCGGTTTCGACTACCGGCGCTGCGACGGCTGAACGCGGATCAGGGATTTAGCGTAGGGAATAGCCAAATTGCTGGCGGAACTGCTCGGCGAACTGGTCGAAGGTGAAGCGCTGGTTCTGCGGGCCGAGCGACTCGATCTTCAGCGCGCCCATGAGGGAGGCGATCCGGCCGCTGGTCGCCAGGTCCTTGTCATTCATCAGCCCGTAGATCAGCCCGGCGCGATAGGCATCGCCGCAGCCGGTCGGATCGACCACGCGGATGGCGTTGGCCGCCGGGATCTGCAGCATGCCGGCCTGGGTATGGATCTCCGAGCCCTGCGGGCCGCGGGTAATCAGGTAGGCCTGCACGCGCTCGGCAATCTGCTTCTCGTTCCAGCCCGTGCGTTCCTGCAGCAGGTTCGATTCGTAGTCATTGACGGTGACGTACGTGGCCTGCTCGATCATCGTCGACAATTCCTGGCCGTTGAACAGGGGCATCGCCTGGCCCGGATCGAAAATGAAGGGGATGCCCAACTCGGCGAAGTCGCGGGAGTTCTGCAGCATGGCCTCGTAGCCATCCGGACCGACGATGCCGAAACCGACCCCGGCGACATCGGCCACGTGGTTCTCGAACGAGCGCATCATCGCGCCCGGATGGAAGGCGGTGATCTGGTTGTCATCCAGGTCCGTGGTAATGAAGGCCTGAGCCGTGAACAGCCCATCGATGGCCTTGACGTGCTCCAGGTTGATGCCACAGGCCTGGAAGTGCTCGCGATACGTCGCGAAGTCCTGGCCGACGGTCGCCATCGGAATCGGGTCGCCGCCCAGCAGCTTGAGGTTATAGGCGATGTTGCCGGCGCAGCCGCCGAACTCGCGACGCATCTGGGGTACCAGGAAGGACACATTGAGGATGTGCACCTTGTCCGGAAGGATGTGGTTCTTGAACTGATCCTGGAACACCATGATGGTGTCGAAGGCCAGGGAGCCGCAAATTAGAGCAGCGGACATCGGTGCTTCCTGTGGGAATGGAGCGCGGGTCAGCAGCGCAAGGGACGCAATGGTAGCGCAACCGGTTGAAATACCCGCAGCACGTCACGGAAATGGGCAGGATTTTCCTTGCCCGGGCAGGGGCCGGTTGCTAACCTAGAAGACTTCCCAAATCCCCTCGCGGATAGGCTCACCCCTGATGTTCAAGTACCTGCGCGGCCTGTTTTCGAACGACCTTTCGATCGACCTGGGCACTGCCAACACCCTCATTTACGTCCGCGGCCAGGGCATCGTCCTGAACGAGCCTTCCGTGGTCGCCGTTCGCCACAGCAACGGCGTGCGCGAAGTGGCTGCCGTCGGCGCCGAAGCCAAGCGGATGCTCGGCCGTACGCCCGGCAACATCACCACCCACCGCACGATGAAGGACGGCGTCATCGCCGACTTCACCCATACCGAGGAAATGCTCAAGCAGTTCATCCGCAAGGTGCACACCTCGCGCTTCCTGCGCCCGAGCCCGCGCGTGTTGATCTGCGTGCCCTGCGGCTCTACCCAGGTTGAGCGTCGCGCGATCAAGGAATCGGCGGAAGAGGCCGGCGCCCGCGAGGTCTACCTGATCGAGGAACCGATGGCTGCGGCGATCGG
>JANPDF010000098.1:0-4808 GCA_031431355.1 Gammaproteobacteria bacterium
TGACCCTACATCCACGAGCACGGGCACAAGTGGGTTCGGGGCTTACGCCTTAAGCGGCGAGAGCGTAGTTGTCGTCGTTGGCAACTAAATTTTGCTACTGGATTAACGAGGAAAGTCGCCCCCTCGGCATGCACCAGTCGATTTTGCGACCCCCGTCGAAGCCAGGACACCCCCGGCAGATGGGAAAAACGTCAAATCAGCTGACAAGGACAGTATGGGGCTGCCGACCCCTGGTCACAAGTCGCTATGACGTCGGGTTAAGCGGCCGTTGCCGGTTTCCGATACACCTGGATCAGGCGTTGCGGTTGTGCGATCGCATCGTCCGCTGCTTCTCGCGCTGCCAGTCGCGATCCTTCTCGGTGGCGCGCTTGTCGTGGTCCTTCTTGCCCTTGGCCAGGGCAAGTTCCAGCTTCACCTTGTTGCCGCTCCAGTACATGGCAGTCGGGATCAGCGTGTAGCCCTCGCGCTCGATCTTGCCGACCAGGCGGTCGATCTCGTGCCGGTGCATGGGTAACTTTCGCGTGCGCCGGTCGTCGGCGATCACGTGCGTGGAAGCCGAAATCAGCGGCGTGATCTGCGCGCCGAAAAGGAAGATCTCGCCGCCCTTGACCAGCGCGTAGCTGTCGCCAATGCCCAGGCGACCAGCGCGAATCGCCTTCAGTTCCCAGCCCTGCAGCGACAACCCGGCCTCGTAGCGGTCCTCGAGGTGATACTCATGGCGCGCGCTCTTGTTCAGCGCGATCGTCTTGCCAGGGGCCTTGCCGCCGCCGGCTTTGCTATTCTTGGCTTCTTTATTCTTGGACATTGGGCTTCCTTGCGGCCATTGTCGCCGATGTGCGACCGCACGGGGAGACGGCGCAGGTCAGGACGATGACAAAGATTCAGCGACATGCGCTGGTGCGCCACTCCGCGGTCCGGATGTTCCGCCTGGTCAACGATGTCGCGAACTATCCGCGACGCTTTGGCTGGTGCGAGTCGTCGGAGGTGTTCGAGGCATCCGAAGAGCACATGCTGTGCCGTCTCGATGTGCGCGTCGCCGGGCTTGGCGTAAGCTTCACCACGCGCAATGCGCTGACCCCGCCGACCCGGATCGCGTTGCAACTGGTGGAGGGTCCATTCCGCAAGTTCCGGGGTACGTGGATCTTCCACTCCCTGGCCGAGGATGCCTGCAAGGTCACGCTCGACATGGAATTCGACGTGGCCAGCAAGCTGATCGGATCGGCGCTGGCGGTCGGATTCCAGGGGCTCGTGGACCGGATGGTGGACGATTTCTGCCGGGAAGCAGACCGCAACGATGACTGAACTCGACGCCAGTCGGGCAGTGTGCGTGGAAGTGGTCTATGCGCTTCCCGGACAGAACTGGTCGACCCTGCTTACCTTGCCTGTAGGGACAACCGCAGCTCAGGCGCTGGCCATGGCCTCGTCGGCCGGGCTCGATCAGCTGCTAGGACCGGAGCCGCTGCAGATGGCTGTGTTCGGTCGAGTCGTGCAACCTGGCGCCGAACTACGGGACGGAGACCGACTGGAATTGCTGCGGCCGCTGACCATGGATCCCAAGCAACGCCGGCGAGTGCGGGCGTCCGGCACGCGGCCGCCGAAACGCTAGCTACTGCTTCGCGCGCTGGCGCTTCTGCTCTTTTTCCTTGTCCCGGGGCAGGTTGTAGAAGCCGAACTTGCGCATCTCCGTCAGCAGCGCGGCATCCTGCTCTGGAAAATACTCGCCTTCCATCCTGGCCAGGACGTCCCCTTCAAACCAGAGGGTGAGGTTCTTGATTTGCGTCTTGCCGTGGCGACGGCGCTCGGTCGCGGCGTAATCCCATCGCTCGGTGTGGAACGGGTCGGCGATCGTCGGCGTGCCCATCAATGCCGAGACCTGCGCCTGGGTCATGCCCGGCTTCAATTGTTCCACGTTGTTCTTCTCGAGCAAGTTGCCCTGGAACACCGGCTGGCGATAAATCACGCAACCGGAAACGAGGAGGGCGGCGAGCAGTGTAACTAAGACCTTTCGCATCGGGAGCATGGTCACAGGTAGGGAGGCGAGCGATAATATACCAAGCACCGACCAGCGTCGGCCGAAATAGTTTCAGGAGAGGGCAAGCCCATGGAATCCGAGGACCTGCGAAAAGTCGGCCTCAAGGTGACCCATCCCCGGACCCGGATCCTGGAATTGCTGGAAACCACCGGCGTGCGGCACATGAGCGCCGAGGACATCTATAGGCAGTTGGTCACCAGTGGCGAGGACATCGGGCTGGCGACGGTCTACCGCGTCCTGACCCAGTTCGAGTCGGCAGGATTGGTGCTAAAGCACAACTTCGAGGGCGGCCAGGCGGTTTACGAGATGGACCATGGCCAGCACCACGACCACATGGTGGACGTGGAGTCGGGCAAGGTGATCGAGTTCACCAGTCCAGAGATAGAGCTGTTGCAAAAGCAGATCGCCGACAAGCACGGCTACGTGATCGAGGAGCACAGCCTGGTGCTCTACGTGCGCCCGAAAAAGAAGAAGTAGGGACGCCGCTACGGGACGGACTGCGCCCGTTTGAGCATCTGCCGGGCATTCGCGCGGCTTTCGCGGGTGATCTCCACGCCGCCCAGCATCCGCGCCAACTCCTCAATGCGCGCGTTTTCGTCGAGCCTGCTGACGGCGCTCTGGGTGCCCCCGCCGTGGACTGCCTTGCTGACCTGAAAATGGTGGTGGCCCTGCGCCGCAACCTGCGGCAAATGGGTGACGCACAGCACCTGTCGCTCGGCGCCGAGCGCTCGCAATTTCTGTCCGACGACTTCCGCTACGGCACCGCCGATCCCGCTGTCCACCTCGTCGAAAATCATGGTCGGGACGGAGTCCATGCCAAGCGCTGCCACCTCGATCGCCAGGCTGATCCGCGCCAATTCGCCTCCGGATGCGACCTTGCGTAGCGGACGGGGGGGTTGGCCGGGGTTGGCCGAAACCAGGAACTCGCAACGCTCCGCGCCCGTCGCGATGGGCTTGCCGCTCGTGGACTCCTGCAGTTCCACCGCAAAGACTCCACCAGTCATGCCGAGTTCGCCCATCAATCCACAGACCGCACTGGCGAGTGCGTCCGCCGCCCGTGCCCGTGCTTGCGATAGCCGTGCGGCGGCCTGCTGCCAGGCAGAGGCGACGGCATTGGCCTCTTCCTGCAGGCGGCCATGGCGGTCTCCGGCGCCACGCAGGCCTTCGAGTTCATCGCGCAGGCTGTCCCGGCGCGCGGCCAGCTCCTGCATCGGCACGCGGTGCTTCCTGCCCAGATCGTGCAGGCGCGCCAGCCGGGCCTCGAGAACGCCGAGATGCGTCGCATCGAGGTCGAGGTCGTCGCGCAGGCGTTCGAGCAAGCCTGAAGCTTCATCGAGCTGGATTTCTGCCGATTCAAACAGGGCAGCAACCTCGCTGAGCCGGCTTTCGTTGTCGAGATGGCGCGCAAGCTCGTTGCGAAGCCGGCCCAGGCTGCGTGAAATGGACTCGCCATCATCACCGGACAGGCGGCCGAGCACGTCGTCATAGGCCTGCAACAGGCCGGCCGCATTGGACTGCCGACGATGCGCGGCCAGCATCTCGTCGATGCCGGCCGGTTCGAGCTGTTCACGCTCGAGTTCGCCGAATTGATGCTCCAGGTAGCTGGCGCGCTCGCTCACGTCGCCGGCGCGGGACAACTCGGCAAGCTCGCGTTCGAGTCCACTCCAGCGCCGAGCCAGGTCAGCGACCTCGGAAAGCATGGACGGGTGTTGTCCGAAGGCGTCGAGCAAATCGAGCTGGTGGGCGCGCTCGAGGAGGGCCTGGTGCTCATGCTGGCCGTGGATTTCCACCAGCAGGGCGCCGAGCTCAGAAAGCTGGGCGAGGGTCGCGGGGCGGCCGTTGATCCAGGCCCGCGAGCCGCCGTCCGCGCGAATGATCCGGCGCAGTTGGCAGTCGCTGCCCTCGTCCATTTCGCATTCGACCAGCCAGTTCCGGGCTTCCGGGGCATCGGACAGGTTGAATTCGGCTGCCAGCTCGGCCCGGTCGGTGCCGTGGCGGACCATGCCGGCATCGGCGCGGGCGCCCGTCAGGGACAGGAGGGCATCGACCAGTAGAGATTTGCCGGCACCGGTCTCGCCCGAAACGACGGTGAGACTGGCGTCGAAGGTCAATTCCGCCGCGCTGACGACGGCGAAATCCTTGAGGGTGAGATGACTGAGCATGGGTGGCTCGATTTTGCCTGAAACGCGGGACGATTCGTTCAGGGGATTGCGTAGATCGATGTCCGGCGACGGCGTGGCCACCACTTCGATGGACTTGCGCGGCCGCCCCGCCGGCCTTATCTATAGGCAATGAATCCCAGCCTCGACCCGCGCGCGCGCAGCCTGTTGCGTGCCCTGATCGCCCAGCACATCCGCGATGGCGAGCCAGTCGGCAGCCGGACGCTGGCGCGGCAATCGGGGCTCGACGTCAGCCCCGCGACGGTCCGCAACATCATGTCCGACCTCGAGGAGATCGGCCTGCTGTCGGCGCCCCACACCTCGGCGGGGCGCATCCCGACCGCCCAGGGCTATCGGGTATTCGTGGATTCCCTGCTGCAGATGGAACCCTTGAAGGACGCCGAGATCGCGCGCCTGCGCAGCCAGATGCCCGTCGGCGCGGGCACTCAGTCGCTGCTTTCGAACGCTTCTGAGCTGCTCTCGGCGATGAGCCAGTTCGTTGGCGTGGTGACCCTGCCGCAACGCGCGCAGTTCGCGTTCCGGATGATCGACTTCGTGCCGCTGGACGGCAACCGAATCCTGGTCATCCTAGTGTTTACCGACAACGAGGTGCAGAA
>JANPDF010000099.1:0-2988 GCA_031431355.1 Gammaproteobacteria bacterium
GCGCGATGAACCAGCCGGCCTCGCAGCGCCCGGCTGGCTGCACGGCGTTGCCGCCGCAAAGTACGCGGCCGCCTTCGGCGCGGGCCAGCTCGATATGGCCCATGACCTTGTCGAAGTGCGCCTTCGATACCATCGGCCCCAACACGGTGGCCGGGTCCTGCGGATCGCCGATGCGCAGCTGCCGGCAACGGCTCACCAGCGCGTCGCGGAATTCTTCGTAGAATTGTCGCTCGATCAGGAGCCGCGAACCGCTCAGGCAGATCTGGCCGGAATTCTGGAATGCAGAGCGCGCGACCGACTCGACCAGTTTCAGGCGCGGCGCATCGGCAAACACCAGCGTCGGGTTTTTGCCGCCCAATTCCAAGGAAGATTTTTTCAGTGCCCCGCCGCAGAAGCTGGCGATGCCGCGGCCCACCGCCGTGCTGCCGGTGAAACTGATTGCCTTTACGCCTGCGTGCTGGACCAGCGCCTGGCCGATCTCGCCGCCGAGTCCATGGACAATGTTCAGCACACCGGCTGGAAATCCGATCTCCCGCGCCAACTCGCCGAGCATCCAGGCGGTTACCGGCGTTACTTCGCTGGGCTTGGCGATGACGCAATTGCCGGCAGCCAGCGCTGGCGCGATCTTCCAGGTGAACAGGTATAGCGGCAGGTTCCACGGACTTATGCAGCCGACCACGCCGAGCGGCTGGCGCAAGGTGATGTTGAGGCCGGCTTCACCTTGGTGCGACTCACTTGTGAACTGGGTTGCTGCAGCCGCGAAGAAGCGCAGGTTGCTGACGGCGCGGGGAATTTCGATGTCGCGCGCCAGCGCCAGCGGCTTGCCCGCGTCGCGGGACTCGGCCTGGGCGAATTCCTCCAGCCGGCCCTCCAGTGCGTCGGCGAGACGATACAGCCAGCGCGCGCGCACGCTAGCCGCCAGCGTCGACCACATCGGGAAGGCGACCCGCGCCGCTGCAACTGCGCTGTCGATGTCATCGCCGTCGCCGGCGGGGCATTGGGCAAAGCGCTCGCCCGTGGCCGGGTCGAAAACGTCCAGCCAGCAATCGTTCGCGGGCGCGACGGCGGCTCCATTGATGTGCTGGCTAAGCCTGATCATTGCGCAAGCCTACCTTGCGTCGGGGTTCCGCGCACCGCGCCCGGGGGGACGCTGTCGTTCACAGCGAACGGGTCCGGCCGCCGTCCACGGGCAAATTGACGCCGTTGATGTACGCCGCCTCGGGTGAACAGAGGAAGGCCACCGCCGCGGCGATTTCCTCCGGCTGCGCAAACCTCCCAGCAGGAACCGTGGACAACATGGCCGCTGCAATCTCGGACTCCGGCTTGCCGGTGGCTTGCGCGCGCTCGGCGAGTATCTGGTCCAGCCGCTGCGTGCGCGTGTATCCGGGCAGTACGTTATTGACCGTGATTCCCCACGGGCCCAGTTCGGAGGCCAGTGTCTTTGCCCAGCCGGCGACGGCGCCGCGGATCGTGTTTGACACGCCGAGGTTGGCGATTGGTTCCTTCACCGAGGTGGAGATGATGTTGACCACGCGTCCCCAGGACGTCGCGCGCATGCCCGGAAGCACTGCTTGCAGCAGTACCTGGTTGGCGATGAGGTGTTGCTGGAACACCGCCAGGTAGGCGGCGGGGTCGGCGCCGTGAGCAGGTCCGCCGGCAGGCCCGGCAGTATTGTTGATCAGGATGTGTACCGGATTCGCCGAGCAAAGCTCGCCGACGCGCTCACGCAATGCGCCCGCGTCCGACACATCGACCGACACTGCGTCGTGCACTTGCGACGAGCCGTCCCGGGGGAGGGTGGCGAGCACCTGCTCGAGTCGCTCGCGTCGACGCGCCAGTACCGTGACGTTGGCGCCGGCAGCGGCTAGCGCGAACGCCGTCGCCCGGCCGATGCCCTCGGAGGCGCCGCAGACCAGAGCATGCTTGCCAGCAAGGCCGGTGCCCACGTCAGTGCCTCGGCCCAAGCGTGCGGATCATCTGCGGGAGCAACTCTTCGTCGCTGTCACCATGCGGCGGCTGCAATTCCTCCAGCAACATGCCGATCACTTCGGCGTCATCGTCGTCCATGCCTTCCAGCGCGCGAAAGTCGGCATCCATCAGCGCCGCGCGCGCGATGTCGTCGCTCTCGTAGGTCAGGGTCGCCCCCTGACTGTCAAAAACATGCGCGACGCCGCTCTCGAGCACGCGCAGGCGGGCCCAGACCAGCAGGTGTTCGGGCGCGGCCAGCCACCATTCCTCACTCTCGAAATCCTCGATCGCGTAGCCCTCGTACATGTCCTTGTCGCTGCTCATGCAAACCCTGCCTTGACGGTAATTGAAATGGCGCTGCCGACGATGCCGAGCAGCGTAATCCAGCCCATGATGCCGGCGATGGTGCCGAACTGGCGCAACGCGGCATCGCCGAGCGCGTTCTGCCGGAACAACATCAGCCACCAGCTATAGGCGAGGCCGCCAGCTTCGGTGCCGGGAGCGAATGCCAGGCCGCGGTCCAGTTGCTGCCGGTGCGACAGCACGCGCATGCCGAAATGCGCCGGTCCCGCCGAGCCGGCCAAGCCAAGGAACAGGAACAGCAGCGCCTGGGCCATCGGTTCAGAACGTCGCCAGGCCCGGCGCGCGTGGATAGGGAATGGCGTCGCGGATATTCGACAGCCCGCAGACGTAGACCACCAGCCGCTCGAAGCCGAGGCCGAAGCCGCAGTGCGGCACGGTGCCGTAGCGGCGGAAATCGCGGTACCACTCGTAATGCGCCGGGTCCAGGCCGAACTGGGCGATGCGCGCATCGAGCACGTCCAGGCGCTCCTCGCGCTGCGCGCCGCCGATGATCTCGCCGATGCCCGGGGCCAGCACGTCCATCGCCGCGACGGTACGTCCGTCGTCGTTGAGGCGCATGTAGAACGCCTTGATCTGTTCCGGATAATTGACCACCACCACCGGACGACCGACATGCACCTCGGTCAGCCAGCGCTCGTGCTCGGTCTGCAGGTCCAG
>JANPDF010000100.1:0-4775 GCA_031431355.1 Gammaproteobacteria bacterium
TAGGACTTACGCAGAAGCTCAAACAAACGTGGCGCAAGCGCATGGAGTTCAGGCGTCAGCCAGTCGTGGAGTTGACCAAAACAGGCAGAAGCCAGAACACCAATCGCATTTTCGGTAGTGCGAGTTATTTAACAAGAAAAAGTAGCCGCCCTCCAGACCCGTTTGCAAATCAAGGCTGAGCGCGTACTGGTTATGACGGGCAACAGTCAGCGCTGCGACCTTGCGCTCGTCGCTGTGCGCCGGGAGATTGTCGGAGTGCCCGTCTGGACCGTCTGGAAACTGGCGTTGCATATCTGGAACCTTTGCCGATGGCTATTAAAAGACGCCGAAAACGCTGAGTACAGGCATCGATTCGATGAAGCGGCGTATCGCTGTCTTGGAGCCAGACTCGTCTACAACAACAATGTCATCCCCGTAGATTATCGGGTCTTCGGCCTTGCCACCACGAATTGACTTCAGGTCGAAAACGGCACCCATTTTCTTGCCACCGATCTGGCGGAAGATCACGACGCCTCGAAGGTCCGCCAGATTGGTAACCCCACCTCCCATGGCAATCGTCTGAAGTAACGTGGTGCGACCGCTCAGGGGATAGATTCCCGGCTTTGCGACCGCTCCCTCCACGGTGACGCGCTGGCTCGTAAATTCCTTGACGAACGCAGTGACTTGGGGATTTTGCAGAAACTTGGCATCGAGTTTCTTCGCAATGGCCGCTTCAAGTTCCTGGATTGTCAGTCCGCCAGCTTGAAGGGCACCGATCAAGGGAAGGGAAATCTGTCCAACAGAATTGACGCGAACCGTGCGGCTCAGATCGGGGATCTGGAAGACGCTGATCTCGATCAGATCAAGTGGACCGACCCGGTAGTCGGAGACTCCGGTGTACACGCCACCCGACGAAGTGGTATCCGGGGGTGCCATCGACGGGCCAGTCGACCCCACAGCCGTGGTCTCGCCCGGGCGCATCGAAGACGAGTTGCTAGCGCACCCGCTAATGGCCAGGCACAGAACCCAAAAGGCTGTCCAGAACATGGAACGAAAGGTCATCAGTGATTCCAGGAGTCGAATTTGGAGATTATGCGTTACGCATCAGTCGTTTCCATAGCGAACTCTTCGCCGGGGCGACCGCTCGTTCAGGAAGCGCAGGCAGCTTTTCAGCCGGGGTGTCGTCGATAATCCCGCGCGGCCGGGTGCGCACCATGTGCCAGGCTTCGGCGTCGCCCAAGGTCTTGGCGGCCGCGTCGCGACCTTCCGCCAGCAACGGCGGCCTGCGGTCGATATGGTGCGAGTCAGTCGCCAGGATGTGCACCATCCCTTCGTCCAGCATCCGTTCCGCCCAGTACTTCGGACGCTTCCCGAATCGCCCGGTCAGGCTACCCGCGGTGACTTGCATCCAGGCTCCACCCTTGACCAAGCGCTGGAAGATCGGATAGTTGCCCTCAATCCAGGTCAGCCGCTCCGGGTGGGTGATCACCGGGATTACGCCGACGGTTCGCAAGTTGAATACTTCAGCTTCAAATCGGGGTGGCGCAGTGTGGTGCGGTGGCTCCAGCAGCAGATAGCGGCTTCCATTAAGCGTCGGGACCCTACCCTCACGTATGGAACCGATAAGATCAGGCGCCAGGTGCGTATCCGCGCCGATCACCAACTCCAGTTTGATGCCCTCCTCGACCAGCGTTGCCTGCAAGGATGCGATTGCAGCGGCGATTCCGTCGCGCGTGTTTTCGTACAGGCCGGGATAGATATGCGGCGTGCAGGCAGTGACGGTGATTCCATCGGCGACGGCACAGCGAGCCATCGCCAGCGCCACTCGAAGATCAGGCGCTCCGTCATCGATGCCAGGCAGCATGTGGCAGTGAAGGTCGATCAATTCGGCAACCCTCGCATTCTTCCCCAGCGCATCCGCCGGAAAAACTCCACGGCGCGCGCGCGGTCGGAGGTGAGCCGATAGTGCGCCGCGATCAGCGCCAGGAAAGCGACCACCAGCACCGGCGGCGGCAGGCCGAATTTCAGAGCAAGCGCGGCTCCCAGCCCTAGCATCGCCGAGACGAACATTCCGCCTACCGCGATAGCCGTCTGGCTGTAGCCCGCATCGAGCAACAAGTGGTGCAAGTGGTCCCGGTCGCCGGCGAAGGGAGATCGGCGCTGGCGCAGCCGGCGCAGTATCAGGGACACGCAATCGATCAGCGGCAACGCGATGGTCCACGGCCCCAGTACCGGGGAAACGGGATGTCCCGGATTCTGCGTTAACCTCACCGCGGTCCACGCAATCACAAACCCAAGCAGCATGCTGCCCGCATCGCCCATGAAGACCGCGGCCTGCGACAAGCCAGGCCGACGGAGATTCCACACGAGAAAGCCCGCGACGGCCGCGGCCACGGCGAGCAATCGCTCTGCGCTCGCATAATTTCCGGCATACAAGGCGAAGGCCATGAACAACAAAAGGGAAACCAGCGCCTGCCCTCCAGCCAATCCATCAACGCCATCGGCCATGTTCAACGCGTTGATCACGCCGACCACGACAAAGATGGTCACTGGCACCGCCAGCCAACCCAGGGTCAGCCCCTGGATGCCGACCACATCCGACAATTGCTGAACCGAAACGCCGCCGATGTAGATCATCACCAGCGCCGCCAAGACCTGCGCGCCAATCCGCCACTTCCAGGTCAGGTCCTTCAGGTCATCGGCAACGCCGACGAGCAACAACAAGCCACCAGCCAGATAGAACGCCAGCATCGCTGAAGACGCCAAGTCATTGAACAAGGCCGCCGTCGCAACCATCACCACCAGGATCGTCAGGCCGCCATGCATCGGGGTGGCTGCGGCGTGCTGCTTGCGCTCGTCGGGCTTGTCGGTGAGGCCGATTCGGACAGCAACGGGGACCAGAAGCGGAATCAACACCGCCACCGCGACAAACGCGATTGCGGCGCGTAGCCAGCCTTGGATGGGGATCGAGGTGAGCAGGTTCAGGTATAGCAAATGGCAGGCCTGCGGGAAAACTTGCTTCCGGGGGGTGGGAGCTTAACCGGACTCGGGGGTTTTCGCGGCTAGAGCGGCTTCTGCAGCAGAGTGTCGCGCGAACGATGGAGCAAGTGCACTAATGTATCAGGTCGGCGTATTCAGGATGCCTGCGCAGGTACGCAGCGGCGTAAGAGCACGCCCCCACCACCTTCCAACCTCGCGCTCGCGCGGTCTCCAGCGCGACCCGGGTCAGCTCTGCGGCGATACCCCGCCCCTCCACCTGCGGCGGCACGCCTGTATGGGTGATGGTCATGACCATATTGCCCAACCGATAGTCGAGCTCGCAGGCGCAACCGTCAACCGTGGTTCCGAACTGGTGCGCCTCTTCGTCATGGCTGATTTCATACGCGGTCATGGTGGCGTCCCTGCCGAACTAATGCAATCGAGTCGTAGCCGGGGAATGCGCGCCCCGGTGCGCACACCGGGCAATCCGGGTCCGCGTTCAGGCGGGTCTCGCGAAAGCGCATCGCCAGCGCATCGAAATGCAGCAGCCGGCCGCTGAGCGAATCGCCGATCCCGAGCAACAGCTTCAGCGTTTCCGCTGCCTGCAACAAGCCGATGATGCCGGGCAGCACGCCAAGTACGCCGGCCTCGGCGCAATTGGGGGCGTCCTCGGCGCGCGGCGCTTCCGGGAACAGGCAGCGATAGCACGGCGCGGTGCCGCGCTGGCGGCCGGCATCGAACACGCTGACCTGACCCTCGAAGCGATGCACCGCGCCGTACACCAGCGGCTTGCCGAGCTTCACGCAGGCATCAGAGGCCAGGTAGCGGGTCGGGAAATTGTCGGAACCATCGATCACCACATCCATGCCGGCGATCAGTTCTTCGATGTTGCCGGCATCGAGCCGGGCGTTGCGGCCATCGATGACGGTCCGAGGATTCAGCGCCTGCAAAGTCTGCGTCGCCGACTCCACTTTGCTGCAGCCGATCCGATCTTCGGTATGCAGGATCTGCCGCTGCAGGTTGCTGCGATCAACGACGTCATCGTCGACCAGGCGCAGCGTGCCGACACCCGCGGCGGCCAGGTAGAACGCCGCTGGCGAGCCGAGGCCGCCGGCGCCGATCAGCAGCACCTTGGATTGCTCGAGCTTCTTCTGCCCTTCCATGCCGACCTGGGGCAGGCGCAAGTGGCGCGAATAGCGCTCGAGGAAATCGTCGTCTTCGGTTGTGCCTTCGGTCGGCAGGCCTGCTGCCTGCCACGCGGCAAAACCGCCAGCCACCGAGCTGAGTTGCGTGTAGCCCTGCCCCGCCAGCGCCTGCGCCGCGAGCAGCGAACGGCGGCCGCTGCCGCAGATCAGTAGCAATGGTGATTGCCGGTCTGGGTGGTGGCCTTCCGGTTGCGCTTCCAGCTGCGCGCGCGGCGCGGTCTGCGCGCCCTCGGGTATGCCGAGCACATGTTCACCCGGCTCGCGCACGTCGATCAGCCGAACGCCTTGCTGCTGCAGCGCGCGGGCTTCGGCGACTGATATTTCCGTGATGACCGTTTCCATCGGCAAATCTTACCGGGTCAGCACGTGGCCAACGGCAGTACTTCCAGCACGCTGCCCGCGGCCCACTCGCCGGCGCCTTCGGGCACCACGATCAGGGCATTGGACTCGGCCACGGCGCGCATGCGATGTGAGCCGTCGGCGGGATTCTTTTTCACCAGCCATTGGCCGGTCTGGTCGCAATGCAGCGCGCCGCGCAGGAATTCCAGGCGGTCGTGGGTCTTGCTGATCGGCGCAGACAACTGGGCGAAGAACCGTGACCGCGGCTGGCCC
>JANPDF010000101.1:0-7010 GCA_031431355.1 Gammaproteobacteria bacterium
GCCATGAATTGCGCCCGCGCAGGTCGACCTGCTGCAAGTCCTGGTCGAGCCTGCCCACGGGGAACAGGTGGTCCTGGACCAGCAAGTCTTCGGCCAGCAGCGGGATCTGCGACAGTTCCGCGGCGCGCGTCAGCCCGGGCGCGTGGTCGTGGTCTCCGACATGGCGCAACAGCTGCCGCGCGTCGGCGGGCGCGTCGTGTTGCGCTGCGGTTTCCAGCGCCATCATGTGCGCGTAGAACGCGGGCGGCCGGCGGACGGTCTGGCAGGCGTTGTTGACGATGAAATCCAGGCGCTCGCGGGTGGCCAGCAATTCGCGGCAGAACGCTTCCACGCTCGGCGTGTGGCGCAGGTCCAGCCCGTACACCTGCAGGCGATCCGACCAGTCGCCGAAGTCCGGCTCCTGCGCGTAACGCGCGGCGGAGTCGCGCGGAAAACGCGTGGTGACGATCAGCTCGGCGCCAGCGCGAAGCAGCTTTAGCCCCGCCTGGTAGCCGATCTTGACGCGGCCACCGGTCAGCAGCGCGACGCGGCCGCGCAGGTCGGCGGTTTCGGTGCGCTTGCCGAAATTGAACTCGGCGCAGTCATGGCACAACTGGTCGTAGAAATGGTGCACGTGTTCGTAGGTGGCCTTGCACACGTAGCAGTGCTGCGGCTGCACGCGCCGCGCCTGCGCCTCGTCGGTCGCGGTCTCGGCGACGAAATCCTTCGGCGGGAAACAGTTGGGCGTGGTGAACACCGGCTTGCGCCGCAGCGTGCGGATGCCGGTGGCGTCGAGCACAGCGTCGTCCTGGCGGATCTGCGCGGCGTTGCGTTCGCGCTCAGCGGCTTTCAGGCGCTGCCGGCGCAGCACCGGATCGGGATGGTAGACGCGGGCTACCGCCTGCTGCAGGCGATGGCGCGCGTCCTTGGGCAGGGTGTCGAGCAGGCTGCCATCGGCGGCCACCGCTTCCAGGAACTCGGCGGCGGCGCGGGCCTGCGCCAGCCATGCCGGGTCGTCGATGTCTGGCGCAAGTTCAGGTTTGGTCGTCACAATGGGTTGTCCCGTTTTAGCCGATCATTATCGCCCGAACGGCCCCGGCCCGGACCGGCAGCTTCATCCTCCCTGGAAGTGCCATGCCTGCCCTGCGTTTCGACAATGCCTTCGTCCGCGACCTGCCGGCCGATCCCGAGCGTGGGCCGCGCCTGCGCCAGGTGCAGGCGGCGTTGTTCTCCCATGTCGATCCAACGCCGGTGGCCGCGCCGCGGCTGGTCGCCTATTCCCGCGAAGTCGCTGGTTTGCTCGGGCTGACCGACGCGTTCCTGGCCTCGAGCGAGTTCGCCGAGGTGTTCGGCGGCAATGCCCTGCTCGAGGGCATGCAGCCCTATGCCGCCAACTATGGCGGCCACCAGTTCGGCAACTGGGCCGGGCAACTGGGCGACGGGCGGGCGATCACGCTAGGCGAGACGATCAACCCCGCCGGCGAACGCTGGGAGCTGCAACTCAAGGGCGCCGGCCCGACCCCGTATTCGCGCAGTGCCGACGGCCGCGCGGTGTTGCGCTCCTCGATCCGCGAGTTCCTGTGCTCGGAGGCGATGCACCACCTGGGCGTGCCGACCACGCGGGCCTTGTCGCTGGTAGTCACCGGCGAACCGGTCGAACGTGACATGTTCTACGACGGCCATCCGAAGGCCGAACCGGGCGCAGTGGTCTGTCGCGTCGCGCCATCGTTCATCCGCTTCGGCAATTTCGAGTTGCCGGCCTCGCGCGGGGAGATCGGGGTGCTGGAGCAGTTGGTTGATTTCACGATTCGAAGGGATTTTGCGGAGTTGCAGGGGTCGGGGCCGGGGCTCCGTGAGGAATGGTTTGGCCTGGTTTGTGAGCGCACCGCGAAAATGATTGCGCAATGGATGCGCGTCGGCTTCGTCCACGGCGTGATGAACACCGACAACATGTCCATCCTCGGCCTGACCATTGACTACGGCCCGTACGGCTGGGTCGACAACTTCGACGCCGAGTGGACGCCCAACACCACCGATCGCGATCGCCGACGCTATCGCTTCGGCCAGCAGCCGCAGGTCGCGTTCTGGAACCTCAGCCGGCTGGCTGGCGCGCTGGTCCCGCTGTTCGATTCCATCGAGCCCCTGCAGGCCGGGCTGGAGCGGTTTGCGACGACCTTCGCGCGCCTGGATCGGGAAAATTCTGCCGCCAAGCTCGGGCTGTCCGAGTTCAGCGACGGCGACCTGACGATGAAGCACGCGCTGCATGAATTGCTGCAGTCGGCCGAGGTCGACATGACCTTGTTCTACCGCGGCCTGGCCGAACTGGACCTCGAGCAGCCCGCAATCACGCCGGTGCGCGCCGCCTTTTACGATCCCGACAAGCTGCGGGAATGGCAGCCGGCGTTCGACGCCTGGTTGCAGGCCTATGCCACGCGTGCGCGGGCCGGCCACCTGGCGCCGGGCGAGCGCCGGGCGCGCATGAATTCAGTCAATCCACGCTACGTGCTGCGCAACTACCTGGCGCAGCAAGCCATCGATCGCGCCGAGGCTGGTGACTTCGCCGGCGTGGAAGAGCTGCTCGACGTCATGCGCCATCCCTACGACGAACAGCCCGGCCGCGAAGCCTTCGCCGAACGACGCCCGGATTGGGCGCGCGATCGCGCCGGCTGCTCGATGCTCTCCTGCAGCTCGTGACGCCGCCGGTTTAAACCTTTGAGCCGCGCGACTCATCCCACACCTGACCGCCGTGCCGGCGGGCTATCCCTGGGGAACTCCATGAAATGCCATCCGCGCCGACCGCGCCTGGCCATTGCCGCGCTTTGCCAACTACTGTTCTCCTGCACCGGGAGCGCACTGGCTGCGCCTGCCGCGCAGGACTGGATCGGCGAATTCACCATCGATGGCCAGAGCGTGCCATTGGTACTTCATGACCGCTCCTCGGTGAAGGATGCGGCGTCAGCGGTGGACCTCCCGAGCATGGGCGCGCGCAACGTCCCGCTGACCCGCTACCAGGCGACGGCGTCTACGGCCAGTTTCCAGCTCGACGGTCCTCCAGGCAGCTTTCGCTTCGACGGCAGCGCGGCCGACGGGAAGTTGCAGGGCACCGTCGCCAAGGGCGCCGCGACCGGCAAGTTCTCGCTGTTTCGCCTGCAGACGATGACGCCGACGCAACTTGCCGCCTTCAGCGGCAGCTATGAGATCGCGCCCGGCCACGTCATCGACTTGGGCGTGATGGGCGACATGGGCATGCTGGTGTTCCTGGATCAGAAAACGCTGCGCGAAGGACCGTTGTATCCGTTGAGCCAGAGCCGATTTGTGTCCGGCCCGACGCTGGCCGTGCCGTATCCGTTCGTCATCCAGGCCGAATTCGAGCGCAGCGGCGCCGGCGAGATCACCGGCCTGCGTTGGACCGAGGGCGGCAAGCCGCTGAAGGCGCGCAGGATCGCCCCGCATCGCGTCGAGGAAGTCACCGTCGTCCACGGTGACATCACGCTGAAGGGCAGCCTCGTGCTTCCCGCCAGTCCCGGACCGCACCCCGCCGTGGTATTCGCACACGGCTCCGGCGATGCCACGCGTGACGTGGCGTTCTGGAACATGTACTTCGTGCGCCTTGGCATGGCGGTGCTTTCGATGGACAAACGCGGCGCCGGAAAGTCCGGTGGCGACTGGCACGCCGCCACCATGGATGACATCGCTGGCGACTGGCTCGCCGGCGTGGCCATGCTCAAGCAGCGCAAAGACATCGATGCCAAGAGGATCGGCGTACACGGTTCCAGCCAGGGCGGCTGGACGGCGCCGCTGATGGCAGCCCGCTCGAAAGACATCGCCTTCGTCATCGTGCGCGCCGGTTCCGGGGTCAACGTCAATGACACCATGGTCCATGAAATCGGCTGGAGCGCGCGTGACGCAGGCGCTACGGAAGCGGTCGCGCTCGAGGCGGAGGCGGTGGCGCGGACCATGTTCGCGTTCGCGGCGCGGAATGCGCCCCGTCCGGAAGTCGAAGCGTTCATGGCCACGCAGAAGGGGCGACCCTCGGCACAGTATGTTTGGCCACTGAATTGGTCCGATGGCGGCTGGGGTTTCAAGTGGGCGGCAGCCAACGGCGCCTACGACGCGACGGCTAGCCTGCGCAAGACACGCGTGCCCGTGCTCTGGTTCCTCGGCGACCTGGACCACAACGTGCCGACCGACGCCAGCGAAAAGCGCCTGCTGGCTGCCGCTGCCGAATCCGGCCATCCGGACTTCCAAGTCAAGAGGCTGCCGCGCACCGGCCACGGCTTCACGGTCAGCGATACCGGCAGCAACAACGAATTCCATACGGCGACGCATTTCGTGCCGGGCTACTTCGACACCATGGAGAGCTGGCTGCGCGAGCGCGACTTCCTGCGCTAGCCAGGGCGCGCGGAGGGCCACGAGGGGACCGGCTGATATAATCGCCGGCTTGCTCCGCGCCCCTTCAGGTCCTGCCATGTCCGTCCCCGCTTCCGACCTCTCCTCGCCCGTCCTGGACGGCGATTACAGCCTCGAGCACAAGTACACGCGCAACGAGGGACGGATCTACCTGTCCGGCGTGCAGGCGCTGGTGCGGCTGCCGCTGATGCAGCAGATGCGCGATCGCGCCGCTGGCCTGAACACCGCCGGCTTCATCTCCGGCTACCGCGGCTCACCGCTCGGTGGTTTCGACCTGGAATTGTGGAAGGCCAAGAAACACCTGGCGGCATCCGCGATCCATTTCACTCCCGGCCTCAACGAGGACCTCGGCGCGACCATGGTCTGGGGCACCCAGCAGACCAATCTGTTCGAAGGCGCCAAGTACGACGGCGTGTTTTCCATGTGGTATGGCAAGGGCCCAGGTGTGGACCGCTGCGGCGACGTGTTCAAGCACGGCAACGCCGCCGGCACCTCGGCGCTGGGCGGCGTGCTCGCGTTGGCCGCCGATGACCACGCCTGCCGCTCATCAACCTTGCCGCACGGCTCGGAATTGGAATTCGTCTCGGCGATGATGCCGGTGCTCAACCCGGCCGGTGTGCAGGACATCCTGGACATGGGCCTGCTCGGCTGGGCGATGTCGCGTTTCACCGGCCGCTGGGTCGGTTTCAAGACCATCGCCGAAACGGTCGAGTCCTCGGCCTCGGTCAACGTCAATCCGCACCAGCTCGACATCATCCTGCCTGAGGATTTCCAGCTGCCGATGGGCGGGCTCAACATCCGTTGGCCGGATCCGCCGCTCGATCAAGAGATGCGACTTCATCAATACGCAGTCGCCGCGGCAATTGCGTTCGCTCGCGCAAACCATCTGGATAAAACGATTTTCGATTCCCCGCGCGCGCGCCTGGGCATCGTCACCACCGGCAAGAGTTACCTGGACGTGCTGCAGGCGCTCGAGTACCTGGGCATCGACCACAAGGCCGCCGAGGACATCGGCATCCGCGTGTACAAGGTTGGCATGACCTGGCCGCTGGAGCCGCACGGCATCGCCGAATTCGCGCGCGGCCTGGAAGACATCATCGTGGTCGAGGAAAAGCGCAGCTTCATCGAATCGCAGATGAAGGAGCAGATGTACAACTGGGATCGGGCGACCCGCCCGAGCGTGGTTGGCAAGTACGATGAATCCGGCGAGTGGATCCTGCCCTCGACCAATGAGTTGACGCCGGCGCGCATTGCTCGCGTGATAGCAAAGCGACTGTCGCGGTTTTTCACGTCAGAGCACATTACCGACCGTCTCAACTTTTTGGCCGCCAAGGAAAAGGAACTGGCCTTGCCGCGTCCGGCCTTCCCGCGCGCCGCGCATTACTGCTCGGGCTGCCCGCACAACACCTCCACCGTCGTTCCGGAAGGCTCGCGCGCGCTGGCCGGCATCGGTTGCCACTACATGGTCACCTGGATGGATCGCAAGACCGACACCTTCACTCAGATGGGCGGCGAAGGCGCGACCTGGTGCGGCCAGGCGCCATTCACCAACGAGAAGCACGTCTTCCAGAATCTCGGCGACGGCACCTACTTCCATTCCGGCTCGCTGGCGATCCGCCAGGCGGTCGCGGCCAAAGTCAACATCACCTACAAGATCCTCTACAACGACGCGGTGGCGATGACCGGCGGCCAGCCGGTGGACGGCACCCTGACCGTGCCCGATATCGCCCACCAGGTGCGCAGCGAGGGCGTGCAGGCGATCGTCGTGCTGTCCGACGACATCGATAAGTGGAACAAGCCGGAAATCTTCCCGAGCGGCGTGGAGTTCTTCGACCGCGCCGAGCTCGACGCCGTCTCCAAGCGCCTGCGCGACGTGCCCGGCACCACCGTGATCATCTTCGACCAGACCTGCGCGGCGGAAAAACGCCGCCGGCGCAAGCGCGGCAAGATGATCGATCCGCCCAAGCGCACCATGATCAACGCCGCCGTGTGCGAAGGCTGCGGCGATTGCGGCGTCAAGTCCAACTGCGTGTCTGTTCTGCCGATGGACACCGAGTTCGGCCGCAAGCGCGAGATCGACCAGAGCAACTGCAACAAGGATTTCAGTTGCGTGACCGGCTTCTGCCCGAGTTTCGTGACCGTGCACGGCGGCGGCCTGAAGAAGAAGAAGGGCAGCGGCAGCGAAGTCAACTTCGACGCCCTGCCGATGCCGGTCATGAAGGGCGACCTGAGCGAGCCATGGAACATCCTGATCACCGGCATCGGCGGCACCGGCGTGGTCACCATCGGCGCCTTGCTGGGCATGGCCGCGCACCTGGAACACAAGGGCGGCAGCGTGCTCGACCAGACCGGCTTGGCCCAGAAGGGCGGCGCGGTGACCACCCACGTGCGCATCGCGAAATCGCCGGCCGACATCAACGCCGTGCGCATCGCTGCCGGTGAGGCCGACCTGGTGCTCGGTTGCGACATGGTCGTGGTCAATGACTACTGGGCGCTGTCGAAGATCCGCGCCGGCCGCAGCCACGTCGTGCTCAACAGCTACGAGGCGATGCCCGGCACGTTCACCCGCAATACCGACCTGCAGTTTCCGGCGGCCGGCATCATCGATGCGGTGAAGACGG
>JANPDF010000102.1:0-7140 GCA_031431355.1 Gammaproteobacteria bacterium
GGTGCTGCACGGCGGCGCCATCGCCGGCTACCAACTGCAGGACGTCCGCGTGATTGTCTATGACGGCAAGTACCACCCGGTCGACTCCAAGGAAGTTGCCTTCGTCGCCGCCGGCAAGAAGGCCTTCCTGGACGCCATCACCAAGGCGCGACCACAGGTTCTGGAGCCGATCGTGCACCTCGCCGTAACCGCGCCCGAATCGCATATGGGCGACATCACCGGTGGGCTCGCATCCAAGCGGGCGCGAATCAACGGCACCGATTCGGCCAGCGATGGCGACATCCTGATCAAGGCGCAGGTACCGCTTTCCGAGCTGAAGGATTACGCCGCTGAGTTGAAAGGCGCCACCGCCGGGCGCGGACGTTACGATCTTGAGTTCAGCCACTACGAACCGGTTCCTGCGCCGGTGCAGAAGCAGCTCGTCGAAGCCTACAGGCCGCACCACGATGAGGATTAGGCGGGTTGTTCGAGTCGCGGCTGAAGCCGCTCCTACATGGGGAACGGGGTCGCGTGAAGGCTGAGAACGCCCCGGCAGCGTTGCGCCTGGAGGACATACCAAACATCGGTCCGTCGATCGCTGACGACCTGCGCGCGATCGACATCTTCGAACCCCGGCAGCTGGTCGGCAAGGATCCCTACGAGCTATACCGGCGCATGGCCGAAGTCACCGGCGAGGTGCACGATCCCTGCCTGTGCGACACCTTCATCGCGGCCGAGCGCTTCATGGAAGGCGGCCCGTCGCGCCCGTGGTGGTTCTACACGGCCGAGCGCAAGCAGCACCTCGGCAGCTAGCTTCGGTTGCGCTTGGGCTGCAACATCGTCCCGGTGCACTTGCTCGAACCGCAGTGACAGGCCCAGAGTTTTTTCATGCGCGGCGTGTGCCGCTCGCCCAGCACGATGCCGTAGTTGTAGGACAGTTCCTCGCCCGGCCGGATCGCTCGTCTGGCCTCGATGAACACAGCGTCCTTGTTCGGATCGCTGTTGTCGTCCTCGACCAGCACGGCTTCGCAGTTGGGTTCGCAACTGTGGTTGATCCAGCGTGCGGAATTGCCGTCGACGTTGGCGTCTATTACATAGGTATCGTTGAGTGTGAACAGGAAGGTATGGCCGGTATCAACGTCGTCGGCGTAGACGCGATCCACTTCCTCGTGGGTGCGATGGCGACCCTTGTACTGGATCAGCCGGGTTCCCTTCTTGATCGGTGCGGTGGCGAAGACGCCGTTGCCATGGATGGTGGAGCGACGCGTTGCAATATTGGCGGGCATGGGCGGCAGGCAGTGGGAAAGGCGGCTATTGTCGCCCAGTGCACGCCCGGAAGGGGCGTCAAGGGCCGAATTCCGACTGTGCGGCCATGCCGGCCGGTGCTAGGCTGACAGCTCGCCGATAGTCATTCGTAGCCGGCAAGCTAGCGGCTGCGGGGGGATGCAAGCAAAGGAGTGGTATGCATGCGAAGGCATTGGCTTGGCATCCTTTTCCTGCTCGCAGGCCCGCCCTGCGCTGCCGCGGAGCTGCAGGTCGGCATCGTTGACCAACGCGGCAAGCCGGTAGCCGACGCCGTGGTCACCGTCCTTCCCGCGAGCGGGACTCGGACGCAGGCGCAGGCGCCCGGATCGAGGACCAAGACGATCAACCAATCGGCGCTGACCTTCGTCCCCTATATAGAAGTGTTCCGGCCGGGCGACCAGGTGGTTTTCCACAATAGCGACAAGACCCGCCACCACGTGTATTCGTTCTCGCCGGTCAAGGCCTTCGAATTCATGCTCAACCCGGGCCAGAGTTCAACGGCAATCTCACTGGAGAAGTCGGGCGTGGTTGCGGTGGGTTGCAACATCCATGACTCGATGATCACCTACCTGTACGTCACCGACGCTCCCTGGATCGTGCGCGCCAGCGCGGCGGGCAAGGCGATCGTGCGCGACCTTCCCGCCGGCACCTACACCGTTCGCGTGTGGCAACCGCGGCTGCGACCTGGCAAGCCCGACCTGGTCCAGTCCGGCGTGGTGGTGACCGCTCAGGAGAACAAGCCCCTGCAATTCAAGTTGAACCTGCTGCCCGATTCGCGCCGCAAGTTCGACCGCGAACAGACGCGATACTGACGACGCACGCTGCTCACCAACCCGGAACACGATACCCATGGGCTTTCGATTCCGACTAGCAAGTTTCCTGGTTGCTGCACTGGTGACGGTGCAATTGTTGACGGCCGCGTTGGTCTATTCGGTTACCCGGCACGAGCTCATCGACGAGGGCAAGCGGCAACTTGGCGTGTCCGCGACTGCCTTTGGCACGCAGCTGGCTGACATCTCACAACGGGTTGCGGCCAGCGTGCAAGTGCTCTCGCTGGATTTCCCATTGCGTTCCGCGATCGCGCAGCGCGACCAGGCAACGGTGCGCTCGGCGCTCGCAAACCACGGCCAGCGCGTCGGTGCGACCAGGATGCAACTAGTGGGCATGGACGGCCGCGTCGAGGCGGACACGCATGGCTCGGGCGCAGCGCCTGAAATGTTCGCCTATCGCGACCTGCTGGAAAGCGCATTCGAGGAGCCCGCCGCCGCGGTCGTCGCCTGGAAGGGACGAGCCTACTGGGTGGTCGCCGTGCCGGTCTTCGCGCCCGACCTGGTTGGTGTGATCGCGGCGACTTTGCCAGTTGACGATGCCCTGCTCGCCCGCTTGCAGAAGCAGTCCGTCCTGCCCAAGACCATCGAGTTGGTTGGCGCCAACAAGGGCCAATGGTCCGTGCTTGCCAGCGGCAGCAACCATGTGTCGCTGGTCCGCCACCTCACTGCCAACGGCGGTCGGCTGCCGGCCCGGGCCCGGTTGGTGGTCGTGGATGGACGCGAGTACCTAGCCCAGTCAGTCTCCCTCGACCGGTCGCGATTCAGTCCAGCGGTCGAGGCAGTGCTTGCTTTCTCGGTGGACGAAGCCCTGCAGCCGTATCGCTCGGTGGCGACCGCGTGGGCGGCCTTGCTCAGCTTCGGCCTGGTGGCAGGCGTGATCGGCGCATTCCTGATCGCGCGAAGGGTGTCGCGACCGGTCGAAGAGCTGGCGGCGTCGGCGCGACGGATCGAAGCCGGCGACTATCGGCCACCACCAGCGATGGACAGCGGGGACGAGATTGGCGCGCTCGCGTCGGCGTTTTCCAGCATGACGCGAGCGATCCGCGAGCGCGAGGCGCGCATCCTCCACCAGGCTGGGCACGACCAGGTGACGGGCCTGTCCAACCGGGTGGCGGCGGAGGCGGCGATCCAGGCTGAGCGCGCGTTGCATCCGGGCACGCCAGCGGCACTGCTGATGATCGGGCTGCGCCGCGCACCGGAAATCATCAAGACGATGGGCCATGCAGTCAGCGACCGGCTGATGCGCAATGCCGGAGAACGCCTGAACCGTCTTGTCGGCGAGACGCGCGTGGCGCGCGCGACCGACATGGAGTTTTCCGTATTCCTGACCGGCCAGGGCGAAGCCGAGGCCATCGCGTCGGCTTACCGGATTGTCGATGCGCTGTCGGTTCCTTACCAGGAGGCTGACCTGACCGTGGACTTGGCGCCGGCCGTCGGACTGGCGCTCGCACCGATCCATGGCGACGATGCCGCGACCTTGCTGCGGCGCGCCGGCGTTGCATTGCTGGCGGCGCTGGGCACCGAGGAGCCGGTGGTGGTGTACGACGCCGCCACCGACCCGCACCGGCCGGAGCGCCTGTCGCTGATGGGTGAGTTGCGTGAGGCGCTGGAACAGAACCAGTTGCAGCTGCACTACCAGCCCAAGCTCAACCTGGCGACTGGCCGGATTGACGGCGCGGAAGGACTCGTTCGCTGGCATCATCCGCGGCTCGGCAACGTTCCCCCGGATTCGTTTATCGCGCTTGCAGAGGAAACCGGCAATATCCGCCGGCTGACCCGCTGGGCCGTGGCGACCGGCATCTCCCAGGCGCAGCGCTGGAATAGCGGCGGCCAATCGATCCGGATCTCGATCAACGTCTCCGCGCGCGACCTCGACGATGCCGACCTGCCGCGGCGGATCGCCGAACTGCTGGCCCTGCACCGGGTTGCGCCGGAACACATCCTTCTCGAAGTAACCGAGAGTGCGGTGATGGACAAGCCCGACGCCGCGATCCAGATCCTGCGCCGGCTCGCGGACCAGGGTATCGACCTTGCAATTGACGATTTTGGCGTGGGCCAGTCTTCCTTTGCCTACCTGCGCCAACTGCCGGTTAGCGAACTGAAGATCGACAAGATCTTCATCCAGCGCATCGCCGAAGCCCCGGCGGATCGCACCATCGTCCGATCAATCGTCGAACTGGGACATAACCTCGGCTACACAGTCACCGCCGAGGGGGTGGATAATGCAGCTGCACTCGAATACCTGGTATCCATCGGATGCGACTACGCCCAGGGCTACCTGATTTCCAAAGCCATTCCTCCCGCCGCCTTCGAAGCCTTGCTCAGCACATCGGCGTGGCGTGGCGGCGGCCTGCGGGTGGACGCATGAGCCGCCGCCTGCTCGCGGCGTGTTGCCTGGGCATGCTCGCCGAAGCGGCGGGCGCGCAGGACTTTCAGATCCATGGCTACCTGGACCTGCGACTGCAGGGCACCGAATCAAACCAACGTTCGTGGATCAGCGGAGGCACCGGTAAATCGGGTTTTGCTGACGATGACCAGGCACTGCAATTCGGCGGCGCCGCGCTCGCTGCGAAGTGGCTGATCACCCCGGAGCTGACTGGCGTGGCAACCCTGCAATGGCAGCCCCGGTCGTCGCCGGCCGTCGGCCTGCTCGATGCCTACCTTCGTTATCGGCCGGTTTCCACCACGCGCTGGCGCTGGTCGGCGCGTGCGGGTGCATTCTTCCCGCCGGTTTCGCTGGAAAACAATGCCGTCGGCTGGACCAGTCCGTGGACTCTGACCCCGTCAGCGATCAACAGCTGGGTCGGCGAGGAGTTGCGCACGGTCGGCGTCGAATTTCGCCTCGAACACCGCCTTGACGCGGGCACGCTGGACGTGGGCGTCGCCGGTTTCAAGCACAACGATCCGGCCGGTGAATTGCTCGCATCACGGGGCTGGGCAATGGGCGACGTCACGTCGGCGATCAACGGTCGATTGCGACAGCCCGATGTCTACGCACCGGTGGCTCGCGCCGCGGTCCCGGTGCGTTTCCAGCCGTTCAAGGAGCAGGACGGCCGCATCGGCTGGTATGCCGATCTCAGTTGGCGGGCAGCCGGCGGCGGGAAGCTGTCGCTGATGCGTTACGACAACCGCGCCGATCCGCAAAGCTTCGGTGAGCAGGGTGAGCGCCATGTCAACTCCTGGCGGACCAGGTTCTGGAGTCTGGGCGGGGAAATGCCGCTCGGCGAATTCTTGCTGATTGGTCAGCTGATGGATGGCAGCACGGCGTTCGAGCCGCGCCCCGGGCTGCTCCTGGATTCGAAATTTCATGCCGGCTATCTGCTCCTCGGCTGGGATCGAGGCGAATGGCGGCCCGCCGTGCGCCTCGACCTGGTCAGCGTGCGGCAACTTCCAGACACTCTCTCGGCCCCTCTCAACGAACACGGCCATGCCTGGACGGCCGCGCTCAACTGGCGTCCACAGTCATGGCTGCGGGTGACCGGGGAAGTGTTGCGAATTGACAGCAAACGCAACCAACGCCGACTCGAGGGACTGTCGCCGCAGCAGGTCGAGACCCAGTTGCAACTAAGCGTCAGGCTGCTGTTCTGAGCCGCAGGGCGGGCCACCGAAACAGCGATGAAAACCGACACCTCCCCTTATCGCAAGGGCGCAGCCGAAAACGCATTCCTGCGCGAGATCGTGATTCCGAAGGACGATTGTCACTGAGGGCCGGATTTGAGCCGCGGCTGGGCATATAGTACAATTTCGGTACGGATTCAATCCACGGGCCAAAAGCCATGCTGCGCATCACCAAACTGACCGACTACGCCACGGTCGTCCTCGCCGCCCTCGCCGACCCCCCGGTTCGCGTGCACAGCGCCGCGGGCCTGGCTGAGCAGGCCCGGCTGGAGCTGCCAACGGTGAGCAAGGTACTCAAGCCACTGGCGCACGCCGGGCTGGTCACCAGTTTTCGCGGCGCCAGCGGCGGCTACCGGCTGGCCAGGCCGCCAACCCAAATCAGCCTGATTGAAATCGTCGAGGCTATCGAAGGCCGGCTCGGCGTTACCGAATGCTCCGGCGAGCACAGCCTTTGCGAACACGAAACCCACTGCGGCGTGCAGGGTCACTGGCGCCGGATCAACGATGTCATCGCCGACAGCCTGCGCAACATGAGCCTGGCCGAAATGCTTCCCGCGTCGAGCAAGCCCGGCAAGTCGATTCCGCTGACGCTGGCCGGTGCCTGAGATGGCCATCGAACGCACCGAGCTGGAACGGCAGTTGGAGCGTCGCTACGACGCCGGCTTCGTCACCGACATCGAAAGCGATACGATTCCTCCCGGACTCGACGAAGACGTGGTTCGCTTCATCTCCCGGCGCAAGGACGAGCCCGAGTGGATGACCGAATGGCGGCTCAAGGCCTATCGGCATTGGCTGACCATGCCGATGCCGGACTGGGCAAAGCTGGAGATCGCGCCGATCGACCTGCAGGCGATCAGCTTCTTCGCCGCACCGAAGAAGAAGTACGCCTCGCTCGACGAAGTCGATCCCAAGCTGCTGGAGACCTACGAGAAGCTCGGCGTGCCTCTGCATGAGCGCGCGCGCCTGGCCGGCGTGGCGGTCGATGCCGTGTTTGATTCGGTTTCCGTCGGCACTACTTTCAAGAAGGAACTGGCCGAAAAGGGTGTCATTTTCTGCTCGTTCTCCGAGGCGGTGCAAGAACATCCCGCGCTGGTCCAGCAATACCTGGGCAGCGTGGTGCCACCGGGCGATAACTACTTCGCCGCGCTCAACTCGGCAGTGTTCTCCGACGGCAGCTTCGTATTCATCCCCAAGGGCGTGCGCTGCCCGATGGAACTGAGCACCTATTTCCGCATCAACGCGCGCGACACCGGCCAGTTCGAACGGACGCTGATCATCTGCGAGGAACGCGGCCACGTTTCCTACCTGGAAGGCTGCACCGCGCCGATGCGAGACGAGAACCAGTTGCACGCGGCGGTGGTTGAGCTGGTCGCGCTGGAAGACGCCGAGATCAAGTACTCCACGGTGC
>JANPDF010000103.1:0-1848 GCA_031431355.1 Gammaproteobacteria bacterium
CGCCGGTGCTGGCGCTGGCGTTGCCGGCTGCGCTGCTGGTGCTCGCCGCCGCGGTGCTGGTGGCCGGCGCGGCGGTCGCCCGGCGTATCTACTGTGATCTGCTGGCGCTGGCCGAGAATGGCTACGGTCTGTGCAGCGGCAAGGGCCAGACCCCAGGCGAAGAAGGTCTGGTGGAATGGCTGCACAAGGGCATCCAGATCTCGGCCGGGCGCGGGCGAGAGGATCCGCCGCTGACCTTTGCCGACCTCTGGTCCGCGCCGCGTTTCGGGCGGGCCGGGCCGCCTCCGCTTGGCGACGGGCAGCAGCCCGATGACCCGGGTATCGAACTGCAGATGTTCTCGAGCAACGTGACCCAGGGACGCCCGATTCGCTTGCCACTAGCTGACGCCAACACGCGCCTTTACTTCGACCCCACCGAGTGGGAACAGTACTTCTCGCCAACAGTACTTGACGCGCTCAAGCTTGCATCGTCGCCGTACTGCCCGGCGTCGGCCAGCGACCCCGACGTGGCAAGCGCCGATCCGGTGCAACGAGCACTCATGGGGCGGCTGCTCGAACTGCCGTGCGGCGGCATGCCGATCGTCGTGGCAGCGCGCCTAAGCCTATGCTTCCCGCTCCTGTTCAGCTGTGTATCCGTCTATGCGGTGGACTATGAATCCGTGCCGGGTCAACGTCGATTGCGAAGGTGTCTGCTGTCCGACGGCGGCCTGTGCACGAACTTTCCAATCCACCTCTTCGACGCCGCGCATCCCGAGTGGCCGACCTTCGCGTTCCTGTTCGACAGCCGGTTGTGGAGCTATCTGGGGCAGTCGGTCTGGCTCGCGCCCACCCACCTGCAAGGGCGGGGCGACAACTGGCAGCGCGGCGTGCCGGGCGCAGAAGATGAATCGGCGGCGGCGCGTCCCGTCGGTACTCGCCTGCTGGGGCTCGCAGGCGGCCTGCTGCTGACCATGAAGGACTGGAACGACCGCGTCACCAGCCGGTTGCCGCATGTGCGAAACCGCGTGATCCGGCTGGCGTTGCGACAGGGGGAAGGGCAGCTGAACCTATCGATGTCGAGCGAGACCATCCTGCGGATGGCTCATGAGTACGGAACCAGCGCCGGCGTCGAACTGGTTCGGCAATTCGGCTCAGGCAGCGGGGGGGCGCCCGCGCCGGCGTGGCAGGAGCACGTCTATGTGCGCTCGATGATCGAACTGCGGGCGTTGCACCGGCATCTGAAAGGCTATGCGCGAGCCGTGAGTTCGGGTGGCGACGCCGTGTCGCTGCGCGAGTTGCTACGCCGTGCGGTGGCCGTACCGCCGTTGGTGGGCAGTTCGGGGCGGCCCGACCCCACCGGGAAATGCTTGACGCCGATTCAGCGCGATGTGCTGGAACGCGCGGTCAGTGCTGTTGAAACGCTCGAGGCCGAACTGGCAGCTTGTGAAGCGGAGTTTGGGCCGTATCGCCCGGTGCCGGAACCCGAACTGCGCCTGCGTCCGCCGATCTAGCGGTCGAGTTTCACGGCTGTTCATCGCCGACATGCGGTTGATGGGCGGCGAAGGTTGGTCGGCCCCGGCGCGGGCCTACATGACGCCATCGCAATGGTCGATCACCAGCGCGCGCCGAGGCGTTGTTTCCGTGGCTCATCGAGTTCATCCTTGGCGTAGCCGGAGTACTCTGAGATTGGGACTACGGCCTGTACTCTCTTGCCATCGACGCCTGCCATGACCGCCACCAACACCGCCACCACGCGCCTGCTGCAAGCCCGCCAGCAACAGCGCTCCCAGCCCGCCACGCCGCTGCCCGATGCGGCTGCCGCCTACGCGGTGCAAGACGAGGTGGCGCGCGCGCTGGCTTGGTTTGGCG
>JANPDF010000104.1:0-14791 GCA_031431355.1 Gammaproteobacteria bacterium
TCAGGGTGCCGCTTGAACTCCCAAAACCGCGACCAGTGAGGCAGGCGGGTGCCGGTATTGCTTTCTACCAAGCCGGTATCGGGCGGCGACTAGAAATCAATGCCGGCGCCCGCCCTCGCATAACTAACAGCTGCTTTCCCCGAACTTCCGTGAAGAACCCTTTTTTTGTGCTGTTCATTGGCGATCCCCTATGCTGGGCTCATGGATACCCAAATCGTTCTGTACGGCCTGGCCGGACTTCTGATCTTCGCTGGCCTGGCCGGCACTGTGCTGCCCGCGTTGCCTGGCCTTCCCCTGATGTTCGCCGGGATGTTGCTCGCGGCCTGGGCCGACCGGTTCGCGCAGATCAGCGGATGGACTATCGGCGTGCTTGCTGTGCTGACCCTGGTCTCGGTAGTCGTGGACATCGCGTCCACCGCCATGGGCGCCAAGCGAGTGGGCGCGAGCAAGCTGGCCATGTTCGGCGCAGCCATTGGCACGCTGGTCGGTGGCGTCGCCTTCAGCATCCCGGGACTCATCCTCGGACCGTTTGTCGGCGCGATGGCGGGCGAGTTGATGCATGGCAAGGAATTAGTGCACGCGTCGCGGATTGGCTTCGGCACTTGGGTCGGCCTCGCGGTCGGCACCGCGCTGAAAGTCGCACTGGCCTTCGCGATGCTCGGCGTGTTCGTCTTCGCCCTGCTCTGGTAGCCCTACTCCTGTAGCGCGCGCAGCGTCACCGACGGCGGTGCGCTCAACACGCTCCGGGTCGCCAGCATGCCGGCGATGATCGCGGCGATGATGCCAATGGCGCTACTGGTGGCGATCAGGCGCCAATCCGCTGCCCAGGGCAAGTCAAATACGCGACGAGCTACGACGCCTGCCAGCAGCGTGGCGGCACCGGCGGCCGTCAGGCCCGCGAGCAGGCCGATCACGGCGAACTCCGAAGCCTGGGCGAGCAGGAGCTGGCGGCGGCTGCCGCCGAGCACGCGCATGACTCCGCCTTCCAATAGGCGCTCGTCCTGCGACGCCCCGACCGATGCGATCAGCACGAGGATGCCGGCTGCCAGCGAGAAATAAAATACGGCCTGGACGACCGCCGACACCTGATTGATGGTCGAGCGCACCTGCGCCAGCACGGCATCGATGTCGACCACGGTGACGTTCGGGAATCGCGCGACCAGGTCCACGGTGAACCGTGCTTTCTGCGGAGGTGCGTGGACGGCGCCCACGTAGCTGGCCGGGAAGCCATGGAACGACGCCGGCGTGCCGATCACGAAGAAATTCGGTTTGAAGCTTTCCCAGTCCACCTTCCGAAGGCTGGTAATGGTCGCTGAGTAAGGCTGTCCGGCAATATCGAATTCGATGCGATCGCCCAGTTTCCAGCCCAGCGTCTGGGCGAATTCCTGTTCCACCGACAGTTCCGGGGTCGCGCTGCCGCCTGGGCCCCAGAACTTCCCCGCAGTGACTTCGTTGTCGCTGCGCAGGGTGGGGACGAACGAGAGGTTGAACTCGCGTTCCGCCAGGCGGCGAGCACGACCACCGCCATCGTCGAAGTCCACCCCGGTCACACGCTTGCCGTTGTAGCCGACCAGTCGCCCGCGCACCATGGGATACAAGACCGGGGCGCTGACGCCGGCAGACTCCAGGAAGCGGTTCACCGAAGCGAGTTGTCCGGGCTGGACATTGATAATGAAACGATTGGGCGCATCGGCTGGGATCGCCGCCTGCCAGCGAGACAACAGGTCGCCACGAACGAAAGTGAGCAGCAACAGCACCATCAGGCCGAGGCCGAGCGAAACGATCTGGGCGACACTGGCGGCGGGCCGGCGGCTGACGTTGGCCAGCCCGTAGCGCAGCGGGCCACGGAATCGCGAACGCAGCTTGCGCACCAGTTGCACCAGGCAGAACGCCACCACGCCGAGAGCGGCAAGCGTGGCGGCGATTCCGCCCAACATCGCGCCGCCGAGCGTTGCCGAGCCTGCCTTCCACCACAAGAGCAGCGCCAAACCCGACAGCCCGACGATGGCGGCCACCCATGAACTTGGCTCGCCGATGTCCAGGTCCTTACGCAGCACGCGCAAAGCCGGCACCCGGCGAAGGGCGAGCACCGGCGGCAAGCCGAAGGCCATCAACACCGTCACGCCCACTGCCATGCCTTCGAGCGCCGGCATCCATCCGGCGGCGGGAATCGCGACGTTGAGTACGCCCTCGAGCCAGCTGCCGACAACCTGTTGCAGCGCCAGCGCTGCAGCCACGCCAGCCACGCTGGCCATCAATCCGAGCATGACCAGTTCGCCGACCTGGATTCCGACCAGGGTCCCCTGGCTGGCGCCAAGGCAGCGCATCACCGCACTTCCGGCGAGATGCCTGGCGCTATGCCTGCGGGCGGCCATGGCTACGGCTATTGCCGCCAGTACGACGGAAACCAGGGCGGCCAGGCCAAGGAACCGTCCCGCCCGGTCCAGCGCCGAGCGAATCTCGGGGCGAGCGTCTGCCACCGTTTCCAGGCGTTGTCCGCGGCCCAATCCTGCCCGCGCCGAGAGAACGAATTTCTCGACGACAGACGGCTCGCCCGCCACCACCAGCCGGTAGGTGATTCGGCTGCCCTCTTGTTCAAGTCCTGTCGCAGGAAGATCCTGCAAGTTTATGAAAACCTTGGGACCAGCAGCAAAATAATCGAGAACGGCCTCGGGTTCCTGCACGACTACCGCGGCGAGGCGAAAGCTCAATTCGCCGAGCTGAATCGAATCGCCGATGGCTGCCTTCATCGATTGCGTGCCGCTCCGCGACATCCAGGCTGTCCCTCGTGCAGGAATCCCGCTCGCGGTCTGTTCGGGGGCGCCGGTGCGCTCCTGGATCTCGAAGCTGCCACGCAATGGAAATCCGTCGCCGATCGCGCGGACCTCGCCTAGTTTGAGATTCTCCCCGGCGCCGATCATGCTCGGAAACGCGCGGGTCTCGGCATGCCGCAGTCCCGCCGCGTTGGCGCTTTCGCGCAGCTTGCCAGTGATCGGCTCGTCGGCACGGACCACAGCGTCCCCGCCCAATAGCCGATTTGCCTCGTAGGCTAATGCGCGTTCGGCGCGATCGGTGAGAAACCCGACGGCCGTCACCGACATCACCGCCAACATCAGTGCGGCAAGCAGGATGCGCACCTCGCCTGCCGCCAGGTCGCGACGCATCTGCCGCCAGGCAAGTTGCGCGATCCTCATGCTCCGCCGACCAACCGGCCAGAGTCCAGACGCAGGATCCGGCCGCAACGCGCCGCCAGCCGTTCATCGTGGGTCACCAGCACCAGCGTGGTGCCGCCCTGTGCGTTGAGCTCGAACAGGAGGTTGATGATCGATCGCCCCGTCTCCGTGTCGAGGTTGCCGGTTGGCTCGTCGGCGAACAGGAGCGATGGCCCGGCGACGAACGCCCGGGCCAGCGCCACCCGTTGCTGCTCCCCGCCGGAGAGCTGCCGCGGGTAGTGTTCCAGCCTTTCGCCCAGTCCCACCCGTTCCAGGATGGCGCGGGCCGGCCCTTGCGTCTCCCGGTCGCCACGAAGCTCCAGCGGCAACATCACGTTTTCCAGTGCGGTCAGCGCAGGCAGCAGCTGGAAGCTCTGGAACACGAAGCCGATCTTCGCGCCACGCAAGCGAGCCCTGCCATCCTCATCAAGTGACGACAGCAGCACCCCGTCCAGGCTCACCGAGCCTGTGCTGGGCACGTCCAACCCGGCCAGCAGCGAGAGCAACGTGCTCTTTCCGGAGCCCGATGCGCCTACAACCGCAACCGCCTCGCCCGCTGCAATCGTGAAACTCACGCCCTCAAGGATGGTCAGTTCATGATCGGGCAGCGGGACGCGCTTGCCGAGGTCGCGCGCGACCAATTCGCCCGTCGCGCTTGAAAGCGGCCGGCTTGCCGCAATTGAATCAGTCATGTTTCCCGGAGCCCGCTGGATGAATGGAATATATGGAGCATGCCTGAGCCTGGTTCAACGGGCCGTGTTCATCGCGATCGCATTGTTGCCCCTGCAGGCCTCCGCCGCGCCGGCGAATACACGGACCGTGCTGGTCCTCGGCGACTCCCTTTCAGCCGGGTATGGACTGTCGGCCGAACAGGGCTGGACGTCGCTGACAGCTGGACAGATCAGCAAATCGCGCCCTGGCTGGACGCTGGTCAACGCCAGTATCAGTGGCGATACCACTGCAGGCGGCGCCTCCCGGGTGAAGGGTGAACTGGCTCGCCACCATCCCGCGGTGCTGGTGATTGCGCTGGGCGCCAATGATGGCCTGCGCGGCCTGGACCTTGCCCAGATGCGAGGCAACCTTGACCTGATGGTCGGCGCAGGCAAGGCGGCCGGTGCCAAGGTTCTGCTGATCGGCATGAGGCTGCCGCCCAACTTCGGGCCGCAGTACACGCGCGCGTTCGAACGCACGTACGTGGACGTGGCGAAAGAGAACCGGGTGGTTTTCCTGCCGTTCCTGCTCGAACCCATCGCCGCCGATCGCCGGGCCTTCCAGCAGGACAACCTGCATCCGATTGCCGCCGTACAGCCAAAGCTGCGCGACCATGTCTGGAAATCGTTGGGGCCAATGTTAACGCGATAGATTAGAAACCTACCGCAAATTCTTGAATAGACTTGTATTGATGAGTGTAAATGCCGGCACCATCGATGCCTGATAGATGGGCAATGGCGCGTCCGACCGACTGCGCATCAATGGCCCGATAGCGGAGGAAGCGCCCGAACATCGCGCTATTGGCGACCGGCGCCAGAATCTGCGCAATCGATTCCCCGGTCCTCCGTTCGCCGCGGGCACCCAGCAGCAGACCCGGCTGGATGATGTCGAGCCGGGGAAATCCGATTCTTCCGAGGGCGTCCTCGACCTCGCCTTTCACCCGCAGGTAGAAATTTCCTGATTGCCGGCTGGCGCCGACCGATGAGACCAGCACCGCGTGCCGTGCGCCGAGGTCGAAGGCCGATTGTGCTAGCCGAAGCACCAGTTCCCGATCCACGGCAATGAATGCCTCGCGGGAGCCGGCGGTTTTGATGGTCGTGCCCAGGCAGCTGACAAACACGTCCAGGCGATGCGAGGCGAGCCCGGTCATCGCGCTGGCAAGCGCCGCCTCGAGGGAAGCGGCGGAGAAATCGGTTTGCAGGGATACCAGGCGGGGATCATGCACACCTAGTTCGCGCCGGGCGGGTGCGATGACAGCACCGCGGAAGCACGGGTCGGCCAGCAGGCTTTTCAAGGCCAGCTTGCCCACCAGGCCCGTGGCTCCCGCCAGCAGGATGTTGCGCGCGTTCACGCCCACTCGGTCAGCTGCTCCCGCTCATAAAGCGTCTTGAAGGAGGGCCTGGCCTTCATGCGCGCGGCGAGCTTGCCAAGCTGCGGCCACTCGGTGGCGGACTTGGGCATGTTGCGCGACCAGCGCATGAGCATGGTGAGATGAAAGTCAGCCGCTGACAGCTTGTCGCCCAGCAGCCATGGACCGTGCTCGGCCAGGTGCGCGTCGATGCGGTCCCACGAAGCCTCGATCTTCGCCTGTGCTTGCTCCTTGGTGGCATCGGCGTTGGCCTCGCCTGCTGCTTCGCCTGGATAGAACCAATTCCGGAACGCGGGCTGCAACGTGTTCGCCAGGTGCATCATCCACTGGTAGTAACGAGCGCGCTCGAGCGAGTCCACGGGTGGCGCGAGTCCCGCCATCGGGTAGGCATCAGCGAGATAGAGCACCAACGCGCCCGCTTCGTAGACGGGCTCGCCGTCCACCAGCAGCGTCGGCACCACGCCGTTCGGGTTGAGTTTCAGGTACTCGGCAGACTTGTGCTCGCGCGCTTCGAAATCCAACATTCGCAGCTCATGGGCGGCGCCTAGTTCAATCAGCAACCAGTGCACTACCAGGCCGGCGGCCCCAGGCGAGCTATACAGGGTGAGCATGGCATTCCTCGATGCGGCAGAACGCAATCATTCTACGGTTGCCGGGCCGTGGCAACGGGACCGGCCCAGGCCGCTCATTCCAGCACGACCGGAATCTTCCCGATCCGTGCCTGCCATTCGCGGGGCCCAGTCCGGTGCACGGATTCGCCCTGCGAGTCGACCGCCACCGTGACTGGCATGTCTTGCACTTCGAACTCGTAGATGGCCTCCATGCCGAGGTCTTCGAATGCAAGCACGCGAGCCGCCCTGATCGCCTTCGAGACCAGGTAGGCAGCGCCACCCACGGCCATCAGGTACACCGAGCGATGCTTGCGAATCGACTCGATCGCCGCCGGACCGCGCTCAGCCTTTCCGACCATTCCGAGCAGTCCGGTCTGTTCGAGCACGTGGTCGGTGAACTTGTCCATGCGGGTCGCCGTGGTCGGGCCGGCCGGGCCGATCACCTCATCGCGCACCGCATCGACGGGACCCACGTAGTAGATGAAGCGCCCGCGCAGGTCGACCGGCAGCGGCTGGCCCTTGTCGAGCATCTCCACGATTCGCTTGTGCGCCGCATCGCGGCCGGTGAGCAACTTGCCGTTGAGTAGGATGGTTTCGCCTGGCTTCCACTCGGCCACCGCCTCCCGGGTGATCGAGTCCAGGTTCACACGGCGGCCCTTCGAGGCGTCGTAGGTAATACTGGGCCAGTCATCCAGGGATGGCGGATCCAAGGCCACCGGACCACTGCCGTCGAGGACGAAATGCGCGTGCCGGGTGGCGGCGCAGTTGGGAATCAGCGCCACCGGCAGGTTGGCGGCGTGGGTCGGATAGTCCTTCACCTTGACGTCGAGCACCGTGGTCAGTCCGCCAAGCCCCTGCGCGCCGATGCCCAGCGCGTTGACCTTCTCGTACAACTCCAGGCGCAGTTCTTCGGCGCGGTTACAGGGTCCGCGGGCGATCAGGTCGGTGATATCGATCGGCTCCATCAGTGCTTCCTTGGCCAGCAGCATCGCTTTCTCCGCGGTGCCGCCGATGCCGATGCCAAGCATGCCGGGCGGACACCAGCCGGCGCCCATCGTCGGCACCGTCTTGAGCACCCAGTCAACGATGGAGTCGGAGGGATTGAGCATCGCGAACTTGGACTTCGCCTCCGAGCCACCGCCCTTGGCGGCGACGAACACATCCACCGTCGCACCAGGCACCACGGTCATGTTGACCACCGCGGGTGTGTTGTCGCGGGTGTTGGTGCGCTTGCCAGCCGGATCGGCCAATACCGATGCGCGCAAGCGGTTGTCGGGATGGTTGTAAGCGCGCCGCACGCCCTCGTTGACCATGTCTTCGACGCCCATGGTCGCGTCGGCCCAGCGAACGTCCATGCCGATCTTCAGGAACACAGTGACGATTCCCGTGTCCTGGCAAATCGGACGGTGGCCTTCCGCGCACATGCGCGAGTTGACCAGGATCTGTGCAATCGCGTCCTTCGCCGCAGGCGACTCCTCGCGCTCGTACGCCGACGCGAGATTGCGGATGTAATCGACCGGGTGGTAGTAGCTGATGTACTGCAACGCGTCGGCAACGCTTTGTACGAAATCTTCCTGCCTGATCTGTGCCATGTTCAACGGTCCCGGTCCTTGCTGGTTATTCGAGTTCGCTCCAGCGCGAGTAAGCTTTTTCGAGCAGCGCATGCAGTGCCGCCAACTCACGTGCGGCAGTCTGCATTTCGCTGCTCGTGCGCTGGTAGTGGGCTGGATCAGCCATCGCCGCCGTCGCGCCCGCCACCTGCGATTCCAGTCCTTCGATCAGTACAGGTAGTGTTTCCAACTCGCGCTGTTCCTTGAAGCTGAGCTTGCGTCGAGCCGGCGCGACGGCAATTGGCGTTACTGGCTCGCGCGCCACTTCCGGCGTCAGCCTCGGCCCGGTCGCGGGCGCCTTGGCCGGGGCGGGACGCTGGCGCAGCCAGTCGGTGTAACCACCGACGTAGTCGCCGACGCGGCCATTGCCTTCCATCACCAGCGAACTGGTGACGACGTTGTCCAGGAACGCGCGATCGTGCGAAACAAGGATCAGCGTTCCGGGATAGTCGATCAACAACTCCTCGAGCAACTCGAGCGTTTCCACGTCCAGGTCGTTGGTTGGCTCATCCATCACCAGCAGGTTCGACGGGCGAGCGAACAATTTTGCCAGCAGCAGGCGATTGCGCTCGCCGCCGGATAGCTTGGTGATCGGCGCCAGCGCTCGGTCCGGGCTGAACAGGAAGTCCTGCAGATAGCCCATGACGTGCTTGCGCCCGCCATTGATCTCGATGAACTCGCGACCCTCGGAAACGTTGTCGAGCGCATTCCAGTCATCGCGAAGTGCCCCGCGCAACTGGTCGAAGAAGGCGATTTCCAGGTTGGTGCCAGTACGAATCTCGCCCGCTTGCGGCTGGAGGTCGCCGAGCAGCAGCTTGAGCAGCGTGGTCTTGCCCGAGCCATTGGGCCCGATCAGGCCGATCTTGTCGCCGCGCTGGATGACAGTGTTGAAGTCGCGGACCAGCACACGATCGTCAAAGGCAAAGTCGACCCCCTTGGCCTCGAAGATTCGCTTGCCGGACTTGTTGGCGCCAGCGGCCGCCAGGTTGACGTTGCCCGCCTGTTCGCGGCGCTCGCTGCGTTCCCGGCGCATCGCCTTGAGCGCGGTCACCCTGCCCTCGTTGCGCGTCCGCCGCGCCTTGATGCCCTGGCGAATCCACACTTCTTCCTGGGCCAGCTTCTTGTCGAACAGGATGTTGGCCTGCGATTCGGCATGCAGGCGCTCTTCGCGGCGGCGCAGGTAGTTGTCGTAGTCGCCGGGCCAACTGGTGACCTGCCCGCGATCGATCTCGATGATTCGCGTCGCGAGGTTACGCAGGAACGCCCGGTCATGGGTGACGAAAACAACGCTGCCGGCGAAATTCTTCAGGAATTCCTCCAGCCAGGCGATCGATTCGATGTCCAGGTGGTTGGTCGGCTCGTCGAGCAGCAGCAGGTCGGGCGCAGCAACCAGTGCCTGCGCCAGCAACACTCGTCGCTTCATGCCGCCCGACAGTGCCGAGAACTCGGCGTCTTCGGGCAGGTCGAGCTTGCTGATCACCTGCTCCACCCGCTGCTCGAGCTGCCAGCCGTGCCCGGCCTCGATCCTCGCCTGCACCTGGCCGAGCGCATCCATGTCGATGGCATCCCCGTCATGCAGAAGGTGGTGATATCGCGCGAGGTCCCGACCCAGCTCGCCCAGGCCCATCGCCACCACGTCGAACACCGTGCCGGTGAGTTCCTTGGGCACATCCTGGGACAATCCGGCGATCCTGCTGCCGAACTGCCGGACTTCGCCGTCGTCGGGGCGCAGTTCGCCGGACATCAGCCGCATCAGCGTGGACTTGCCGGCGCCGTTGCGACCGACGATGCAGACGCGTTCGTTGGGCTCGATGCTGAGATTGACCTGCTCTAGCAGGAGGGGACCGCCGACGCTGAAGTCGACGTTTTGAAGAAGGATCAATGACATCCGCTCATTTTACCGTGCGCAGGGCGGCTCCGGGACACCAATCATGGAATGCCGCTCCGGACACGCCACGGATGCGTTCCAGGCGCTAGACTTCCGGACAATGAGCAAACGGCCCGAGAAGCTGTGGCAGCGCGGCATGGAACACCTCCGCCAAGGCAATGTGCAGGCGGCGCAGGCGATTTTCGAGTCACTGGTGGCGACTGAGCCAGGCTCCGCCGAAGCGCGTTTCCGTCTTTCGCTCGTCCACGCCAGCCAGGGCCGCTTCAATGCGGCGGTCGCGCTCGCTTCACGCGCCGTGGCGTTGGATGCCGCCAGGTCCGAGTTCCTGCCCCATCTGGCCAACTTCCTGCTCATGTGCGGCCAGCCCGAAGCTGCCCGGGCAGTCGCGACACGCGCGGTTGCGCAATGCCGGGACGACGCCCGGGCGCTCGACCAGCTGGCGGCGGTGATGGCCCGACTCGGTGAGCAGGTCATGGCGACCGAACTGTTTGACCAGGCGATCGCGCTCCGACCCGGCAACTCCTCGTTGCGCTTCAATCGCGGACTGGCGCATAGGCAGTTCGGGGCCGTGGCCCTGGCCGAGAACGACTTCGAGGCGAGCGTGCAGCTGAGTCCTGCCCACGCAAAGGCGCATTGGGCACTGGCCGACCTGCGCTCGCATGACCTTGCAAGCAACCACATCGACAGGCTACGCGCGCTATTGGCGCGCGCGCCGAGCCCTTCCGTCGACGAGGAACTGCTGTCGCTGGCCTTGTTCAAGGAGCTTGACGACCTTGGTGAGTACGAAGCTGCCTGGTCCGAACTTGAGCGTGGCATTGCCAGTCGCAGCCGGCGCTGGCTGGCCACGACACTGCCCTTGCTGACTCCGATCGATTCGGCAATTGCAGTCTGCGGTGATGACTTCGCGGCTGGTTCGGGTCCAGCGCAAGCCACCGGCCCGGTCTTCATCTTCGGCATGCCCCGGTCTGGCGTTGCGTTGCTGGGCAAGCTCCTGTCCCGGCACTCGCGCATCCATCACATCAGCTTGCAGCAACCATTCTTCCGGCTGCTCTCGCGACGGATCGGTCGCGATTCGGTGCGGCCGTTCGACGCCCAGGACCTGCAGCGCTGCCTCGACGTGGATTTCGAGGCACTAGGCAAGGAATACCTGCGCGAGGTATCTCCCGCCGAAGGCAAGCAATTACTGGTCTGCGAAAGCCAGCCGATGAATTTCCTGTTGGCCGGGTTCATCGCACGGGCGTTTCCCGGCGCGCGAATGCTCAACATGATCAGGGATCCGATCGATACCTGCGTCTCCATCCTCGCTCTACCGGGCAGTGAGCCCGCCTTGCATGGCCACGATCCGCAACAACTCGCAACCAGCCATGTCGCATACCAACGATTGATGCAGCACTGGCATCGGCTTCTGCCGGGAAAGATCATGGACGTGAGTTACGAGAGCCTGGTCGAGCGCCCGGAAATGGTCCTTCGTGTCGTCTGCGCGTTCCTCGGCATCCGCTATGGGTCGGCGCTTCGAATGAACCTGCAGCTGAGCCAGCGCAGCATCGGCCGTGGCCGGCGCTATGCCAACCGCATGCCGGACCTGCAGGCGGTGCTTTCCGAATCTACCGGCGTGGCCACATGACGCCGTCCACGAAGCGCACCTCGGTTTTTCGCGCCTGCCCCCTGTGCGAGGCCATCTGCGGGCTGGAACTGCAATACGAAGACGGGCGCCTTTCGGCAATCCGCGGCGATGCCGCCGATCCTTTCAGCCAGGGCCACGTTTGCCCGAAGGGAAATGCAATCCTCGACCTGGAGTCGGACCCAGACCGGCTAACCACGCCTGTGCGTCGGGTCGGCGATAACGAGTGGCAACCCATTGGTTGGGAGGAAGCGTTCGCGCTGGTCGGGCAGCGACTGGCCAGCTTGCACCAGGCGCACGGTCCCAGCGCCGTCGCCACCTACCTGGGCAACCCCAACGTCCACCATTTCGGCCATATCGCCTACCTTCCTTCGTTGCTGAAGCTGCTGCGCACGCCCAACCTGTTCAGTGCGTCCTCGGTGGACCAGTGGCCGCACCAGTACGTCAACGCGCTGATGTTCGGGCACCAATTCCTGCTGCCGGTGCCCGATGTCGATCGAACCGATTATTTCCTGATGCTCGGCGCCAACCCGGTCGCGTCCAACGGCAGCCTGATGACCGCCCCGGGCATCGCCAGGCGGCTGAAGGCGCTGACCGGGCGGGGGAAACTGATCGTCATCGATCCACGGCGCACCGAAACCGGCCAGGCCGCGAGTGAACATCATTTTATCCGCCCGGGAAGCGATGCGCTCTTCCTCGCGTCCTTTCTGCAGGCACTGCGAAGCAGCGGGCCGGCACGCGTCAGCGCCTACAGCGGGAAGGTAAATGGGCTGGACGAAGCACTCTCCGCCATTGCCGGAGTGGATTGCCGTTCGTTGCAGCAGCACACCGGCATCGCCATGGAAACCGTCGGCCGGCTGGCCGCCGAGTTCTACGCGGCGAAGCGCGCTGTTGCATACGGCCGCATGGGCGTGTCTGTCCAGGAATTCGGCTCGCTCTGCCAGTGGTTGTTGCAGTTGATCAACCTTTACACCGGAAACCTCGATCGCGAGGGTGGCGCCTTGGTCAACGAGCCGGCAATCCCGGTCACCGGGCCGCGCACAAGCAAGGGACAGCGCGGCCGCTGGCACAGCCGGGTCCGTGGGCTTCCCGAATTCGCTGGCGAGTTGCCGGTGTCGGTGCTGGCCGAAGAGATACTCACGCCGGGCGAAGGCCAGGTGCGTGCTTTGCTCACCGTCGCTGGCAACCCTGTGCTGTCCACGCCCGACGGTCGCCGGCTGGACGAGGCGCTTGCGCAGCTCGACTTCATGGTCAGCGTTGATATCTACATCAACGAGACGACGCGCCATGCCGACCTGATCCTGCCACCCGCCTCGCCCCTGACGCAGTACCACTACGACCTGATCTTCAACGCGTTCGCCGTCCGTCGCGTGGCACGGCTCAACGTGCCCGTGCATCCGGTCCAGCCGGAACAACGCGCGGACTGGGAGATCGTCAACGGCATTGCCGCTGCCTATGCGCAGGCTTCGGGCAAGCCGTGGATGGACTTGCCGCCGCCGGTGGAGGTAATTGCAGAAGGCCTGGCGCGCGGGGACAGCGGCTTGACCATCGAGCAGCTGGAGGCAGCGCCGCATGGCCTGGACCTGGGCCCGCTGCGGCCCTCGCTGATGCGTCGCCTGGAGACAAGCAGCGGGATGATCGAGGCCGCGCCGCCAGAAATGCTCGCGGAACTTCGGCGACTGGTTGCGTCCGGTGCTGCCGCACCCCTACCCGGGAGCCTGCGCCTGATCGGTCGACGTGACGTGCGCAGCAACAACTCCTGGATGCACAACGCGCCGCGCCTGGTGAAGGGCAAGCTGCGCCATCATCTGCTGATGCATCCCGACGACCTTTCCGCGAGAAACCTTGCCTCGGGATCGCGGGTCCGGATCCGCTCGCGCACCGGTTGCATCGAGACCGACGTTATCGCCAGCGAGGAGATGATGCCGGGCGTAGTCTGCCTTCCGCACGGATTCGGCCACGATCGCGCGGGACTGCGACTGCAACGCGCAAGCCAGGTCAGTGGCGCTAGCTACAACGATCTTTCCGATTCGGCGAGCCTGGACGGCGCCTGCTCGAATGCAGCCCTCAACGGGCTCCCGGTCGAAGTCGAGCGCGCCTGACGCAATAGCGTCAGTGGTGGTGGCCGCCCTCGCCGTGCACATGGCCGTGGCTCAACTCCTCCAGGCTCGCGTCGCGCACGTCAGTGACTTCGATGGCGAAATGCAGGGTCTGGCCGGCAAGCGGATGGTTGCCATCCACGGTTACTTCGTCATTTTCGATCTTGGCAATCGAGACCGACATCGGGCCCTGCGGCGTTTGCGCCTGGAATTCCATGCCGACTTCAAGCTGGTCCACGCCCTGGAATGCTTCCCGGGGAACCACCTGGACCATCATCGGATTGGGCAGGCCATAGCCATCTTCCGGCGCAACCACGACGTTGAAGACATCGCCAGCCTTGCGGCCGTCCATCTCCCGCTCCAGGCCGGGCACGATGTTGCCGGCGCCGTGCATGTAAGTCAGGGGCGCGCGATCGGCGGAAGAGTCGATGACGTTGCCGGCACCATCAGTGAGCGTGTAATGGAACGAAGCGACGGTGCGTTCACCGATCTGCATGGGAGGGTCCTTGCCGGAGTGGCTACATGGGAAAATGGGCTGCAATTATAGACGAGCACCCGCGTCCGCCACAGGCCACCGCCTGAATGAGACAATGGCGCACCGGGCGCCAGGCGCCGCAAGCCCAAGCAGAATGTCCGCAGCCTTCATACGTGAAACCGTTCTCGACGTCCGCCACTGGACCCGGGACTATTTCAGCTTCACCACCAGCCGGGACGACGGATTCCGCTTCGAGAACGGGCAGTTCGTGATGATCGGACTGGAGGTCGAAGGCAAGCCGTTGCTCCGTGCCTACTCCATTGCCAGCGCCAACTGGGAGGAGCAACTCGAGTTCTTCAGCATCAAGGTCGCGAACGGCCCGTTGACCTCCAGGCTGCAGCACATCCGGGAAGGCGACAGCCTGCTGTTAAGCCGTAAGCCCACCGGCACCTTGCTGATCAGCGACCTCCTTCCCGGCAGGACCCTGTACCTGCTCGGCACCGGCACCGGCCTGGCGCCGTTCCTGGCCGTGATCAAGGATCCCGAAACCTACGAGCGATTCGAGCACGTGGTCATCACGCACGGGGTGCGCAACGTTTCGGACCTGGCTTATGCCGATTACATCCAGAAGGAATTACCGCATCACGAATTCCTCGGCGAACAGATCAGCCGGCAACTCAAGTACTACCCCGCCGTCAGCCGGGAGGCGTTCGTCAACCACGGCCGCCTCACCACCCTGCTCGAGTCGGGTCGCATGGCAGCCGACCTAGGCCTGCCGACGATCGATCCGGAGCGGGATCGCTTCATGATCTGCGGCAGCCCGCAGATGCTCTCCGACTTCCGTGGAATCCTGGACCAGCGAGGATTCCGGGTCGCGCCAAAGATCGGCGTGGCCGGTCACTACGTGTTCGAGCGCGCGTTCGTCGAGAAGTAGTTTTCGCGAGACCTGCTGGAAAGGCTGTGAGTTGGGCACGGAGTCAGATCGGCACACTGAGTGGCTGCAAGCCGGCGGTCGCCGTGCAACGGCCCGATTCGCACTGCGCGCTCGGTCGGTCCGACGCACGGCAACCGCTAACCACCGACGATGGGTAAAGCAGTGCACAGGAACCGCGCGCTGGTTCCAACCAAGGGTGCAACCCAGCGAGCGAAGCGACGCGTTGCCTGCGCGATTACCGCAGGCGGAGGGCGACTGGTC
>JANPDF010000105.1:0-29250 GCA_031431355.1 Gammaproteobacteria bacterium
GCGACCGCGCGCTTCAACGCGACGATGTCGATCCAGCCGCAGCGACGCGGCCGCCCCGTGGTGGCGCCGAACTCGGCACCGCGTTTGCGGATCTCCTCGCCGACGGCGTCGTTGAGCTCGGTCGGGAACGGGCCGCCGCCAACGCGGGTGGCGTAGGCCTTGGCGATGCCAAGCACGTAGTCGATGGCATCGGCGCCGACGCCGGTGCCAGCCAGCGCGCCGCCGATGGTGGTGTTGCTGGAGGTGACGTATGGATAGGTGCCGTGGTCGATGTCGAGCAACGAGCCCTGGGCGCCTTCGAACATGACGCGCTCACCCTTCTTGCGCAACTCGTGCAGCAGGCCGGCGACGTCGGCGACCATCGGCTTGACGTAGACGCCAAACTCCAGCGCCTCGTCCAGCGTCGTCTGGAAGTCCACCGCCTCGACGCCGAGGTACTTGGTCAGCACGAAGTTGTGGTAGTCGAGCACCTCGCGCAACTTTTCCGCGAGCTCCTTCGGGTACTGCAGGTCGGCCACACGCACGCCGCGCCGCGCCACTTTGTCCTCGTAGGCAGGCCCGATGCCGCGACCGGTAGTGCCGATCGCCTTGCCGCCGGCGGCCTTCTCGCGCGCCTGGTCGAGGGCGATGTGGTACGGCATGATCAGCGGCGTCGCCGGGCTGATCTTCAGGCGCGAGCGGACATCAACGCCGGTCGCCTCGAGTTCGCCGATTTCCTTCTTCAGCGCCGCCGGCGACAACACCACGCCATTGCCGATCAGGCACAGCGCGCCTTCGCGCAGGATGCCGGACGGAATCAGGTGCAGGACGGTTTTCTTGCCGCCGATGACCAGCGTATGGCCGGCATTGTGACCGCCCTGGAAGCGGACTACCGCGCCGATCCTTTCGGTCAGCAGATCGACGATCTTGCCCTTGCCTTCATCGCCCCACTGGGCACCGAGAACGACGACTGACTGACCCATGGCAAGCTCCGGATTCGGGAAACAGAAAAAGCCGGAGTGGGACCCCGGCTTTGCGAAATTATACGCCGGTGTTGCCGCGGACGAGATACAGGGCGATCAACCCGGCGATCACCATTACGCCGCCGATCAGCCTGAGCCGGCTGGCCGGCTGCGCCAGCAAGTCGGCGATGGTCTTCTTCCAGGCATTGGGAGCGGCGAACAGCAGCAGGCCCTCGATCAGGACCACCAGGCAGAGTGCCGTCAGCAGATCCCCCGGCATTGCCGGCTAGCGGTTGTCTTTGCCGAAATAGCGCAGGAATTCGGAGTCGGGATCCATGACCATGACGGTCTTGCCATCGGCCATCGAATTACGATAAGCCTCCAGGCTACGGTAGAAAGCGTAGAACTCCGCGTCCTGCCCATAGGCGTTTCCGCCGATCTCCGCTGCCCGGCCGTCGCCCTCGCCTCGCTGGACCTGGGCTACGCGTTCGGCATCGGCCAGAAGGACCAGCCGTTCGCGTTCGGCTTCCGCACGGATGCCTTCTGCGGCCTGGGTGCCTTCGGCCCGCAACTGGTTGGCGACCCGGGTTCGCTCGGCGCGCATGCGGTTGAATACCGAAACCAGGATGTCGCTGTCCTGCGGTAGGTTGATGCGCTTGATGCGGACGTCGAGCACCTCGATGCCCAGCGTCGCCGCGGCGACGTTGATGTTCTTGAGCAGCCGTCCGGTCAGGTCGGTACGGCCACTTGAAACGACCGCCCGCAGGTCGAGCCGGTTGATCTCGTTGCGCAAAGCATTCTTGACGATTGGCGTCAGCCGCGCCTTGGCGGCACCTTCGTCACCACCGCTGGCCGCCCGGTAGAACGTGGTCACGTTCTTGATCCGCCACTTCACGAAGAAGTCGACTTCGACGTCCTTCTTTTCCGCGGTCAGGTAACGCTCCGGCGCGTCGTCCAGGGACAGGATGCGGCGGTCGAACTTGCGCACATCCTCGATCATCGGCAGCTTGAAGTGCAGGCCCGGCTTGAGGTCGCTGCGCACGATCTTGCCCAGCTTGAGCACGATCGCCGTCTGGCTTTCGTTGACGATGAACATGGAACCCATCGCCAGCAGGACGACGATTGCCACGGCAACCATGATGCTTGTCATGTTTCGCATATCAGCGCCCTCGCTCGCGACCATCGGCGCGCGCGGGGCGCTCGCCGGAGGCATTATCAGGTTCCGCTGGCGCGGAGGATTTCACGGTCGGCAACTGGCCGAGCGGCGGCACCGGAGCAGGCTGGCCGGAGCCGTTCAGCGGCAGGTACAGGATGTTGTTGTCGCGCCCGCTCAGGACCTTCTGGTTGCTCGCAAGCACTTGCTGCATGGTCTCCAGGTACAGGCGCTTGCGGGTGACTTCCGGTGCCTTGCGGTACTGGTCGACAAGCAAGGTGAAGCGCTGCGCGTCACCTTCAGCCTTGGCGATTGTCGCGGCCCGGTAGCCTTCCGATTCGGCCTTGATGCGTTGTGCCGCGCCGCGGGCTTCGGGAACGATCTTGCTGGCGTAGGCGCGGGCCTCGCTCTCGATCCTGCTCTTGTCCTCGCGGGCGCTGATCGCATCGTCGAACGCGGGCTTCACCTCTTCCGGTGGCCGCGCGTTCTGCAGCGTGAATTCGGTGACCTTCAGGCCGGTCTGGTACATGTCCAGCGACTCTTGGAGGTGCTGCCGCGCCGCGACGATCAGGCGGTTGCGCTCGAACAGGACAGTGTCCATCGTGTTGTTGCCGACCACTTCGCGCACCGCGCTCTCGGCGGCGTTCTGCAGCGTCTCCCTGCCCTGCGAGACCTTGCCGTCCACGCTGAGGTCGTCACGGAAACCGAACAGGAACAGGCGCGGATCGCTGACCTGGTACTGGGCATTGAACTTGATGTCGACGATGTTCTCGTCTTTGGTAAGCACCCGCACCTGGTCGTCGAGCGACTCGATCTTGGTGGCGTCGATGACGGTCACCGTCTCGAACGGCCACGGCCACTTGAAGTTGGCGCCTGGGGTCATGATCCGGTTGAACTGGCCGAAGCGCAGCACGACGCCGCGCTGGCGCTCATCCACCAGCTTGAAGCTGTTGAAGATCAGCAACAGGGCCAGCAGCGGCACGATCCAGCCGATCGGGCTGCCGCCGCCGCCAAACAGGTCGCGCAGCTTCTGCATCAGGTTGTCGAGCCCGTTTCCGGACCCGCTGCCGCCACCCCAGGGGTTGGGCTTGCCTTTACCAGGCTGATTCCAGGCCATTGTTACTCCGTGGGCGCGGCGAGGATTCGCCAGTCGCGCAAATTGAGGGTCATCGATTGTAGGTAGGGGCGACAGGAGCCACAAGCAAGAGGTCCTGCAGTAAATGACCGCCAGGCTCGTTGGCGAGCCGCTCCGCCACGGCCACCGGAAGCTCCAGGCCCAGGCGCCAGCCGTTCTCGTCGGAGCTCTCCTCGCGCACGGCGCCAAGGGAATGCAGCCGGGCCCGCAAGCGACCCTGGTCCGGCGAAAGCAGCAGCTCGCCAGTCAACCGGCGGTCGCCGAATCGCTCGCCAAGGCTGGCCCGCAGCAAGTCCAGGCCGTCACCGCTCCGGGCCGAAAGCCAGATGCGTTCGCGAACTCGCTCCGCGCTGGGATCGGCTGGCAGGTCTCGGCGGGCAGCCGTCGCATCGAGGCGATCAATCTTGTTGAATATCAGGATTTGCGGAATGTCCGCCGCGCCGATGTCGGCCAGTACCGCATCCACCTGGCCAATTCGCTCGTCGCGCAAGTCGTCCGCCGCATCCACCACGTGCAGGAGTAGGTCGGCGTCGCGGGCTTCAGACAGCGTCGATCGGAACGCAGCCACCAGATCGTGTGGCAGGTCGCGGACGAATCCGACCGTGTCGGAAAGCGCGACCGGGCCGGCCGGCGTGTCCATTCGCCTGACGGTCGGATCCAGCGTGGCGAATAGCTTGTCGGCCGCGTAGACGACCGATCCGGTCAAAGCGTTGAACAGTGTGGACTATCCGGCGTTGGTGTAGCCGACCAGGGCAACGCGTGGCACGGCATTGCGCATGCGCGCGCGGCGCATCTGGGTACGCTGGACTTCGACCTTGTCCAGCCGCATCTCCAACTGTTCGCGGCGCTTCTGCAGCAGCCGGCGGTCCGTTTCCAGGCGCGTCTCGCCAGGTCCACGCAGGCCGATGGAGCCGCCGCGCTGGCTGTCGAGGCCGGTGTGGGCGCGCACAAGGCGCGCCGACAAGTGTTTGAGTTGCGCCAGTTCGACCTGCAGCTTGCCCTCATGCGACACCGCGCGCTGCGCGAAGATGTCGAGGATCAATCCGGTGCGGTCGACGACGCGTCGATCCAGTGCCTTGGCCAGGTTGCGTTCCTGCACCGGGCTGAGCGTGTGGTTGAACAAGACCAGCGTCGCGCCCGAAGCCTCGCAGGCGGCCAGCACTTCTTCGACCTTTCCGCTGCCGATGTAGTGGGACGCGCTCGGGCGCTCGATCCGCGCCGTGACGGTACCGACCACGGTCGCCCCGGCCGAGCGCGCCAGTTCGGCGAATTCCTCGAGCAGCGCGCCATCCTGGCGGCCGAGTGGGTAGGGCTGGACCAGCAGGGCAGTCTCGCCACCCTTGGCACGAACCTCGACGGTTTCGGTCAAAAACTACTCGTCCTGCTCGTCATCGCCTTCACTGCCGCCGGCGGGAGCAACTTCGCCACCACCCGGTCCCATGCGCACGTTGCGCGCCGGCACCACGGTGGAGATCGCGTGCTTGTAGACCATCTGGCTGACGGTGTTGCGCAAGAGCACGACGAACTGATCGAAACTCTCGATCGTGCCTTGCAGCTTGATGCCGTTGACCAGGTACACGGCCACGGGCACGCGCTCGCGTCGCAGGGCATTGAGGAAGGGGTCTTGCAAGGATTGGCCTTTGGTCATGACGGACTCCAATATTCTTCTTATTCCGCGCCAGCTGGCGCGACCTGCGGCCAAAGGGTCCGGGCCGCCAAAATTAGTGCCCCCCCACTGTACACGTGCGCGCCCTCAGCGGCGAGCAACGAACAGCGCCAGGGCAGCCTCCAGCTCGGCCGCGTCGGCCGACGGATCGAGCCAGCGCGCAGCCAATTCGCCGCGCAACCACGTCAGCTGCCGCTTCGCCAGCTGCCGGGTCGCGGCGATGGCGCGTTCCCGGAAGCCGACGACGTCGTCCCTTCCGTCCAGGTGTTCCCAGGCCTGCCGGTATCCGACTGCCCGCATCGACGGAAGTTCCGGGTGCAGGCGGGCGTCGCGGCGCAGCTCGCGCACTTCATCGAGGAAGCCGGCTTCCAGCATCGCGTCCATGCGCGCGGCGATGCGCGCGTGCAGCACCGAGCGATCGGTCGGCGCCAGCACCAGTTTCAGCACGCGGAACGGAAACGGTAGCCGACTGGCCTTGCTTTGCCACTCGCTGATCGGGATACCGCTCAGCCGGTGGACCTCCAGCGCGCGGGAAATCCGCTGCGGGTCGTTGGGGTGGATACGCCTGGCAGCGTCGGGATCGACCTCGGTCAGCTGCCGATGGAGGCGCTCCCAGCCACCCTCCTCGCCCTCGCGTCGAATGGCGGCGCGCGTTGCCGGGTCCGCTGCGGGCATGGCCGAAAGGCCATGCAGCAGCGCGTGGAAATACAGCCCGGTACCGCCAGCGAGGATCGGAACCTTTCCCCGGGCCGACAGTTCCTGCATCGCCGCGAGCGCATCGGCGGCGAACTCGGCAGCGGAGTAAACCTCGTGCGGATCGCGCACGTCGACCAGGTAGTGGTGAACCCGTTGCAAGGTTGCGCGATCGGGCTTGGCGCTGCCGATGTCCAGACCGCGATAGACCAGCGCCGAGTCCACGCTGATCACCGCGGAGTCCAGCCGGACAGCCCAGTCGAGCGCCAACGCCGTCTTGCCAGACGCGGTAGGCCCCATCAGGGCAATCGCCAGTGGCCTGTTGTCTTGCATGCGGGTCACGCTTCCTGACGCTGCGATGCACGCATGATCGCCCAGCCGGCAAGGTTGCGTAACGCCGGCCTAGTCGTCATCGCCCCATCTGGGCATCGTTGGCTGGCTTGTCTTCAGGACCGGCGAAGCTTGCGCGGATACGGCAGCCCAAACCGCGAGGGCATCCACCGTCGCGGCGACATCGTGGACGCGAACGATCTGCGCGCCGTTTTGCACCGCCACCAGCGCCGCTGCGACGGATCCGGCCAAGCGCTCGTCGACCGGTCGTCCGGTGATCTGGCCGATCATGCCCTTGCGTGACAGCCCGGCAAGCAACGGCACGCCGAGTTCGCGAAAGCGCGCGAGCTGCCGAAGCAGGCGCAGGTTGTGCTCGAGGTTCTTGCCGAAGCCGAAGCCTGGATCCACCAGGAGATTCTTCCGGCTGATGCCGGCCATCTCGCAAGCGAACAGGCGTTGGGTGAAGAATCCGTGCACTTCCGCCACGACATCCTCGTAAGCAGGATCGTCCTGCATGTTCCCGGGATCGCCCTTCATGTGCATCAAGCAGACGGGCACGCCGAGCGCGGCGGCAGCGTCCAGCGCCCCTTCGATGCGCAATGCGTGAACGTCGTTGATCAATCCGGCGCCAGCGCCCACGGCGGCGCGCATCACCTCCGGTTTGGAGGTGTCCACGGAAACGGGAATTCCGGTTTCGCGGACCAGGCGCTCGATAACCGGAATGACCCGTTGCAGTTCCTCGTCCAGGGCCACTGCCGCCGCACCGGGGCGGGTGGACTCGCCGCCAACATCGAGCACGTCAGCACCCTGCTCCACCATCGCCAGTGCATGCGCGACGGCACGGTCCGCCTGCTGGTGCCGGCCGCCGTCCGAGAAAGAATCCGGCGTCACGTTGATCACCGCCATGACCCTTGGGCGGTCGAGCAGGATCTTTCGGCCTGCGCAGTCGATGGAAGGGGTGGTGTCGAACATGGGGGGGGGTGCGTTCCGCTTGAGAGTGAGGGCTTTCTAGCACATCGGAGTTATGGACAAAAAAAGGCCAGGACGGGCCTGGCCTTTTTCTGATTTACCACGGTCGCGAATCCTTAGGTCTGCGGTGCCGCCCCGCCGAGCGTGCCACTGGCCGGTCCGATACTGTCCTTCGAGGTCCTGCCGCTCTTCACCCAATCCGCCGGCGGGCCGGGACGACGACCCTCCATGACCGCGTCGATCTGCGTTGCATCGATGGTTTCGTAGGCAAGCAATGCCTCGGCCATGATGTGCAGCTTGTCCATGTTGGCTTGCAGGATGGTCTTGGTGCGCGAGTAGGCGCGATCCAGGATCGTGCGCACAACCTCGTCGATCTTGCGCGCGGTGTCATCGGAAACGCTCTTGGTCTGGGTGACCGAGCGCCCCAAGAACACTTCGTCTTCCTCATCGCCGTAGGCGATCGGACCCATCTCGTCGGACAAGCCCCACTTGGTGACCATGCTGCGCGCCATCTTGGTCGCGCGCTCGATGTCGTTCGACGCGCCGGTGGTGACCTTGTCGGCGCCGAAGATCAACTCCTCGGCGACGCGGCCACCGTACAGCGAGCACAGCTGCGACTCGATGGAGACCTTGTTGTAGCTGTACTTGTCGCCTTCGGGCAGGTACATGGTCACGCCGAGCGCGCGGCCGCGCGGGATGATCGTCACCTTGTACACCGGGTCATGCTCGGGAACGCTGCGGCCGACGATCGCGTGACCGGCCTCGTGATACGCAGTCAGCGTCTTCTCAGTCTCGCTCATCGCCATCGAACGACGCTCGGCGCCCATCAGGATCTTGTCGCGCGCCTTGTCGAAGTGCTCCATGCGCACATCCTTGGCGCTCTCGCGGGCAGCGAACAGCGCCGCCTCGTTGACCAGGTTGGCGAGGTCGGCGCCGGAAAAACCGGGCGTGCCGCGGGCGATGGTCATCGCATCAACGTCCGCGTCGAGCGGAACCTTGCGCATATGCACCTTGAGGATCTGCTCGCGGCCACGCACGTCGGGCAGGTTCACCACGACCTGGCGGTCGAAACGGCCGGGGCGCAACAGCGCCGGATCAAGCACGTCGGGGCGGTTGGTGGCGGCGATCACAATCACGCCTTCGCCACCTTCGAAACCATCCATCTCCACAAGCAACTGGTTGAGGGTCTGCTCGCGCTCATCGTGTCCACCGCCCAGGCCGGCGCCGCGATGGCGTCCGACCGCGTCGATTTCGTCGATGAAGATGATGCAGGGCGATTGCTTCTTGGCCTGGTCGAACATGTCGCGCACGCGGCTGGCGCCGACGCCGACGAACATTTCGACGAAGTCCGAGCCGGAGATCGAGAAGAACGGGACCTTGGCCTCGCCAGCGATGGCGCGCGCCAGCAGCGTCTTGCCGGTGCCCGGCGAGCCGACCATCAGCACGCCGCGCGGAATGCGGCCGCCGAGCTTCTGGAACTTGCCCGGGTCGCGCAGGAACTCAACCAGTTCGCCGACTTCCTCCTTGGCCTCGTCACAACCAGCGACGTCGGCAAAGGTGACCTTCACTTCGTTCTCGCCCTGCAACTTGGCGCGCGAACGACCGAACGTCATCGCACCACGGCTGCCTCCCTGCTGCATCTGCCGGATGAAGTAGATGAAGATGCCGATGAACAGCACGTACGGCAGGAAGGTGGCGATGATCGCCCACAGCGACGGCGTGTTGTTCGGCTTGGCCTGGACGATCTCGACCTTGTGCCGGACCAGTTCATTGACCAGGTCGCGGTCGTACGGCCCGAAGGAGACGCCCTTGCTGCCGTCGGCGCGCTCGAAATTGAGTACCGTTGTGCCGGCGCCGGTCGCCGAGTCGGTGAACTCGACCTTGCGGACCTTGTCGGCATTGACCTCGCCCAGGAAAGTGGAATAGGTCACTTCCTGCGGGCTGCTGCCCTTGGGCTGGGAGAACGTCTGGAACACGGTCATCAGCACCAGCGCCACGGCCAGGGTCACCAACAGGTTCTTCACAAGATCATTCATTACTGCTTCCTCGGCTCCTGCCATTCGGCAGGCGCTTGAATTCGGGTGGTCAGCGCTTGCCGGTGGCCAGCGCGTAGACCTCGTTGGAACGGCGCCTGGAGGCCGCCGGCTTGCGTATCACCAGTTTCGTGTAGCGGCGCCTGAGATCGGCCACGTAGGCATCGGTTCCTTCCCCCTGGAACAGCTTGATCAGGAAGTCTCCACCAGTCTTCAGGTGCCCGTCGGCAAAATCCCTTGCCAGTTCCGACAGGTACATCGAGCGAGCCTGATCCACGGTGTCCACACCGGTCATATTGGGGGCCATGTCGGAAAGCACAAGGTCGGCCTTACTGCCCTGCAGTAGGGTCTCCAGCCTCGACAGTGCCTCAGGTTCTCTGAAATCGCCGTGAATGAATTCGACGCCGGCGATCGGCGGCATATCGAGGATATCCAGCGCCAGGACGCGGCCGACATCATCTCCGCGCTTGTCCCGCAACGACTGCCTCAGTACCTGGGACCAGCCGCCCGGGGCGGCGCCCAGGTCCACCACCAGCATCCCGGGCTTGAGCAGCTTGCCACGCTCCAGCAACTCCTCCAGCTTGTACGCGGCGCGCGAACGCATGCCAGCCGCCTGCGCCTTCTTCACGAAGGGATCGGCGAAGTGCTCCTTGAGCCAGCGCTGGCTACTCTTGCTGCGGGCCGCCATGGGCGTGAAAACCAGTGAATCGGGAGCCCATGATACCCTCTCGACCTGATTCTTCCCGGTCCAGACGTCATGCAAGCTGCCTTGTCCAACCCCCAGAAACGTTACCTGCGCGGGCTCGCCCATGACCTGAAGCCGATCATCATGGTTGGCGCCAAGGGGGTAACGGCTTCGCTCGTGGCGGAACTTGACCTCGCGCTGGAGCAGCATGAACTGGTCAAGGTGAAGGTGGCTGCCGACGATCGGGAGACCCGCGACGCCTGGATCGCCGAACTGGCCGAAAAATCCGACGCTGGCCTGGTCAGCCGGATCGGACACACCGCGATCCTGTACCGGCGCAGCAAAGACAAGCCGCTGGTGATCCTCCCGCGCGGCTGAGCCCGATGCAGCTCACGCTCGAAAACCCGGATTTCCGATACTCGCTCAGGGGAGCCAGCCTGGATGGCGTGTTGGTCAATGACCGCCTCCTGTCGCGCAGCTTCATCTTGTCGCCAATGACCCTGGTTGAGGACTGGCGTCCCTGCGATGCCGCCAGCCTGCTGCCCGAAGACCTCGAACCGCTGCTCGCGCTGGAACCGTCCGTGGTGCTGCTCGGTAGCGGTCCTACGCTCAGGTTTCCGTCCGCTGCGGTGATGGCTGCCTGCCTGACCCGCGGAATCGGCATCGAGGTCATGGACAACGCCGCCGCTGCGCGCACGTTCAACGTGCTGGCGACCGAAGCGCGCAAGGTCGTCGCCGGTTTTCTGCTGCCCGCCGCGTGACCGCGCCGACCCAGGCCGGATCGGCTAGACTTCCGCTGTTTGCCACGACGGAATCGCCATGACCGACAGCACCCTGAAATACCGCCGCGTCCTGCTCAAGCTGTCCGGCGAAGCGCTGATGGGCCGCGAAGACTATGGCATCGATCCGATCGTCATCAGCGCGCTGGCCAGGGAGATCATCGAAGCGCAGAAAGCCGGCGCCCAGATCGGCCTGGTGATTGGCGGCGGCAACATCTTCCGCGGCGCAGGGCTGGCGGCGGCCGGCATGGATCGCGTCACCGGCGACCACATGGGCATGCTGGCGACCGTGATCAACTCGCTGGCCATGCAGGATGCGCTGGAGCAACTCGGCACCTATGCCCGGGTGATGAGCGCGATCAAGATCAATGAAGTGTGCGAGGACTACATCCGCCGCCGCGCGATTCGCCACCTGGAAAAGGGCCGTATCGCCATCTTCGCTGCCGGCACCGGCAATCCTTTCTTCACCACCGACTCGGCTGCCGCCTTGCGCGCGACCGAGATCGGCGCCGAGCTGTTGCTGAAGGCCACCAAGGTCGACGGTATCTACGACGCGGACCCGAAGAAATTCCCCAACGCCACGCGCTACGACGAGCTGAGCTACGACGACGTGATCGCGCGCAACCTGCAGGTCATGGACACGGCGGCGTTCGCGCTTTGCCGGGACAACCGGATCCCGCTGCGCATCTACGACATGATGCAGCCCGGCGCCCTGATGCGGATCCTCTGCGGCGAGCCGCTGGGCACGCTGGTCCACGACATCGCCTGACCCGATCGTGCATGCGCATGCTCACGGTCATCCGCGCACGACCCGGGCATTCGCGGTGGCGATGCTGGTCAACCTTGGCTACACGGCGGTAGAGGCCGGGTACGGATTCCACGCCGGTTCGCTCGCGCTGCTGTCGGATGCGCTGCACAACCTCGGCGATTCGCTTGGCCTTGCGCTGGCCTGGGGCGCTGCGCTACTGGCCCAACGCGCGCCAACCACTAGCCACACCTACGGATGGCGGCGTGCAACCCAGCTTTCGCCGCTGGCCAATGCCTTGCTCCTGGCAATCTTCGCCGGCGCGCTGATGGGCGAATCTCTACGCCGAATCGGCTCCCCTCCTGACGTGCCCGGCGGCATCGTCATGGCCGTCGCCGGCCTGGGTATCGTTGTCAACCTGGGCACCGCTGCGCTGTTCCACCGGGACCGGGCGCAGGATCTGAATCGCCGTGGTGCCTACTTGCACCTGCTGGCGGATGCCGCGGTTTCGCTGGCGGCGGTGCTTGCCGGCTTGGGCATGCTTACGCTTGGCTGGCGCTGGCTCGACCCGGCGCTGGCTGCCACCGTCTCGATCTTCATCGCGCTGACCAGTTGGGGCTTGCTCAGGGCCAGTTTCCGGCAAGCGATGGATGCCGTCCCTGCGCACATCGACGCCGGCCAGGTGCAAGCCTTCCTGGAGGCGCTACCGGACGTGAGCGCCGTGCACCACCTGCATATCTGGTCGATAGGGACGGCGGAAATCGCGCTGACCGCACACGTGGTCCGTTCCCGGATCGAAGGCCATGACCAGTTCCTGGATCAGGTCAGCCATGAGCTCGACCACCAGTTCGGCATCAATCATTCAACGCTGCAGGTCGAACTCGGGCCCGGTTGCGAACACGACCGGGATGATCGGGCGCCGCACCACTGAGCCCTGTCGCCGCGTTCCGGGGGACGCCCGGGCGCGGCGGTGACTATAATCAACGCCTTGCCGACCCCGCGGAGCCCCCATGCTGAACGACATCAAGAAAGAAACCCAGACGCGCATGGCCAAGTGCGTGGACACGTTCAAGCATGACCTGACTCTGCTGCGCACCGGCCGCGCCACCACCGCTATCGTCGACCACCTGAAGGTCAACTACTACGGTTCCGAGATGCCTCTGTCCCAGGTGGCGACCGTCACCGTTGCCGATGCGCGCACGCTGACCATCACTCCGTGGGAGAAGCCGATGGTGGCCGCGGTCGAGAAAGCGATCATGTCCTCCGACCTCGGCCTGACCCCGAATACCGCCGGCCAGGTCATCCGGATCAACTTGCCGCCGCTCACCGAGGAACGTCGCAAGGACTTGTCCAAGCACGTGCATCACGAGGGCGAGACGGCCAAGGTTGCGGTCCGCGGCGCTCGCCGCGACGGTATCCAGCAGGTCAAGGAAATGCTCAAGGAAAAGAGCACGACCGAGGACGAAGCCCGCCGCAGCGAAGAGGAAATCCAGAAGCTCACGGACAAGTTCGTCAAGGACATCGATGACGCCGTCAAAGCCAAGGAACAGGAACTGATGGCGGTCTGAGCCGATCGCCCCGATGTCCGACACCCAACTGCGCAAGCCACGACACCTGGCCGTCATCATGGACGGCAACGGCCGTTGGGCCGAGCGCCGCCATCGGCCGCGCACGCTGGGTCATCGCGCCGGCGCGCGCGCCGTGCAGGTCTGCCTGGACTTCTGTCTCAAGGAAGGCATCGAGTCGCTGACCTTGTTCGCTTTCTCGAGCGAGAACTGGAATCGCCCGGCGGAGGAAGTCGGGGCGCTGATGAAACTGTTCCTGCGCATGCTCGACAACGAAGTCGACGAACTGCACCGCCGCGGCGCGCGCATCGTGTTCATCGGCGAACGCGGGGAGTTCTCGCCCGTGATCCAGGAAAAAATGGCCCGCGCCGAACGGCTCACCGCAGGCAACCGCGCGATCACGACCAATATCGCCGCCGGCTACGGCGGACGCTGGGACATTGTCCAGGCAGCACGCGAACTGGCCAGCGATGCGCTTGCCGGGAGGATCGACCCCAGACAAATCGACGAAGCGACCTTCGCAAGGCGGCTCTCGCTCGCCGACCAGGCACCGCCCGACCTATTCATCCGGACTGGCGGCGACTTGCGGATCAGCAATTTCCTGCTCTGGCAACTCGCCTACACCGAACTCTGGTTCACCGAAACCCTCTGGCCAGACCTGGATGAAACCACCTTGCGACAGGCCATCGACGACTTCGGAAATCGGGAACGGCGGTTTGGACTGACCAGCGCACAAGTCTCCGAGGTTTCCCGATGAGCGCTGCGCCCACGCCGGCAATGTCGAGCCGCCGCACCCGAATCGTCGCCGCGGCGATCATGGCGCCGGTGGCCATCCTCGGCGTGCTTTACCTGCCGACCCACCTGCTCGCCCCCGCCATCGGTGGACTGATGATGCTCGGTCTCTGGGAATGGACCCTACTCGCCGGCGTGACCGAGCGCATTCCGCGAGCTGCCTACCTGCTGGGCAATGCGACGCTGATGGCGGCCCTTGCCTGGGGTGCCGGCGCCAACCTGTTCGTGCTGAAACTGGTCGCGGTGCTTGGCGTCGCCTGGTGGCTGCTGGTGCTGCTCTGGCTGGCCCGGTTCAAGTTCGCGTCCGCCGACAAGCCATGGACCCGCGCGCTGAAGTTGCTTGCCGGCAGCTTGTGCGTCATCCCGGCCTGGGCAGCCATCTGCTTCCTGCACGCCTCGCAGCCGAAGGGGCCGGTCTGGGCACTGTTCGCGTTGCTGATCGTCTGGGCGGCCGACACCGGCGCGTACTTCGTCGGCGTGCGCTTCGGCAAGCACAAGCTGGCGCCGCGGATCAGCCCCGGCAAGAGCTGGGAAGGATTTTTCGGCGGACTGGCGGCGACGCTGATCTTGGCTGTTGCCATGCTGGCGCCGCTGGGCCTGCAATGGAATTCGCTGCCCAGCCTGCTGCTGTTGACCGCGGTGACCGCGGTCGTATCGGTGGCCGGGGACCTGTTTGAAAGCCTGCTCAAGCGTCACGCAGGCGCCAAGGATTCCAGCGACCTGATTCCCGGCCACGGCGGCATGCTCGATCGCATCGACAGCCTGCTCGCCGCGCTGCCAATCTTCGTCGTGGGCAAGGTATGGCTGGGACTGTGAAGCCCGCCTCCCGGGTTGCCGTGCTCGGCGCCACCGGTTCGATCGGGAGCTCCGCGCTCGACGTGATTGCCCGGCATCGCGACCGCTTCACGGTTGAAGCGCTGTCGGCGAACGACAACGTATCGGCACTGCTTGAGCTGTGCCAGCGCTTTTCACCGCGCGTCGCGGTGATCGCCGATCCCGGGAGTTTTGCCGCGCTTCGCGATGGCTTGCGGGAACGCGGCTTGGCGACCGAAGCTCGTGCCGGAATGCAGGCCTTGGACGAGGTTGCCGCGGACCCGGCATCGGACACGGTCGTCGCGGCCATCGTCGGCGCGGCCGGCATGACTTCCACGCTCGCCGCCGCGCGCGCAGGCAAGCGGCTGTTGCTGGCTAACAAGGAGTCGGTGGTCCTGGCCGGCCAGGTGCTGATGCAGGCGGCGCGTTCGAGCGGCGCGCTGGTGCTGCCGATCGACAGCGAGCACAACGCCATCTTCCAATGCTTGCCTGACGCCGCGTCCCGGGACGGCGTGCGCAGGTTGCTCCTGACTGCCTCTGGCGGTCCGTTTCGCGGACGGTCGCGGCAATCGCTGGAGGCGGTCACGCCGGACGAGGCTTGTGCGCATCCAAACTGGGTGATGGGCCGCAAGATCTCCGTGGATTCCGCCACCCTGATGAACAAGGGTCTCGAGGTGATCGAGGCCCATCATCTGTTCGGATTCCGGGCCGATTGCATCGAAGTCGTAGTGCATCCGCAGAGCGTGATTCACTCGTTGGTCGACTACATCGATGGGTCCGTGCTGGCGCAGTTGGGCAACCCGGACATGCGCACGGCCCTCGCCCACGGACTGGCCTGGCCCGATCGAATTGAATCAGGCGTGGCGCCGCTCGACCTGGCGGCACTGGCGCGGTTCGACTTCGAAAAGCCGGACCTGGTGGCGTTCCCCTGCCTCGCCCTCGCCCATGAGGCGCTGAGGACCGGCGGCAGCGCGCCGGCCGTGCTCAACGCGGCCAACGAGGTCGCGGTCGCGGCCTTCCTGCAGGGCCGGCTGGCCTTCCTCGATATTGCCGCGCTGATCGAGGCCACGCTTTCCGCACTGCCTGCGGAACCTGCGGGCGATCTGGATGTCCTACTGCACTGTGATGGCGCCGCGCGCCGCAAGGCTGGGGAACTACTGATGGGCTTGCAGCACGCATGAGCGGATTCCTGATCGCCGCATGGTGGTTCATCGTGACCCTCGGGGTGCTGGTCACGTTCCACGAATTCGGCCACTACTGGGTAGCGCGACGCTGCGGAGTCAAGGTCCTGCGTTTCTCGGTTGGCTTCGGCCGCCCCTTGTGGTCGCGGCTCGGCGCCGATGGAACCCGCTACCAGATAGCGATGATCCCGCTCGGCGGCTACGTGCAGTTCCTCGACGAGCGCGAGAACGTCGTGGATCCTGCCGAGCGCGATCGTGCTTTCAACCGGCAGCCGGTGCTAAAGCGCATCGCCATCGTCATCGCCGGACCGCTGGCCAACCTGCCGCTGTGCGTGACCTTGTTCTGGATCGCCTTGATGATCGGAATTCCTGGCCTGGCGCCGGTCCTGGGCGCGCCCAGCGGGCTCGCCGAACAGGCCGGCCTGCGTCAGGGCGACCGGATCCTGAGCGTTGGCGAGCAGCCGACGCTGACCTGGAACCAGGCGATCACTCCGATCGCCTTGGGCGCCATCGACCGGCAACCGGTCTGGATCACTATCGAGGACACGCAGGGCAATGTCGCGCGCCGGCAACTCCCGCTCGATCGCCTGCCGCCGGACTTCGACCAGGCTGATCCGCTCAAGGCGATAGGCTTGGCCACGAGCCTGGCGGCCGACTTGCCGGTGGTAGGCGAAGTCGGCGCTGGATTCCCCGCCGAGGGCAAGCTCCAGGCGGGTGACCGCATCGTGCGCATCGATGACCAATCGATCGCGCGGTATTCCGAGATCCCCGCCACCCTCGCCGCGAAAGCCGCCGATGGCGGCCCGGTGGCGGTCGGGATCGTGCGCCAGGGCCGCTCGCTGCAAGTGTTGATCGAGCCGCGCGCGGTCACGGTCGGCGGCCGGACGGTCTGGCAACTGGGCATCCTTCCGCACCGCGACCTGACCCTCCTCAGGCATGGCCCGGTCGGCGCTTTTCGCGCAGCGCTGGCGGAAACTGGCAAGCAATCGCGCGAAATGCTCGGTTTCATCGCCCGTCTGGTCACCGGCAAGGCCTCGTCGAAGAATCTTTCCGGCGTGATCGGGATCGCCCAGGTAGCCCGTTCCGAGGCCCGTACAGGCGCTTCCAGCCTGATCTGGTTCATGGCCAGCCTGTCCCTGACCCTGTGCATCATGAACTTGCTGCCCATCCCGGTCTTGGATGGCGGGCACCTGCTGTATTACCTTATCGAACTGATTTCTGGTCGTCCGGTCGGGGAGCGAGTGCTGATCGCCGGGCAATATGCTGGCCTGCTGCTGTTGGCCGGGCTCATCTGCCTGGCCTTTTACAACGATATTGTTCGAACGATTTCCTGAGCCCAACTTACCGGCGCAATGCGCCACCAATCTGGATTGATGATGACGCGCCCGACCGCACGCCTCCGACTTTTGAGCCTCGCCCTCGCTGCCGCCCTATCCGGACCGGTCCTCGCCCAGAATTTTGAGCCATTCACGGTCGCCGACATCCGCGTAGACGGCTTGCAGAGGATCTCCGCCGGTACCGTGTTCAGCTACCTGCCGGTCGAAAGGGGTGACCTGCTGGATCGCACCCGCTCCACCGCGGCGATCCGCGCCTTGTTCAAGACCGGCTTTTTCAGCGACGTGAAGCTCGAGCGCCAAGGTGACGTGCTGGTGGTCTCGGTGATCGAGCGCCCGGCGATCAACACGATCACGCTGGAAGGCAACAAGGAACTGAAGACCGAAGAGTTGATGAAGGGACTCAAGGGCATCGGCCTGTCCGAGGGCGAGACCTACGACCCGCTCAACCTCGACCGCGTCACCCAGGAACTCACCCGCCAGTACAACAACCGCGGCAAGTACGGCATCGTCATCGCGCCGACGATCACTCCGCTCGACCGCAATCGCGTCGACGTCAAGATCATCGTCACCGAAGGCAAGGCGGCCAAGATCCGCGACATCAATATCGTCGGCAACACTACCTTCCCGGACGCGATGATCCGCGACGGATGGGAATCAAGCACCAGTACCTGGCTGTCCTGGTACCGCCGTGATGACCAGTATTCACGCGAGAAGGTTGCCGGCGACCTCGAGAAGCTGTCCAACTTCTACCTCAATCGCGGCTATATCGATTTCAACGTCGAATCGACCCAGATTTCGATCAGCCCGTCCAAGCAGGACATGTTCATCACCGCCAACGTCACCGAGGGCGAGAAGTACAAGGTCTCCGACGTTCGCGTCTCGGGCGAGACGATCCTGCCGCAGGAGCAGATCGAGAAGATGGTACTGACTCGCAAGGGCCAGTATTTCAACCGCGCGCTGCTCGAACTGACCACCGATTCGATCACCAACGTACTGTCCAACATCGGCTATGCCTTCGCGGAAGTGAACCCGATCCCCGAGGTCAATCGCGAGGACCATACGGTCGCAATCAACTTCGTCGTGCAGCCGGGTCCGCGCGTGACTGTTCGCCGGATCGAGTTCAAGGGCAACGCCAGCACCGCCGATGAAGTGCTGCGTCGCGAGATGCGCCAGTTCGAGGGCGCGTGGTACTCGCAGGCGATGCTCGACCGCTCCAAGATCCGCCTGCAGCGCACCGGCTTCTTCGAGACCGTCGAGATCGAGACGCCCGAAGTCGCCGGCCATCCGGACCAGGTCGACGTGGTCATCACGGTCAAGGAGCGCAACGCCGGCAGCTTCACCTTCGGCGTGGGCTACTCGCAGAACGCGGGCATCATCACCAGTGTCGCGCTGCAGCAGAGCAACTTCCTGGGTACCGGCAACCGCTTCTCGATCGCGATGCAGCGGAACTCCTATTCCAAGAGCATCAGCTTTTCCTACCTGGACCCGTACTTCACCGACAACGGCGTCAGCGTCGGCTACAACCTCAGCTACAGCGATTACAATAGTTCGACGACTTCCACCGCACGTTATGGCTCGGGCAATGCCGCGGGCGAAATCAACTTCGGCCTGCCTCTGACCGAGAACACCGGCGTGAGTGCCGCGCTCGGCATATCCCGCAATGAATTGACCACTTACGACGGCCAGACGCCGCCGCAAGTCATCAACTACCTGGTGCAGACGCTGGGCGATCGCGAACGCTTCGGCGGCTTCGATTTCGTCAGCGGCGACGACGACAAGAACCCGGCGACGCCTTCCGTGAACGACGACCTCGATCCGACCACCCCGGATCCGACCCACACACTCGATACCCAGAGGCTTTGGGTGATCAACGCCTGGAGCGCGCGTTTCGGCTGGACCTACGACAACCGGAATGACTACTTGCTGCCGTCGCGCGGCATGCTCAATCGCCTGTCGGCGGAAATCGCCTTGCCCGGCAGCGACCTTGAGTACTATCGCCTCAGCTACGATTTCGAATACTACTTCCCGCTCTCGCGCTGGCTGGTCCTCAAGGCGGGCGTCAGCCTGGGCTATGGCGACGCCTACGGCGATACCAAGACCGCGCAATGCCCGTCGTTCACGCCGACCGGCCTGCCTATCCCCAATACGCTGGATTCCTGCGGCCTGCCGTTCTTCAAGAACTTCTATGCCGGCGGACCCGGTTCCGTCCGTGGCTTCACCACCAATACGCTCGGCCCGACCACCAGCTTCGGCGGATACAGCCGGGTCCAGCCCCTGGGCGGCGCGGTCAAGACCACCGGTACCTTCGAGTTCTACTTCCCGCAGCTGCTGGGCGACGTGGGCAACGGCACGCGGCTCTCGGCGTTCCTCGACTACGGCTACGTGTATGCACGGCCGAGCGACTTCGCCTTCAACCAGTTCCGGGTTTCGACGGGTATCGCGCTGCAGTGGCAGTCGCCGGTCGGTCCGATCTCGATCAGCTACGCCATTCCCTTCGACATCGGCCACGACAACGGCTTCGAGGACGAAGTAGAGCGGCTGCAGTTCACCTTCGGCAACCAGCAGTAAGACGACGGGCTGGCAGCAATGACCGGCCCGGCGTTCCAACTGCATGAGCTTGCCGGGCGATTCGGCCTGGAGCTACGCGGCGATGCCACGACGGTGGTCGACGGCGTAGGCACGCTCGAGCGTGCCGCCCCCGGTCAGCTGACGTTCCTGGCCAATCCCGCCTACCGCAAGCACCTCGCGCTGACCCGGGCCGGCGCAGTTATCCTGCGCGCCGACGATGCCGACAGTTGCCCGGTCCCCTGCCTGGTCGCGAGTGATCCCTACGTCACCTTCGCCAAGGTGGCCTCGCTGTTCTCGGCGCCGCCGATTGCCAGCGCGGGCGTGCACCCGAGTTCGGTGATCGAGCCCAGTGCACGGATCTCCACCCTGGCCTTGATTGGTCCACTCGTTTCGATTGGCGCCCGCTGCGTGGTCGGCGATGGCGCCATCATCGGTCCCGGTTGCGTGATCGGGGACGACTGCGAAATCGGTCCGGGCTGCGAATTGGTGTCCCGTGTCACGCTGGTGACGCGGGTTCGACTTGGGAAACGCGTGCGCCTGCATCCGGGCGCGGTGGTGGGTGCCGAAGGCTTCGGCCTGGCGATGGACGCCGGCCACTGGATCAAGGTCCCGCAACTGGGCGGAGTTCTGATTGGCGACGACTGCGAAATCGGCGCCAATACCACCATCGACCGTGGGGCGATCGAGGACACGGTGCTTGAGGAAGACGTGCGCCTCGACAATCAGATCCAGATCGGCCACAACGTCCGCGTCGGCGCCCATACAGCGATGGCCGGCTGCGTGGCCATCGCCGGATCCACGCGGATCGGCCGTTATTGCCTGATTGGCGGCGGCGCCGGCATGGTCGGCCACATCGAAATCTGCGACCGGGTGCTGGTCACGGCCATGAGCCTGGTCACGCACTCGATCACCGAGCCCGGGGAGTATTCCTCCGGTACGCCGATCCAGCCGAGCCGGGATTGGCGGCGCAATGCGGCGCGATTCAAGCATCTGGATGCACTGGCGCGTAAAATTGCTTCCCTGCCCCCGGCCAAGGATTGACATGAGCGATGCCACCGTTTCGATGCCCGTGGATGTCACTCGCATCCAGGAACTGCTGCCGCACCGCTATCCGTTCCTGCTGGTGGATCGCGTGCTGGAGCTGGAACCTGGCAAGCGCATCCTGGCCATCAAGAACGTCAGCATCAACGAACCGTTCTTCCAGGGCCACTTCCCGGGCCATCCGGTCATGCCCGGCGTGCTGGTCCTCGAAGCGCTGGCGCAAGCCGGCGGCTTACTGACCCAGCTCTCGGCGAGCACCAAGGTGAGCGGCAAGGAAGAAAAACTGTTTTACCTGGTCAAGATCGACAATGCGCGCTTCTCGCGCATGGTGGTGCCTGGCGACTGCCTCAACCTGGAAGTCCGGCTCAAACGCGTGATCCGCAACATGGCCATGTACGAGTGCTCTGCCTCCGTCGACGGCAAGCAGGTGGCGAGCGCCGACATCCTGTGCGCAGAGGGCGGCGCGTGATCCACCCGACCGCGCAGATTGACCCGGATGCCAGGATCGGCGCCCGCGTCAGCATCGGCGCCTTCACCGTCATCGGCGCCGACGTGGATGTCGGCGAAGGCACCAGCATCGGTTCGCACTGCGTGATAACCGGGCCGACCCGGATCGGGAGCGACAACCGGATCTACTCCCATGCCGTGCTCGGCAACGATCCACAAGACAAGAAATTCGGCGAGGAACGCTCCGAGCTGATCATCGGCGATCGCAATACGATTCGCGAGTTCACGACTTTCAGCCGGGGCACCGCCGACGGCGGCGGCTTCACCACGGTCGGCGACGACAACTGGATCATGGCTTATGTGCACATTGCGCACGATTGCCGGGTCGGGTCAAACACGATCTTCGCCAACAACGCCACGCTTGGCGGTCACGCCATCATCGAAGACTGGGTGATCCTCGGCGGCTTCGTCGGCGTTCACCAGTTCTGCCGCATCGGCGCGCACGCGTTCGTCGGCATGGGCAGCCTGATCAACGCCGACGTTCCGCCGTTCGTGCTGGTCGCGGGAAAGTATGCCGAACCGCGCGGCATCAACGCCGAAGGCCTGAAGCGCCGCGGATTCGAGCCTGCGCGCATCGCCGCCATCAAGCGCGCCTATCGCACCCTCTTCATGTCCGGCAAGCCGATGCCCGAGGCACGCCAGGAACTCGCTGCCGCCGCCACCGACTCGCCGGACGTCCAGCAGATGCTCGATTTCATCGAGCGCAGCGAACGCGGCCTGCTGCGCTGACCCGATGCGCATCGCGCTGGTCGCAGGTGAGGCCTCGGGCGACTTGCTCGGAGCCGGATTGATCAAGGAACTGCGAGCGCGCTTCCCCGACGCCGAGTTCGCCGGGGTCGGTGGTCCGCGCATGCGCGCCGAAGGTTTCGATGCCTGGGAGGATTGCGGCGCGCTGGCGGTGATGGGACTGGTGGAAGTGCTGCGCCACCTTCCCCGTCTGCTGTCCTTGCGACGCAAGCTGTCCACGCGGCTGCTCGCCTGGCAGCCCGATGTATTCATCGGCATCGATGCGCCGGACTTCAATCTCGGACTCGAGCGCAAGCTCAAGCGCACTGGCATCCGTACCGTGCATTACGTCAGCCCGTCGGTCTGGGCCTGGCGCGAAGGTCGCGCTGCGAAGATCGCCGACAGTGCCGACCTGGTGCTGTGCCTGTTCCCGATGGAGCCGCCGATCTATGCCCGCCACGGAATTCCAGCGGTATTCGTCGGCCATCCCCTGGCCGATAGCTTCCCGCTGCATCCGGACGGGCTGGCCGAGCGTCGCGCGCTCGGCCTCGAGGCGGAGCGCCCGGTGCTGGCCTTGTTGCCCGGCAGCCGGGCCGGGGAAATCCGACGCCTGCTGCCTACCTTTCTGGAAGCAGCTCGCCTGCTGAGCGATCTGGTTCCGCACCTGCAAGTGGTGATTCCGGCCGCAGACGCGGCCTGCCGCGCGCTCATCGAAGCGGAACTGGGTGCCGGCGACCCGCTGCGCCCGGTGCTGCTTGACGGCCAGGCACACCAGGCGATGATGGCAGCCGACGTGGTGCTGTTGGCTTCGGGCACCGCCGCGCTGGAAGCGATGCTGGCAAAGCGCCCGATGGTGGTCGGCTATCGCATCTCGGCGTTGACCTACCGGATCGTCATGGCCCTGGGAATGATGAAGACCAACCACTACAGCCTGCCGAACGTGCTCGCCAACGAGCCGATCGTGCCGGAGCTGATGCAAGGCGACTGCACGCCGGAAAACCTGGTGGCCGCGCTGCAACCCTGGTTCGTGGATGCCGAGGCATGCTCGACCCTGCAGGATCGTTACCTGGCCATCCACCTGCGCCTGCGTGGGCTCGGCTCCCCGGCAGCGGCGGAAGCGATTGCCGGCTTGCTGTTGTCGCCACGATGAGTCGGCGCCAGCGCATTGCCGGCGTTGACGAGGCCGGCCGCGGCCCGCTCGCCGGCCCAGTGGTATGCGCCGCGGTAATCCTGGATCCGGGCCGGCCGATCGAAGGCCTGGCCGATTCCAAGGCGCTCAGTGAAGCGCAGCGCGAGCGCCTGTTCCCGATCATCCAACAGTCATGCCTGGCATGGCAGGTGGTATTCGTCGGCCGGGAGGAGATCGATTCGCTGAATATCCTGTGGGCGACCATGGCAGGCATGCGCCGCGCGGTCTGCGCGATCTCGCCTGCGGCCACGCGTGCGTTGATCGACGGCGATCGGGTGCCGCCGGGTCTTCCTTGCCCGGCTGTGGCCATCGTCAAGGGCGATTCGCTCGAGCCATCGATCATGGCGGCATCGATCCTCGCCAAGGTCAGCCGCGATCTGTACATGCGTGCCTTGCACGTGCGCCATTCCGGCTACGGCTTTGATCGCAACAAGGGCTATTCCACGCCGGAACACCTCGCCTCGCTCGCGCGCATCGGGCCGTGCGTGGAACATCGCCGTAGCTTCGCGCCAGTCCGGGAATGCCTTCCGATGCCGCTGTTTTCGACCGACCTGCAAGTCATTTGACAGCGTGCCCGGCTCGGCGTAATTATTGATTTGCATCCACCGCGATGAGGCTGCGGAAGGCCACCAGCCGACCAGCCGACGCAGCATTCCCCCCATGGCCGGCAGCGAGGCTGTCATGCGCCATCCTGCCCCCACTCCGTCAAATCATTCCATTCCCTTGTCGCGCGCGCGCGGGACGCAACGGCGTCCGAGCCCGGGGCCAGTCGAGCCTTCCGCGGAAGTCATCGAAAACTTCAACGCGCTGGTCCATGAGTTGTATCGCGACGCGCCGCAAATCGATGCTGAGGCCATCGCCAGCGTCTCCAGCTGGCTGGAGGCCCAGCCTGTCGATCAGCGCGAGCTGCACCTGCAGGCGCGCCTGGGCCGCTTAGCTGAGCTCGAAGCGATGCGCCAGGACCGTGATTGGCCGCTGGATCCCGCCCAGGAACGTCGCATTGACCTGATCCTGGACTACGTGCATTCCGAGGACGACATGATTCCGGACGCGGTTCCAACCTACGGCCACCTGGACGACGCGCTGTTGCTCGAACTCGCCTGGCCGGTGCTGGCCGAGGACGTCGATGACTACCGCGATTTCTGCCATTTCCGCGACGAGACAGGCGAGTCCGGCGGACGTCGCGTGCACCAGCTCGACTGGCTGCGCGCACGGGCCGAGGAAGGCGCGCTCTGGGAACAATTGCACCGCGTCCATGACCAGGTCTACGTGGAGCACGCGCCCCCGGTGCGGTTCTTCCGGGTGTCGTGATCGGCGCCCGCCACGGATAGTCCGAAGGTCATAGGTACCAACGACCCGCGAAAAACCTGCTGCAACCTTTCACCATGCACTTGCATCAATCGTAGTGCACGGGTCCGAACAGACCCGAACTGAGAGGCCACCATGAACTTCGCGAAACGCTATCCCGAACTGCTTCCGCTTGAACTCCCTAGCGGCCACCAGCCGTCACGTCGCACGGAGATCGCCGGACTCCAGCTCGCCGATGCGGCGATGCTCGCCTTCAACTGCCAGTTGCGCGAAGTGCACGAACAAGCGCCGGCGGTGGACGCTGACCAGATCGCCAGCCTGGCGCGCTGGCTGCAGGCGATTCCGGCTGAAACCGCGGAAGCCACCATCGGCTTGCGCATGGCCAAGGCCGAATCGCTGGCGATGATGCTCGACGATCCCGAGTGGGCCCTGCCGGCGCAGGTCGTCGAACGTGGCCGTCGCCTGCTCGCGCACATCAAGCGCATAGACGACCTCATCCCGGACGAACTTCCGCTGATCGGCCGGCTCGACGAAGCATTGCTGGTCGAGCTGAGCTGGTCGGAATTCGATGGCGAAGTGCGCGATTACCTCGACTATCGCCGTTTCTGCCGCGAGCAGGAATTCCGCGGCTCGGCCGACGAGCGCAGGCTGGCGTGGGAAAGCGACTGCCTGGCACGGGCGGGCGCGATACTCCATCGCCAGCAGGTGAACGAGCGCGGCTATTCCCGTCCCGAACGACTCAGCAGGCGGTTCCGCATCTGCTGAGCCATTCCTCGCCATCCGGGGCTGTCAAGCCTTGTCCGGCATGGGCGCGCGCCCTAAGCTGTGATCTTGCTTCTGACACCCCGGCATGGCCCCGTCCTTCGTCCACCTGCACCTGCACAGCGAGTACTCGCTGACTGACTCGACGCTGCGCATTGCGCAGCTCGTGCAACGCTGCGCTGAGCTCGAACTGCCTGCCGTGGCGGTAACCGACACCAGCAACCTGTTCGCCCTGGTCAAGTTCTTCAAGGCCGCCGAGAACGGCGGAATCAAGCCCATCGCCGGTGCCGACCTATATCTGGCCGAGGACGGCCAGCCGCCGGCGCGGGTGACCGTGCTGTGCCAGGATCGCACCGGTTTCCTCAGCCTGTCGCGTTTGATCACGCGGGCATTCCTGGAAGGGCATCGCGACGACTTTGTCGCAATCAAGTCCGAGTGGCTGGCGGCCGACAATGCCGGCCTGATCCTGATCGCGGGAAGGCACAGCCCGGTGGGCCTGGCGTTGGCGGCGGGACGTCGCGAGGCCGCACTGTCGAACGTGCGCGACTGGCAACAGACTTTCGTCGACCGGCTTTATCTCGAATTGACGCGGACCCAGCGCGACGGAGAAGAAGCATTCAACCTGGCTGCGCTGGAATTCGCCGCGACTTGCGGCCTGCCGGTGATTGCAAGCAATGACGTGCGCTTCCTGCAACGGGCCGACTTCGAGGCGCACGAGGCGCGGGTGTGCATCTCAACTGGCCGCGTGCTCGATGATCCGCGCCGCCCCCGCGAATACTCGCCGGAGCAATACCTGAAGTCGGCAGCCGAAATGGCGGAGTTGTTCGCCGACGTTCCCGACGCCCTGCAGAATACCGTGGAGCTGGCCAAGCGCTGCAACTTCGAGTTGACGCTGGGCACCTATTACCTGCCGGACTTCCCCGTTCCCGACGGTTTCACGCTGGGTTCGTGGATCGAGGAGTCGGCCCGGCAAGGACTTGAGCGCCGCCTGCAAAAACACCCGACGATGACCGGTTTCAGCCGTGCCGACTACGACGCCCGGCTGACCAGCGAGTTGAAGGTTATCGTCTCGATGGGATTTCCCGGCTACTTCCTGATCGTCGCCGACTTCATCAACTGGGGTAAACAGAACGACATTCCGGTCGGCCCGGGCCGCGGCTCAGGCGCCGGCTCGCTGGTGGCATGGGCTCTCGGCATCACCGACCTGGACCCGATTCGCTACGACCTGCTGTTCGAGCGCTTCCTCAATCCCGAGCGCGTCTCGATGCCGGATTTCGACATCGACTTCTGCATGGACCGGCGCGACGAAGTGATTGACTACGTCGCCCACAAGTACGGACGCGACAAGGTGAGCCAGATCATCACCTACGGCACGATGGCCGCGAAGGCCGTGGTCCGCGATTGCGGCCGCGTGCTTGGCTATCCGTACGGCTTCGTGGATTCGCTTGCCAAGCTCATTCCGATGACGCTGGGCGTGAGCCTGGACGATGCGCTGGGCGAGTCCGAGGCGGCCAGGCGCGACAGCAGCCTGGCATCGAGTGAGTTGATCGCCCGCTATCGAAATGAAGACGACGTGCGCGACCTGCTCGACCTTGCCCGCAAGCTCGAGGACCTGACCCGCAACGCCGGCAAGCATGCCGGCGGCGTGGTGATCGCGCCGACACCGCTTACCAACTTCTCGCCGCTGTTCGCCGAGCACGTGGGCAAGGGCGAGACCGCCAAAAGCATCGTCACCCAGTTCGACAAGGACGACGTCGAGGCGATCGGCCTGGTCAAGTTCGACTTCCTCGGCCTGCGCACGCTGACCATCATCGACTGGGCGGTCAAGGCGATAAACATCGGCCGCACCGTCACCGGCGAAGCCGCCCTCGACATCCTCGACTTGCCGCTCGACGACAAGCCGACCTACAGGCTGTTGTCGAAGGGACTGACTACCGCCGTCTTCCAGTTTGAATCGCGCGGCATGAAGGACTACATCCGCAAGCTGGAGCCGGACTGCTTCGAAGACCTGATCGCGCTGGCCGCCTTGTTCCGCCCGGGACCGCTGGGCGCAGGCATGGTCGACGACTTCATCAACCGCAGGCACGGGCGCGCGGAAGTCAGTTATCCGCACAAGCTGCTGGAGCCGATCCTCAAGCCTACCTACGGCGTGATCGTCTATCAGGAACAGGTGATGCAGATCGCGCAGGTGCTGGCCGGCTATTCGCTGGGCGGCGCCGATTTGCTGCGCCGCGCGATGGGCAAGAAGAAGCCCGATGAGATGGCCAAGGAGCGTTTCAAGTTCGAGGATGGCGCCGAGAAGAACGGCATCGCACCGAAGGTGGCCTCGCCGATCTTCGACCTCATGGAAAAGTTCGCCGATTACGGATTCAACAAGTCGCACTCGGCGGCCTACGCGCTCATCGCCTACCAGACGGCCTGGTTGAAGACGCACTATCCGGCCCAGTTCATGGCTTCGACCTTGTCCTCTGACATGGACAACACCGACAAGGTGGTGAATTTCATCGAGGACGCGCGGGCGATCGGGCTCGACGTGCAGGCGCCGGACGTCAACTCGTCCGACTACATGTTCAAGGCGCTCGACCGGAAGACCGTTCGCTACGGCCTCGGCGCGGTGAAAGGGGTTGGTCGTGGCGTGTGCGAGGCGATCTCCGAGTCGCGACAGGCCAAGGGCCCGTTCAAGGACCTGCTGGACTTCTGCCAGCGCGTGGATTCGGGCAAGTTGAATCGCCGCGTGCTCGAGGCGCTGGTCCATTCCGGCGCGCTCGACGCGCTCGGCGCCAATCGCGCGTCGCTGATGCTGCAGCTGCCAGAAGTGGTCAAGGCCACCGAACAGTTCGCCCGCGAGCGCGCAGCCGGGCAGGCATCGCTGTTTGGTGGTGGCGACCTTCCCGAGATCCGCATCGAGCTGCCGGTCGTGGCCGACTGGTCGCTAGAACAGAAGCTTGCGGGCGAGCGCGAAACCCTCGGCCATTTCCTCAGCGGGCATCCGCTCGATCCCTGGCACGGCGAGCTGTCGTCGCTGGTCGGCGTCCACCTGGGCGACCTGGAGCGGCTCTTCAGCGAAAAGAAAGGCAATCGCGGCGAAGCGCATGTGGTCCTGGCGGGGCTGGTCACGGCGGTGCGCCGACGCGGTGACAATCAGGCATTCGTGCAAATCGAGGATACCCGCGGCCGGCTCGAATGCGCTTTCTTCAGCGACGCGTTCAATGAGTTCGGCTCGCTGCTTTCGCGCGATCGCATCGTGGTCGTCGAAGGCGGCCTGCGCGAGGACTCGTTCAATGGCGGCTTCTCGATGCGCGTTCGCCAATGCTGGGACTTCCGCGCGCTCTGCAGTCAGTACGGCCGCCGGCTGGCGCTTACCGTTGACCTTCGCCAAGGCGACACCTGGCAACGCTTGCAGGACGTCATGGCTGCCTTCCGTCCCGGCGGCACGCCGCTGCGGCTCGACCTTATCGCGAAGGAATCGCGCGGCGTGGTCGACTTGAATGGGCCCAACTCGGTCCGCACCGACGCCGAACTGATCAATGCCCTGCGTTCGCTGCCCGGGATAAGCCAGGTCAGCCTTGCCATGCACCGGCCCTGGTCGGGCGGCCAAGGCTAGCCACCACCCTCCGGGCACAGACGGGGCCATTGGCCCTGCTAGTATTTGCCCTGGATCTTCCCCAGATTGACTCCATGAACCCCAATTTCCTAGATTTCGAACAACCCATCGCCGACCTGGAGGCCAAGATCGTCGAGCTCGGCCGCGCCAGCAACGGCCAGTCGGTCAACATCGATGTCGAGGTCAGCGGGCTCCAGGAAAAGTTGCGGGTACGGACGGCGGAGATTTTCCATGCGCTGACGCCGTGGCAGATTTCGCAACTGGCTCGCCATCCCCAGCGCCCGTACACGCTCGATTACCTGGAACTGATCTTCGACGAGTTCCACGAACTCGCCGGTGACCGCGCCTTCGCAGACGACGCCGCGATCGTCGGTGGACTCGCCCGGCTCGGCGGTCGCGCCTGCATGGTCATCGGCCAGCAGAAGGGCCGCGATACCCGCAGCAAGATCAAGCGCAACTTCGGCATGCCCCGCCCCGAGGGCTACCGAAAGGCGCTGCGCCTGATGAAAATGGCCGAGCGCTTCGCACTGCCGCTATTCACGTTCATTGATACTCCTGGCGCCTATCCCGGCGTCGGCGCCGAGGAACGCGGGCAGTCCGAGGCGATTGCGCGCAACCTGCTGGAGATGGCGGAGCTGCGCATCCCGGTGATCTGCACGGTGATCGGCGAAGGTGGCTCCGGCGGCGCACTAGCCATTGGCGTTGGCGATCGAACGTTGATGCTCCAG
>JANPDF010000106.1:0-31091 GCA_031431355.1 Gammaproteobacteria bacterium
CGGCGTGCAACTGTTCCTGATGCGCTACGGCGACCATGACGTCGCCATCGATCCGCGCCTGCTGCTCGATGTCGGCCCGATGCAACGCCGCCAGGCCGGCCTGTGGGTGGAGAAACTGCGCATGGCCTCGGTGCCGGCCGACGCCAGCCTGCCGGCGCCGGAGTCCTTGCGCGTCGGCGTCACCGTGGACCGTGACAAGGGCGTGGTGCTGTCGCGCTTCTCGCGCAACCGGATCATGCCGATCGACGTGGTGGCGATGGAGCCGATCGACAGTTTCTGGAACCGCCACGCAGAGTCGCTGACCATCGGCGTCGGCCTGGGCTTGTTGCTGGTGATCGGCTGGATCCATTTCATCCTGCGCTTCTCCAGCTACCAACTCAGCCTGGCGACCGAATTGCGCCAGGCCGTGGCCGCCGGGCGCATCCGCGTCGAGTACCAGCCGGTGATCGAACTGGCCACCGGCCGTTGCGTGGGCGCCGAGGCATTGGCCCGCTGGTTCCGTGAAAACGGCGAGTCGGTCAGCCCGGAAGTGTTCATCCCGCTGGCCGAGGAGGGCGGCCTGATCCAGGAGGTGACCCTGTCGGTGCTGCGCACCACGGTGCGCGACCTGAAGCCGATCCTGGCCCAGTTCCCGGACATGAGCGTCAACGTCAACCTGTCACCCGATGACCTGAAGAACGATCGCCTCGGCGTCGAGCTGACTCGCATCCTGGGTGCGGCCAACCTGGCGCCCGGCGCCATCAAGCTGGAAATCACAGAGCGCGCCCTGATCAACAGCGACACCTCGCGCAAACTGATCCAGCATTTCCGCCGGCTCGGCCACCAGGTCGCGATCGACGATTTCGGCACCGGCTACTCCAGCCTGTCCTACCTGCAGTCCTTCGAGTTGGACGTGCTCAAGATCGACAAGAGTTTCGTGGATGCCATCGGCACCGAGGCGGCGACCAGCCAGGTGATCGTGCACGTGATCGAGATGGCCAAGTCGCTGGGACTCGATACAGTGGCCGAAGGCGTGGAAAGCGCCGAGCAAATGACCTGGCTGATCAACCATGGCGTCACCCACGGCCAGGGATTCCTGTTCAGCGCCGCCCTTACCACCGGAGAATTCCTTGAATTCCTGCGCAAGAACCATCATCGCCGCTGAGCCGTCGCGCCGCCGCAGGCGCGCAGGCGCGGCTTGGGCCGTGCTTGCATTGGCGACGCTGCTCAGTGCCTGCGGCGGCAAGCAAGTGCGCCCGGGCATCGCCAGCGCGCCGGTCGTGGTCGCGCCGACGCCCGCGCGACCGAGCCCGCCGCCGACGCCGGTCGTGGCCCCGGCGCCGGTGCTGCCGCCGCGCAATTTCGACCAGGAGAAAGCCCGGCGCAAGGCCGAGCTCGCGCGCAATCCGCAGGGCTCGCTGGCGCCGGCCGAAGTGGGCTACTACCTCGACGTGCTGCTCGGCCGGATCAAGCAGCACACCGGCAAGAGCCTGGTCGCCACGCGCCAGGGGCAGCGCATCGTGATCACCTTGCCGGCCCGTTCTGGCTTCGACGTCGGTAGCGTCGCGCTGACGCCCGGCCTGCGCCAGTCGCTCAGCCCGCTGTCGCGGGTGCTGGTGGAATACCGACGGGTGCTGGTCTCGGTGCGCGTGAGCGCCGACCAGTCGATAATCGGTGCCAATAATCCTCGGCTAACCGACCAGCGTTCGCAGGCCATCCACAAGTACTTGATTGCCGCCGGCGTGCCCGCCAACCGCCTGCTGATCGCGCCAGCGCCACTCAACCGGACGGCGCCGGCGAAACCGGGCATCGTCGCCCGCGGCCGCATCGACATCGAACTGGAGCCGGTGGTGCGTCTGGCCGCGCGGCCGAAATCGCGCTCCTGAGCCGTTCTCCTCTGGTAGGCGTGCGTTGGCGGCCATTGCGGTTCGCCGCGACGCGCGGTGCTAATGTGAATCGACGAAAGTAAACCCACCGGGAGTGACCGCTATGCGCTCGACCTTGTCCATGCTCCGTTTGCCGCTCGTACTGGCCATGCTTGCCTTGCTCGGCCCGCTGTCCGGTTGCGGCTCGGTTTCCGGCCTGACCCGCGAATCGGCGGGCACGCCGACCCGCATCGCCGACTTCACCCGCGTCGAAGTGCTCGATTTCACCAGCAGCGACGCCAGCACCTTCGACGATGCCAAGAACGCCGAAGCGCATGCCAAGGGCCTGGCCGAAGCCCGCAAGTCCTTCGCCGACAAGATCGCCGAGGAGATAACCGCCAGCGGCGCCTTCGCCGAAGTCAGCCGGCAGCCGCTGACCGGACCGGCGCTGCGCATCAGCGGCGACATCAGTCGCTACGACGAGGGCAACATCGTCGCCCGAGGCCTGACCGGCTTCGCCGGGCAGACCCACTTCGATGCCAAGGTCGACATCGCCGATTCGGCCAGCGGCCGCAGCCTGGCCACGCTGACCGTCGATCGCAACAGCTGGCCCTTGCCGGTGGGCGCCTCGGTCTCGACGCTGCAGACCACCAACTATTTCATGAACAACGCCGCCAAGAAGATTGCCGAGGAACTGGCGGCAAAGAAGAAATGAAGCCACGCAACGGCAACCCGGGTGGCGACGACGACCAACAACGGCTGGCCGTACTGATCGACGCCGACAACGCGCAGCCCGCGGTGATCGCCGGGCTGCTGGCGGAAGTGGCCAAGTTCGGCGTCGCCAGCGTCAAGCGCATCTACGGCGACTTCACCTCCACCCACCAGACGCAGTGGAAGAAGGAGTTGCTGCGGCACTCGATCAGCCCGGTGCAGCAGTTCGCCTACACCAGCGGCAAGAACGCCACCGACAGCTCGCTGATCATCGATGCCATGGACCTGATGTACACCGGCCGCTTCAACGGCTTCTGCCTGGTCTCCAGCGACAGCGACTTCACTCGTCTGGCGCAGCGGCTGCGCGAGGAAGGGTTGACCGTGTACGGCTTCGGCGAACGCAAGACGCCCGACGCCTTCGTCACTGCCTGCGACAAGTTCATCTACACCGAAGTGCTGCGCCCGGAAGCACCGCCGACCGAGAAGGCCACGGCGGCGGCCGCCGCGAACGCGAGCGTGCCGGCGAAGAAAGCGGCGCGTGGCCGCAGTCGCAACGCGCCCTCCACGGCGTTGGCCGCGCCTGCGACGGTGCCAGCGAGCGCCGCGCGCGCCAGCGCGAAACCAGCCAATGTCTCCGCGCCACTTCCGCTCGCGCTGCTGCGCCAGGCCATCGAGGAGGCCTCCGACGACAACGGCTGGGCGCCGCTGGGCACGGTCGGCACCTACCTGACCAAGGTCAAGCCCGATTTCGATCCGCGCCTCTATGGACAGCGCAAGCTCAGCGACCTGTTCAAGCACAACCCGCGACAATTCACCGTCGAGGAGCGCGGCCTGCCCGGTTCGTCCAGCCGAAGCGTGTTCGTCAAACTGGCCTGACGCCGTTGGCTGAACGATGGGAAACTACGAATTGGCAATGCGCGAAAGCGCACAGAACAGCGCGGCGGTGCGCGGCAACATAAGCGCTCGATACAAGGAAGATCGACGTTACGTCTGCAACGTGTCCGCAGGAAGCAGGACAGGAATCACACCGCCCGATGTCTGGGCGGTTTTTTTTCGTGCCGTTACGGCGCCGGCGCCACCTTCAGCGTGGCGCACTCGCCGGGCAAGGGCGTGACCGCCGGTCCACCCGGGCAGGCTTCGAAACTGACCAGGTCCACGCCGTAACCCTTGACCGTTCGCGAGGGCGAACCGTGCGTGGACAGCTCGAAGTCCTCGATGGCCGAGCCCACCGCGATCTTCAGGGCGATGGTCACTTCCCCGGCCCAGATGCATTGCACGCCCTGTGGGCAACGGCTGTCGCCGACCACCTTGACGAAGGTCAGCGTGGCGTTCGGCCCGATGTCGCCGGTCATGCCCTTGTCGAGCACCAGCGTGGTGATCAGCGGTTCGGCCGGGGTCGGCGGGCTGGTCGCCTGGCTTTGGCAGGCACTGGCCAGGCAGGCCGCGGCGACGGCCGCAATCAAGCTCATGCGATTCATGGCGACTCCCGCGAAGAATTTCGGTGCAGACAGCTTATCGTGCCGCGATGAATCGGTCGCAACTGCCCAGCGCGGCCGAGTTAACGTAAGGTGGGCCTTGAGCTTCGCCACGGTTTTCAACGGCTACTAGGGGAGTGCACGTCATGGGTATCGAACTGAAAATGCTTCTGTGGGCGATGGTGCTGGGACTGGTGCAGATCGCATTGGCGGCGACGCTGTCCACCGCCCAGCGTGGCCTGGGCTGGAATGTCGGCCCACGCGATGGCGTGGCGATGCCGTTGACTGGCGTCGGCGGCCGGCTCGATCGCGCCTCGCGCAACTTCCTGGAAACCTTTCCGTTCTTCGCCGTCGGCGTGCTGATGCTCACCGTGCTGGACAAGGAGACCGCGCAGACGGCACTGGGCGCGCAGGTCTATTTCTGGGCGCGGCTGCTGTACGTGCCGGCGTACGCACTCGGCATCAGCTACCTGCGCACGGCGATCTGGGCGGCGGCGCTGGTTGGCCTGGTGATGGTAGTGCGGCCGCTTCTCGGCGCCTGAGCGCGCCGCTAGCCCGGGCGGCCGTTGCCGTGCGTGTCAGCGCGGCCGCCTACTCCTCGTTTGCCGGATCCACGTACTCAGCTGGCAGCAAGTGCGCGATGCCCTTGTGGCAGTCGATGCAGGTGCCGCCGTTCTTCCGCGCTTCCGCGTGCTTTTCTTGCGCGCTCGGTCGCTGCTTGGCCACCGCCATCGCCTCCCAGCTGTGGCAGTTGCGGCAGGCGAGCGAATCGGTCGCCTTGAAGCGCGCCCATTCGCGGGTCGCCATCGCCATCCGGTGCGATTCAAATTTTTCCGGGGTGTCGATGTATCCGGTCCAGTGGCCCCAGACTTCCTGGCTGGCCTTCAACTTGCGCAACATCTTCGGTCCCCAAACCCTGGGCACGTGACAGTCCGAACACGTGGCCTGTACGCCGGTGCGATTCTTGAAATGGACGGTGTCGGTGTATTCCTGGTAGACGGTGTCGCGCATCTCGTGGCAGCTGATGCAGAACTCTTGCGTATTGGTTATTTCCATGCCGGTGTGGAAGCCACCCCAGAAGATGATTCCGGCGAAGAACCCCAAGCTCAGCAGGGCAAGCAGCGAAAGTTTCGACGGACTGCGCAGCCAGCCGAAGAACCGGCGCAACCATGATTTGCTGGGGTTGGGGTCATTCACGACGGCGCCTTGAGTTGGCTATTGCATGCAGGCAACGGAGCTCCTAGAAGCGGAAGATCGCCGAGAAGGAAACGACATAGACACTGTAGTCAGGGCTGTCTTCGCCAAGCAGGATGACATTGGCCAACTGATTGGGCTCGATGCCATCCACGGACCAGTCGGTCGAGCGGAACTGCTCGTACCAGAGTCCGGCGCGCAGCGACAGGGAATTCCGGACCTTGTAGGTGGCGTACAGATTCACGGACTCGAGCCGGGACTCGTCGCGCGGCAACGGCGCCGTGAGAAGCACCGAGCCGACTTCGAAGTCCAGGTCGCTGCGCGATTTCGAGCTTACATAGTCGATGCCGAAATCCAGCTTGCCGGACGCGGTGCCGTGCTTGAAGCCCAATCCATAGCTGTCGATGCGGTCAAGATGGTCAACGAACCAGGCGCGGTCGGGATTGATGGAGTCCGGCACTTGATTCGCACCGCCTCGGAAGCTGTGACCGTCTTGCTCTGAATCCAACTTCTCGTACGTGTAGAACGCGTAGGTCGACCAGCGTGGCGAAGGTGCGTAGACGGCGTCCAGTGAATAGGATTCGATCCTGGAGTCGGTCAGGCCGAGTTCGGACTGGTCGTATTTGTCCCTCGCGTAGTCGACCGACGCGCTGAAGGTCAATGACTGCGATGGCGTGAACGACGCCGAGGCGTTTACCAGGTCCCGGTCCCGATTGGCCAGGAAGTACTTGCGCAACGCCGGGTGATTCTCCCAGCCGGGCGTGGTGGCGACGTAGCCCGCCGAATAACCGCTGTGGAACGGCTCGAAGCCATAGTAGGTGGAGCCGTCGCGGTTGGCATGCGTGTAGCGCAGCTGGCCGCTGAAGCGTTCGCCAATCTCGGTCTTGATGCCGAGATTGTAAGTGGTCTCGTCGGCTTCCTCGCGCTCGGAATAGGTCCGATCGGTCTTGCTGTGCTGCACGCCAGCACTCAGATCGGTGTGTCCCCACACCCGGTAGCTGGCATCGAGCTTGAACTGTTGTTCCTTGAAGCTGTATGGCTCGTTATAGCGGCGCCGATTGCTGGTGACGCCGGTTTGTTGCAGTTGTGTGTCGCCGCCGATGTAGACGTACTCGTCGCGCGGCGTCTTGTTGTCACGGTCGTCATAGCGGTACGACGCGCTCCAGGAGAAATCCTCCCACGGGCGCGAGGAGATGCGCAGGTTCACGACCGTCGTATCGATGCGGCCGTCAAGTGAACTGCGCGGCAGTGGCTGCGTGATGCTGGCCTGCAGCGAAGGGATATAGCTGTAGGGCAGGAAGTCCTCGTCCTGGGTCATGCGACCGCGCGAGAAGCTGCCGCTGAACCGGGTGTTGTCGGAGAAGTTGTAGCCGACATTAAGGCTGAACTGCTGAAACTTGTTGTCGGGCGGCAGGCTGAGCTGGCCCTGGCTGGGGTATCCGGTGCCCGCGGCCCAGCCAGTGATGGTCGAGTACGGATTGGTCCACACCAGCGAGCTGTTGTGGTCGGAAAACCGCGACAGGTAGTACGCCGCCTGCACCTGCAGCGTCCGGCTCGTGTAACTCAGCATGGCGTCGAATTGATCGGTCGTGTAATCGACCGGCTCCGGAACGATGGCCGCGCGCGGATTGCCGCCGCTATTGCCGAATACGGCGCCAATCGACTTGATGCCTTCCTTGGTCTCATGTTTGAAGCTGGTGCTGAAGTCCCAGTGCGGCTTGAGGATGCCAGTGAAGCCCAGGCCGGTGCGGCGACGCTGCGTCTTAAGGTCGACCGACTGCAGGCTGGGCAACAACTGGGTCATGTCGGCGGTGTTGGCGCCGGGCACCCAATTGGACGGCAGCGTCAATTCGGTGCCGCCGGCACCGATAAAGGGCGTGCGCGCCGAGTCGCTTCGGTAGTTGGGGATCTCATCGTAATCGACGCGGACTTTGTATTTGCCCTGTACGCCGAACTCGAGCACGGCCTCGCGCGTGTCGCGGCCAAGATCGTCCGCCGTGAAGCGCATGTAGGAAGCGCTGTCGCTGTCCCACGCACCGCGCTTGAACAGATCCAGGTTGAGTATCGCGCCCGGGCCTTGCTGCTCGTAGCCGTTGTAGCGGCCGAAGCGGAAGGAGTCATCGCTGACATAGAAAACGCCAAGTTCGGCGCTGCTGCTGATCTGGGTCAGTTCCTTCAGCCGCTCCGGCTCATCGGAATCCTCGATCGAAAACAGCTCGCTACTCGTGGCTTCTTCGGACGGCTCGGCTTCGGCTTGCGCCGTGGCCGCGGGTTCCGGCACCGGCTGGGTTTCCTGTGCCAGCGCTGCCCATGGCAGCGCCAAGCCAACGGCGACGGCCAGGCACAGCGAGCGCAACTGCAGGTTCCTTGACTGGATCCCCCCGGCGGTACTGTTCATGGCGCAGCTCCTCGCACAGATTTAAGGGGATTGGGCTAACGTGTCTTGCGCGCGCCGGAGGGATGGTTGGATCCATGCACCTCGGAGTGGCAATTCATGCAGCTCTTGCCCAGCAGTTGCTGGGCGCCGGACGGCAGGGTGGCGCCGGGCAAGCCGGTGCCGCTGTAGGCGGTGCTCGGATGGAACTGCGCGAGATGGCACTGCTGGCACAGGAACGGTGCCCGGGTCTTGAGCAGCGATGCGTTCACCGAACCGTGCGGCTTGTGGCAGTTGGCGCAGTCTTCCCGTACTGGCGCGTGTTCCCACAGGAAGGGGCCGCGTTTCTCGGCATGGCAGGTGTAGCAAGTCTCGTTGAGGGTGTCCTTGACCAGCAGTTTCGGCCCGGTCGATCCGTGCGGGTTGTGGCAGCCGCTGCAAGACATCTGGCCGTCCCGCATCGGGTGCGTCGATGGACGCAACATCTCCGCGCGTCGGCTCTTGTGACAGGTGAGGCAGGTCTCGGCCTGGGTAGCCTTGGCCAGGATCGGATCGGACTGCCTGTGCGCCACATGGCAAGAAGCGCAGGCCACGTTCTCGGACTCGTGCTTGCTGCCCTTCCAGTGCATGCGCACGCCCGACTCATGACAGCCCAGGCAAGTCTCGTTGCGTTTGGCTACGGGGGTTTTCGAGCCGCTGCCGAACACGATGTCGGGTTGGGCGCGTTTTTCGCTGCCGGTGGGAGGCGCCTGCAGATGCGCTTTGCTGCTGCCGTGGCAACTCATGCAGCCCTGATCGGCGAACGGGGTCCTGCTGTCGGCCATGACCCCGTGCTTCGACTTCAGGATCGAGAGCACGGGCGCGTTCTCGCTCTCGTCGTGACACTTGGTGCAGGTTCGGACGGCGTCCAGGGCGGCCACGCGCGAGGCCGGGCTACTGGAAGCGGGCCCCCCCAGATCCGGCAGGTTGGTCGCACTGCCGGCTTGTACGCCGGTTGAGAAACCCAGCGCCGCCAGCAGCAGGCCGAGCGCAGCAATCAGTGCCGGACGATCCATGTACGTTCCCCCAAATACAGCCTGTGTTGGATGCGCGCACCCGTCCCTGTCGCTAGAGCGACAGGATCCAGTCCACCAGATTCTTGATCTGGGCCTTGTCCTTGGTCTTGACGATCGGGTGATCTTCCTCGTGCCCGTCCGGGAACTTGGCCTTCTCACCGGTGGTGATATGGATGGTCAGGCGTTCCACGGCTTCCGGCTTGCCCTTGTACTTGACCGCTGTTTCGTGGAAGGACGGACCTTCCTTCTTTTTGGTTGCGGCGTGGCACTTGAAGCAGTTGCTCTGCCGGGCCAGCGTCTTGGCGGCTTCTTCATTGAAGGCCTGCGCGGGGGTGGGTAGGAACAGGCCACCCAGTGCCAGCAGGGTGCAGGTCAGCGCCGCGGGGATTGAACTCAACAGTCGCATCTCAGCTCTCCAGGATCGAACGCCCACGGGACCGGCCTTCACGTAAAAATCACACTACGCTCAAACGCCATCGTGGGCGTCTGCGTGAACAAGACCTTGATCCAGATCAACAAGGCGCTACAAGGCCCTCTGCTAGGCGCGGCTTGGTGCCAGGCCGCCCGGCAGCTGAACGAGCGCCCACCCGGCGCACGACTCTGGGCGTCGGCCCGGGCGTTCAGGCGACGCGTGGACGGCGCTAGCGCCCGATGGAATCCAGCGCCGCCGCGATATCCGGCGCCAGCGGGTGCTCGCGGTAGCGCGTCGCCAGGCCGAGCAGCAGTTGCCGTGCGTCGGCATCGCGGCCGAAGCGCTCGGCCAAAAGGCGGGCGACGGTCAAACCATTGGCCGGAATGTCGGCGCTCTTGGGAAAGCGCGTTTCGAAATTCGCTCCCAGGTCGACGGCAATCTGGCTCTGTCCCGTCTTCGCCGCGTGCGCGAGTAGCCGGGTGATGGCATCGGGATCATCGAGCAGGAAGCCCCGATCCAGTCGCAGCGCCTCGCCGACCAGGGCCAGCGCCACCTTGTCCTGGCCGAGCGCGAGCAGGTTGCCGGCATACAGGCGCGTGTGCGCGGCCAGCCGTGCAACGTCGTTCGCCTTTACCAGCAGTTGCCGGTAGCAGGCGTGGACCGGGGCGGACGCGCCGCGCCGGCGAATCAGGTCGTGCAGGCAGTCGATCGCCTGCGCCGGCTCGCCTTGGTCGAGCAGCCATTGCGCGCGCTGCATAACCTCGTCCTCTTCGGCGTTGGCCAGCTGCGGCTTGACGATCGGCGGCGCGATATCCAGGCCGAGCGCTTCGTGTCGCTGCCGCAGCAGCTGCCCGAACAGCTTGAAGGCGACCAGCAGCGCGTACATCTGAAGGAATCGCGCCAACGCCGCGGCGAGAATTCCCGGCAGCGTCGTGAGCAGCAGCCACTCCAGCCCGAGCGCGACGCCAATCAGCACCACCACCGCGACTACCGCGCCCAGGTAATCCGCGCCCAGCCGCCCGAGCAGCGCCAGCCAGGCCAGCGGGTTGAGCGCATGCAGGAAATTCTCCTCCATCGCTTCGAGCATGGCCGCTGCCGGCCAGGCCACGATGCCGGCTGCCAGCCAGGCCCAGGCCAGCGGCGTGAACTCCCAAAGCGCCAGCAGGTAGGCCGGCAGGAACAGCGCCACCAGCAGGAACAGCTGACCGGCCGCATGGCGGTCGGTCGCCACATGCCAGGCCTGGCCATCGGCGCCCTGGCGATCCTGCGCGGTGTCGAGCATCGCCTCCACCGCCACCTTGAACGCGAGCATCAGCACGATCAAGTCCAGGCCGAGGCCGCCGACCACGGCAAACACGCTGCCGCTATCGCCGCCGACCACCAGGTCGGGCAACCACTGCACGTGGATCGAGGACTGCAGGTAGTAGGAGAGCAGGCGGGCGCCCGCGCACAGCGCGAGGATGCCCAGCACGTCGCCGCGCAGCGGATAAGCGAGCGCGGCGGAAACGCGGTGCAGGAAGGGCGTGTCCGTCACTGCCTCAGTGCGGCAGCTTGCCCGGCACCTTGGGCGCATGGCCCATGATCCGGTCGGTCCAGGCGATGCCGATTGCCGACAGGATGAAGATGGTGTGGATGATGGTCTGCCACATCACGCCGACCGCGGTCACCGTGGTGCAGGGCTTGTGGTCGGTGCCGGCGGTGCGCACGAACTCGATCGCCGCCGCGCAGGCCTGACTGCCTTCCAGCGGCAGTCCGCCCAGCGCCCCGGCCTCAATGAAAGTCTTAAGCAGATGGATGGATGAAATACCAATAATGGCCATCGCCAGCTTGACCTTGAGCACGCTGGCATTGACGTGGCTCAGCCACTCCGGCTGGTCCGGATGGCCTTCCAGGTTCAGTCGCGACACGAAGGTTTCGTAACCGCCGACGATGACCATCATCAGCAGATTGGAGATCATGACCACGTCGATCAGGCCCAGCACGATCAGCATGATGTCCTGCTCGTTCAGGCTGGTCGCACCCAGGATCAGGTGCCACAACTCCTTGACGAACAGGATCACGTACACGCCCTGGGCGACGATCAGCCCGAGGTACAGCGGCAGCTGCAGCCAGCGTGAGCTGAAGATCAGGGTGGGCAACGGACCCAGGCGTGGCGACTTGGAAATGGACATGGCGGACTCGAATCGGAAAGCGCGTAGTTTACAGGCGCCGGCGCCCGGGCAGGCAGGCCCGGCTTGTCGTAAGGTAGCCCCTGCATGCGCCTGATCGCCGAACTCCAATGAAAGTGCGCACCGCCGGCTCGGCGATTGCCGTGCAGCCCATGTCGGCGCTGGAGACGCTGTTTGAAGGCGTGCCGTTCCAGATCGGCATCAGCGAAATGACGCCTGACCAGGACATGCTGCTGGTCTCGGTCAATCCCGCGGCCGCGGCGGCGCTGGGTCGACCCGTGTCGGAGATCGAAGGCAAGAAGATCAGCGAGCTCGGCCTGGCCGGCCCGGGCAAGGGCGTCTGGCTGGCGCAGTACCGGCAGGCGCTGGATACCGGCGAGCCGGTCAATTTCGAACAACCCAGCGGCGTGCCCGGCAGCGACCAGTGGTGGGAAATCACGCTCACCCATATCGGTAGCGGCCCGTCCGGCCAGCCGCGCTTCGCCTACATCGTGCAGGATGTCAGCCAGCGCAAGCGCGACGAGGTGACCCAGGCGGCCTTGTACCGGATCTCGGAAGCGGCGCAATCCGAGCCGAGCCTGCCGCTGCTGTTCAAGCGCATCCACGAGATCATCGGGACCTTGCTGCCGGCCAAGAATTTTTTCGTTGCCCTGCACGACAAGGCCAGCAACAAGGTCAACTTCCCCTACCACGTGGATGAGTACGACGCGCCACCGGTGTCCCGCACGATGGAGGACGGCACCTTGTCCGGTCGCGTGATCAGTCTGGGGCAATCGCTGCTGTTCACGCCCGACACGCCCAACGAGGGCGTCTACAAGGAAGTCCGGATTATCGGCACGCCATCGCTGGACTGGCTCGGCGTGCCACTGAAGACCAAGACCGGCACCATCGGCGCGCTGGTCGTGCAGAGCTACGATGGCAACGTGCGCTACCAAGAGCGCGACAAGACGCTGTTGGAATTCGTCTCCGGCCAGGTGGCGGCGGCGATTGAAAGAAAGCAGGCCGAGGATGCCGTGCGGCTCAGCGAGTCGCGGCTGGAGGAAGCGCAGCGCCTGGTCCACCTGGGCAGCTGGCACTGGGACTTGCACAGCGGCAAGTTGAGCTGGTCGGATGAGTTGTGCCGAATCTATGGCGTGGATCCGGCGCAGCACGCGCCCTCGTTCGAGGACTTCCTGGGTCGCATCCACCCCGATGAGCGCGACGACGTCACCGCGCTGGTGGCGCGCGCGTTGCAGGACGCGCAACGCTTCAGCCACGAGTCGCGCATCGTCCGCCCGAGCGGCGAGGTCCGCACCATCCTGGACGAGTGCGAAGTGCTAGTGGACGCCCACGGCGCCGTTACCGGCATGGCCGGCGCCTGCCTGGACGTCACCGTGCGCAAGCGCGGCGAACTGCTCGAGCAAGATCGCAGCGCCATCCTGGAACTGGTCGCGCACGACGCGCCGCTGAGCGGCATCCTGGCGCGCACCGCCGACGCGCTGGAACACCAGCGCCCGGACCTGCGCGCCTGCCTGCTGCTGCTCAAGCACGGCCAGTGGCTGGTCGGCGCCGCGCCGTCGTTCCCGGAAGATTTCCACGCCGAACTGCAGGGCCTCGGCCCGGCCGAGGTCAACGCCAGCATTGCCGCGGCCGGCCTGGCGCGCGGCCCGGTGCTGGTCGCCGACGTCGCCTCGGATCCGGACTGGAGCGAATCGGCCGACCTGGCCGACCTGTGGCAACGGCACCGGGTCGGCGCCTGCTGTACGGTGGCGATCCTGTCGGCCGGCGGCGGCGTGCTCGGCATCCTCGCGTTGATCAGCCCGACCGCGCGCGACGCGCCGGCCGAAGACCTGAAGCTGCTGGAATCGATGTCGCGCCTGGCTGCGGTCGCCATCGAGCAGCGGCAGCTGACCGAGGACCTGTTCCACCAGGCGCACCATGATTCGCTGACCGGCCTGCCCAACCGGCAGCTGTTCCAGGATCGCCTGCACCAGGCGCTGGCCCTGGCCAAGCGCAAGGAGCAACAGGTCGCCGTCATCTACATGGACATGGACCGCATCAAACAGATCAACGACACGCTCGGGCATTCCTCCGGCGACGACCTGCTGGTGCAGACCGCGACGCGACTGGGCGCCTGCATCCGCAACAGCGACACGCTGGCCCGGCTCGGTGGCGACGAATTCACCGTCGTGCTCACCGAGCTGGGCGCGTCCGGTGATGCGATGCGCGCGGCCAACCAGTTGATGGAGGCGATGCGCGCGCCGTTCATCGTCGGCGGCCGCGAGTTGTTCGTGACCATGTCGCTGGGCATCAGCATTTTTCCCGACGACGGCAGTGACGCCGAGACGCTGATGGTCAATGCCGATGTCGCCATGTATCGCGCCAAGGAACTGGGCCGCGACAATTTCCAGTGGTTCGCCGCCGAGATGAACGTGCTCGCGCGCGAACGCATGGAGCTGGAAGGCCAGCTGCGCCACGCGCTCACGCTGGAACAGCTGAGCCTGGTCTACCAGCCGCAATGCAGCGCCATCGGCGAGATTCTCGGCTTCGAGGCACTGATGCGCTGGCACCATCCGACGCTGGGCAATGTGCCGCCGGACCGCTTCATCCCGCTGGCCGAGGACAGCGGCCTGATCGTGCCGATGGGCGAGTGGGCGTTGCGCACCGCCTGCGCGCAAGCCGTGCACTGGCGGCAGTGCGGGCATCCGGCGTTGCGCATGTCAGTGAACGTGTCGGCCGCCCAGTTCAAGCGCCCGGACTGGGTGGACACCGTGCGCCGGGCCTTGCGCGACACCGGCCTGGCGCCGGAGGCACTGGAGCTGGAGATCACCGAGAGCCTGCTGTTGCAGGGCGTCAAGGAAACCTCGGCCAACCTGTTTGAACTGCGCGCGCTCGGGGTTGGCGTGGCCATCGATGATTTCGGTACCGGCTATTCCTCGCTCAGCTACCTGCACAAGCTGCCCATTAGCAGCCTGAAGATCGACCAGAGCTTCGTTCGCGAGATCGGCATCGGCCATGGCCAGGCGCAGGAGGACGCGCCGATCATCCGCACCATCATCGCGCTGGCGCACAACCTGGGCATGAGCGTGGTCGCCGAGGGTGTGGAGACGCCGGCGCAACGCGAGCTGCTGATCCGCCTGGGTTGCGAATACCTGCAGGGCTACCTGCTGCACTATCCCCTGAGCGTGGCCGAGGCGCAGGCGCTGCTCGATCAGCGGCCCTCGCGCGGCTAATCGAATCTTGCCCACGGAACGTCCCACGCCGCCCGCATTGTCGTAAGGTAGCCTCGGCCCCAGCGATCCGGGTCGCATCCACGGTGGGGACTCCGGGTGAGGACAGACGAGCCAGCCAGCGACCGACAGGCCAGCGCCGCACCCCCCGCGGCGCCACGCCTGCTCGATGAATTGCGCCGTCGCAACGTGATCCGCATGGCCGGCCTGTACCTGGTCGGCGCCTGGTTGTTGGTGCAGGTCGCCGGCACCCTGTTGCCGGTGTTCGGCGCGCCGGGCTGGGTGATGAAGACGCTGGTCGGCTTGCTGGCGGTGGTGTTCGTGCCGGCGCTGGTGTTCGCCTGGGTGTTCGAGATGACGCCAGAGGGAATCAAGCGCGATGCCGATGTACTACCGCAGCACTCGATCGCGCCGCAAACAGCGCGCCGCATGGATCGCATGATCATCGCCGTGTTGTTGCTGGCGCTGGTTTTCTTCGGCTTCGATCGGTTGGTGTTGGCGCCGCGCCGAGACGCGGCGCTGGTGGCGACGACAACGCAGACCGTGAAAGCCGCAGCGACCGCGACGACGCCGGCTCCGGGCGGCAAATCGATCGCCGTGATGCCGTTCCTCAACATGTCCGCCGATGCCGAGCAGGAATATTTCTCGGACGGAATGACCGAAGAAATCCTGAATGCCCTGGCCAAGGTGCCGGCCCTGCAGGTAACCGCGCGCACCTCGGTGTTCTCGCTCAAGGGCCAGCGCCATGACGTGCGCGAACTCGGCAAGATGCTGGGCGTGGCCTATCTGCTGGAAGGATCGGTGCGCAAGGCGGGCGACGACATACGCATCACCGCGCAGCTGATTCGCACCGACAACGGCTTCCACCTGTGGTCGGAAACCTACGACCGCAAGCTGGAGAATGTGTTCGCCCTGCAGGCCGAACTGGCCGGCGCGATTGCCCAGGCCTTGCAACTGCCGCTCGGAATGGGCGGCAGCGACGGCTTGGTCAGCGAGCGCACCACCGATCCGGAAGCCTATTCGCTGTACCTGCAAGCGCGCTCGGCCTATCGGGCCCGCGGCGATGGCGTGAAGCAGTCGATCGAGCTGTATCGCGCGGCAGTCAAGCGAGACCCAAAATTCGCCCGGGCCTGGGCCGGATTGTGCAGCAGCCTGGTTGTGCTTCCCTGGTACGTTTCCGAAGCAGAAAAAGCGAATACGCCGGAGTTCATGCGCGAAGCAGGGCAAGCTGGCAGACAGGCCCTGGCCCTGGCGCCGGACCTGCCCGAGGCGCACACCGCACTGGCCACGCTTTACACCTTCGAGTGGAAGTGGGCCGAGGCCGAGCCGCATTTCCAGCGTGCCCTGGCACTGGCGCCGGACGACCCCGAAGTCCACTACAACCATGCCGACTGGCTGGGGGCGCAAGGCCGCTTCGAAGAAGCGCTCCAGGCCTCGCAACGAACGATCGCCCTCGATCCGCTGGTGCCGATTTTCATGAACGGACTGGCCAACAACCTGGAACGAGCGGGCCGCAAGGACGAGGTGCTCGCGCAACGACAGGCGGCCTACGCCTTGGCGCCAGACGTGGGACTGTTTCGCAGAAACCTGTGGCGTGAATACATGCGCGCCGGCCGTCTGGACGACGCTGAAAAGCAGCTAGATCAGGACCGTGCCGCTGTGCTTGCCCGCGCGGCGCGCGATGGCGTCAAGGGCGATCCGCAGCAGTTCACTCGCGCCTGGATACGCCTGAAGCGGGATCCGAGCCTTGCCGAGACGATCCATAAGGAACTGGGTGACAAGGAATTCAAGAGACTCCAACTCGCAATGGCCGACGACATCGATACGGCCTTCGAGGGGCTCGCAGCTTCATTTGACAGGCATGACGGTGGCGCCGATCCGGTCATTGCCCTTCGCCATCCGAGATTCGCGGCCTACCGCAAGGATCCGCGGTACCTGAAGCTGCTGAACAAAGCCGGTTTCGACGAGGAAGGCACTATTCGATGAGCCTGCTAGCGGAACTGCGCCGCCGCCACGTTCTCAAGGTCGGCGCCGGCTACCTGGTGATCGCCTGGCTGGCGGTGCAGGCGGCCTCGATTGGCTTTCCGGCATTCGATGCTCCGCCCTGGGCCTTGCGCATCTTCATCCTGGTCTCGCTGCTCGGCTTTCCGGTCGCGGTGGCGATGGCCTGGCTGCTCGACGCCACGCCCGAAGGCCTGAAGTTCGATGCCGGCGTGACCGGCAGCAAGCGCGTGTTCGCCGCCTCGGCGCTGTTGGTGCTGCTGGCGCTGGGCTGGTACTTCCGCGGGCAACCGGCGTTCCGCGAAAGCCCGCCGACGGCAGCGCCGAGCAGCGTCGCCACGGTCGTCGCCAAGGCCGATCCAAAATCCATCGCCGTGCTGCCGTTCGTGGACATGAGCCAGGACAAGGATCAGGAATATTTCTCCGACGGCCTGTCCGAGGAACTGTTGAACCTGCTGGCGCAACTGCCGCAGCTGCGCGTTATCGCGCGCACGTCGTCGTTCTCGTTCAAGGGCAAGGGCGTCGACGTCGCCACCATTGCCCGCACGCTCAATGTCGCCCACGTGCTCGAGGGCAGCGTGCGCAAGTCCGGCAACACGCTGCGCATCACCGCGCAGCTGATCCGCACCTCGGACAGCACGCATCTGTGGTCACAAACCTTTGACCGCGAATTGACTGACGTGTTCAAGGTGCAGGACGAGATCGCCGCCGCGGTGGTGGCCGCGCTGAAGGTGCAGCTGTTGTCCGGCCAGGCGATGAGCAACGCGCACCGGGGCGTCGCTCCCGAGGCGTACAACCAGTTCCTGCTCGCTGACGGCTTGCAAGAACGGGGCAACGAAGCCGGCTGGCGGCAGGGTATCGTCGCGTTCGAGCAGGCCATCGCGCTGGACCCGGGCTACGCCGCCGCGTACGCGGGCCTGGCCTGGTCGAAGGGCGGGCTGGCGGATCGATTGGGCGATGAAGCATTGCTGGAAGCCGCGCTCGCCGCCGCCAGCAAAGCGATCACCCTCGCTCCCGAGCAGACCGACGGCTACCTGGCGCGTGGCACCTACCGCATGTCCTTCATGGACTGGGCCGGCGCGCAGTCGGACTTCGAGAAAGCCTTGTCTCTTAATCCAGGCGAAAGCGCCGTGCAGGCGGGCTACGGGCGCGTGATGCTGGCACTGGGCCGCACCCCGGCGTCGCTGGTCGCGACCAGGAAAGCATCGGAACTCGACCCGCTCGCCACTGGTCCGTGGATACAGCTCGGCCGCCTGCTAAATGCCAGCGGGCAATTGCCGGCCGCACGCGAGGCGCTCGAGCGCGCGGTGCAAGTCAATCCGAGTTCCGACGTGGCGCGCTTCCACCTGGGCGTGAATCACTTGCTCGCGCGCGACGCCCGCGGCGCGCTCGCGATCTTCGCCAAGCACGACGATCCCTACAGCCTCGCCGGCATCGCAATGGCCGAGCATGCGCTGCGCCATGGCAATGAATCGCAACAGGCGCTCGGCCGGCTGATTTCCGAGTCGACCGCGGGCGCGGGTTACCAGATCGCCGAAGTGCACGCCTGGCGCGGCGACAAGGACCAAGCCTTCGCCTGGCTCGATCGCGCGGTCGCGCACAAGGATGGCGGGCTCCGGTTCCTCAAGATGGATCCATTGCTGGCGCCGCTGCGCAGTGATCCGCGTTACGCCGCGCTTCTGCAGAAAGTGGGCTTGCCGCCGTGAGCCTGCTCATCGAACTGCAGCGCCGCAACGTCATCCGCATGGCCGGCTTGTATCTGGTTGGCGCTTGGCTGATCACCCAGGTGGCGGGCACGGTGCTGCCGATGTTCGGCGCGCCGGCGTGGTTGCCGCGCAGTGTGGTGATCTTGTTGATGATCGGTTTTCTTCCGGCAATGATCTTTGCCTGGGTGTTCGAACTCACGCCCGATGGCTTGAAGCGCGATGCCGACGTGCCTGCGGAAAATTCCATCGCGCCACGAACAGCGCGACGCATGGATCGCCTGATCATCGTGATGCTGCTGCTGGCCTTGGTCTACTTCGGTTTCGACAAGTTCGTGCTGGCGCCGAAACGCGAGGCGGTCGCCGTCTCGGCCGCCGAGCAAAAAGCAAAAACAGCAGGAAGCGCCAAAGCCGCACTGGCTGTCAGCAACCAGTCGGTCGCGGTGCTGCCGTTCGTGGCGATGAGCGCCGCAGCCGAAGACGGCTACTTCGCCGATGGCCTGAGCGAGGAAATCATCAACGCGCTGACCACGCTGCCGGACCTGCTGGTGACCGCGCGCACCTCGGCCTTTCACTTCAAGGGCAAGGACGTGCCGATCCCGGAGATCGCGCGCACCCTGGGCGTGGCGCACGTGGTCGAAGGGTCGGTTCGCCGCGCCGGCGACAACCTGCGGGTGACCGCGCAGCTGATCCGCGCCAGTGACGGCTTCCACCTGTGGTCGCAAAGCTACGACCGCCCGGTCGCGGACATCTTCACCGTGCAGCAGGACATCGCGGCCAACGTTGCCCGGGCGCTGGACGTGGTGCTCGACGCTGGACGGCGCGAGCGCATGCTCGCCAGCGGTACGCGCAATGTCGAAGCCTTCCTGGCCTATCGCAAGGCGCTGGAGATGCTCGACGACTGGCATGCAACCGACCGCCGCAGCGGCAAACTGTGGGAGGCGCTCGAGTACCTCGACAAGGCGACCGCCCTGGACCCCGGCTACTACATGGCCGAGATCGACAGCGCCGACCCTTACACGCACTACATGATGGGCCACATCCCGCCGCCCGAAGGCGGACTCGACGACGCCCAGGCGCTGGCAAAGCTGCGCGCTCATTTCGATCGCGCCTTCGCTGCCGCGGGCGATGCCGACACCCGCCTGTGGATCGATCTGGAACGCCAGGTCTTCGCCGAGCGCTGGGATCGCGTGCCGGGACTGATGGCGCAAATGCGCCAGCGCATCGCCCAGGGCAAGCAATTCAACATGATCTGGCTGAGCGGACTGATGTCGGCGACCGGTCATGCCAAGGACTACTTGGGCATGGTCGAGGCCGGCGCCGAACGCAATCCGCTGGATCGCGAACAGATCGGCAAAGCCGCGCTGGCGGCGGTGGCGATCGGTGACTACGCCGAGGCCGAGCGCCTGATCGGCAATGGAATCACGCAGGTGGGCCGCACCGGGCTGATCACCGAAGCCGAACTCCTGCTCGAGCTCAACCGCGGCCGGCCTGACCGGGCCCTGGTGATCGCCGCCACGCTGGATGCCAACAGCACCAACCGCTTTTTCCTGCCGGTCGCCCAGGCTGCGCTGGGCGACAGCACGGCCGCGCGCAGCTCGCTTGCTGCGCTGGAGGCGGCCGACGAACGACGGGTGTTGCTGATCTTGCCAAATTTCCAGCTCGGCGACCTGAAGGCCGCCAATCGGATTGCCGCGCAGGTGGATGCCAGACCGCTTGGTTCGCTGGAGCTGCTCGATTTGGTCGGCACCCTCGGCGGACGGCTACCATTCGACCCCGGGACGACGCCGAACTTCACCCGCCGCATGAAAGAAGCCGGCGCCCCCCTTCTGGCCTTCCGGCCATTCAAGCCCATTGAAAAGGCGCGACCGCAATGACGCTGCTTGCAGAACTCCAGCGCCGCAAAGTGTTCAAGGTCGGCGCGGCCTATCTGGTCGTAGCCTGGCTGGCCGTGCAGGCGGTATCGATCGCGTTCCCGGCTTTCGATGCGCCGCCGTGGGCGCTGCGCGTTTTCATCCTGCTCAGCCTGCTCGGATTTCCGCTGGCGCTGGTAATGGCCTGGATCTTCGACGCCACGCCCGAAGGCGTGAAATTCGACCCCCTTGTGTCCGGCAGCAAACGCGTGTTCGCCGTCGCCGCCGTGCTGATCGCGCTGGCGCTGGCCTGGTACTTCCGCGGCCAGCCGGCCTTGCGCGCAGACGAGACCGTGCAGCCGCCCGCCATCGTGCAGGCGCCAGCGCCTGCGGCCACGCCCGCAATATCGCAAAAATCCATCGCCGTGCTGCCGTTCGTGGACATGAGCCAGAACAAGGACCAGGAGTATTTCTCCGACGGCATCGCCGAGGAATTGCTCAATCGCCTCGCCAAGTTTCCGGACCTGCTCGTCGCTGCGCGCACCTCGGCCTTCCAGTTCAAAGGCAAGACCCTCGACGTGGCCGACATCGGTCGCCAACTCCGGGTCGCGCACGTGCTCGAGGGCAGCGTACGCAAGAGCGGCACCCGCCTGCGCATCACCGCGCAGCTGATCGATACCAAGACCGGTTACCACCTGTGGTCGGAGACCTACGATCGCGATGCCGCCGACATCTTCAAAGTGCAGGACGAGATCTCGAACGCCATCGCCGATGAGCTCAAGGCCCGCCTGGTCGACCGGCTCAGCGCCGCGAAGCCGGCACGGACCGCCAACCCCGCCGCCTATGACGACTACTTGAAGGGCCGGGGCTTCATCGCGCTGCGGCGCGTCGCGAACCTAGACAAAGCCATCGCCGCTTTCGATCGTGCGATCGCCGCGGATCCCGACTACAGCGCCGCACATTCCGGTCGCGCCTTCGCCTACCTGCTGCTGCCGATGTGGAACGCACCCGGTTCCTCGGAGGTCGCATTGGCCGCCGCGCAAACGTCGGCCGAAAAAGCACTTCAGCTCGATCCGGACAATGCCGAGGCCTATATGGTGCGCGGTACGGCGGCGTTCTTCCGCAAGGATGCAAGCGCCGCATCCGCCGACCTCGACCGCGCTCTGGCGTTGGCGCCCGGCAGCGTCGACGTGCTCAACATGGATGGCGATTTCCGCCTCAACGTAGGCGACCTGGGCGCCGCCGAGCGCGACAAGCGTCAGGCGATGGCGCTCGACCCGTTGGCCTTCGTGCATCCGATGAACCTCTCCGACGCCTTGGCCGCGCAAGGCCGCTATGCCGAATCGGCCGCCGCCGCTGAGCAGTCTGTCGCGCTGGGCGCGAGCGAGTTTGGCTACGGTCGAATGGTGTTCGCCTATTCGCGTCTCGGTCGCTTCGAAGGCGCCAAGACCGCGACGGAAAAAGGTTGCGCCGTCGATCCGGATTCGATACTGACCTGCGCGATGAACCGGGTGCAGTGGCTCGCCGCGAGCGGACAACGGCCACAGGCGAAAGCCCTATTGGACGACGTGGCGCTGAAGATCCGGAATGGCCAGCTGAAAGCGGGCGAGTATGACGCCGCCTTGATGGCGGCACTCTACGCCGAGGCCGGCGACATACCCAAGGCGACGCAATGGCAGCGGACCGCCCTGGACGAAGACAGCTGGTACCTGACCGCGCCGCTAACCGGCGCGCCCGGCGGCGCCAAGCTGCCGGAAGAGATCAGCCGCGATCGGGACTGGCTGGCCGTCTGGGCCGATCCGCGCATGAAGGATGTGATGGCTGCCTATCGTCGCAACCTGCTGGCCTGGCGGGCCTGCGCAAAGGGAGCCGACGGATGTCGCTGATCCTGATTGACCCAATTCCGTACGGACCGTACAGTTAAGCCGATGAAGCCATCCACCAAGCCCATTTCCAAAGGCGCCGAGGAAGCCAGGCAACAACTGCCCGCCATCCTGGACGCGGCCGCGTCCGGCCGCACCACGATCATCACCCGTCATGGCCGCGCGGTGGCGGCCGTCGTGCCAGCCACTGCAGTCAAGTCGGGCAGGCCCGCTTCGCTGCAGGCCCTTGCCGGAACCGGTCGCGGCCTGTGGGGCAAGGACAGCAGCAAAACCATTGCCCGGCTGCGTGACGAATGGAGTCGTTAGACGCCGCGGCATTGCCCGAAGGCGCGCTGGTCCTGGTGGACAGCGCGCCGATCATCTATACGCTCGAGGGCCATCCGAAATTCGCCGAGCGATTCGCGCTGTTGTTCCAGCGCCATGCCCGCGGTGAATTGGATCTGGCGATCACGCCCATCACCATGGCCGAAGTGCTTACCGGTCCGCTCAAGGCCGGTGAGGAGGCGCTCACCAAGCGTTACCGCGCCGTCCTCGAGGCGTGGCGGGTGGTCGATTTCAATTGCGAGATCGCCGAGGGCGCCGCGCGTTTGCGCGCCAAATATGCGTTGAAGCTGCCAGATGCGATCCAGGCAGCCAGTGCCCTGGCCATCAATGCGGATGCGCTGGTGACCCATGAGCGGGATTTCGCCAAGCTCCGCGGTTTGCGAATACTGGGCTGAGCACTCGATGAAACTCATCACCGAACTCAAGCGCCGCAACGTCATCCGCATGGCCGGCTTGTATCTGGTCGGCGCGTGGCTGGTCACGCAGGTGGCGAGCACGCTGTTCCCGACCTTCGGCGTTGCCGGTTGGGCCTTGCGCGCGCTGGTGATCATCCTGGCCATTGGTTTCATTCCGATGCTGGTGTTCTCCTGGGTGTTCGAAATGACGCCGGAGGGACTGAAGCGCGATGCCGACGTCAAGCCGGAGGAGTCCATCGCCGCGCAGACGGCGCGGCGCATGGAACACATGATCGTGGCGGTGCTGCTGGCGGCGCTGGCCTATTTTGGCTTCGACAAATTCGTGCTCGCGCCCAAGCGGGAGGCCGCGGCCGTGGCGGTAGTGCGCACCGAGCAGGCCAGGCAGGCCCCTGCCGTCGCGACGGTGAATGCCAAGTCCATCGCCGTGCTGCCGTTCGAGAACCTCAGTGTGGACAAGGCCAACGGCTACTTCGCCGATGGCGTGCAGGACCAGATTCTCACTGGCCTGGCCAAGATCGGCGACCTCAAGGTGATCTCGCGTACCTCCACGCAAAAGTACGCCAGCCGCCCGGACAACCTGTCGCAGATCGCAAAGGAGCTGGGCGTCGCGCACATTCTGGAAGGCAGCGTGCAACGCGACGGCAAGAAGGTTCGGATCAACGTGCAGTTGATCGATGCAGCCACAGACAGCCACCTGTGGGCCGAGATCTACGACCGCACGCTGGACGATGTATTCGCGGTGCAAAGCGAAGTGGCACAGGAGATCGCCAAGCAGCTGGCGGCCAACCTGAGCCGCGGCGAGCTGGCGGCGATCACCACCAAGCCGACCGAAGTTGCTGCCGCCTACGATGCCTACTTGAAGGCGCGCGTGTTGAACGCCCGCGTGATCCAGACCCGCCAGCAGGCGGACCTGATGCTCGATGCCTACCGCGAGGCAGTCCGGCTGGATCCGAAATTCTCGGTCGCCTGGGCGCAGCTGGCGCGCGAGCTGTTTCGGGTCAGCTGGGTGGGCCTGGACCCATCGGGCAAGCTACTGGTAGAGGGCGAGCAGGCGCTGCGCCGCGCCAGCGAGCTGGCGCCGGGCTCGCCGCAGGCCGAGGAGGCGCGTGGCGTGCACATGTATTACGTCAAGCGTGACTTCGCGGGTGCGTTGGCGGTGATGAACTCGCTCAAGACCAAGCTCCCCAACGACGGCGACATCTGGATGTGGGGCGGCTACCTCAATCGCCGGGTTAGCCGTTTCAAGGAATCGCTCGCCGATTTCGATCGCGCCCGCTCGCTCTCGCCCAACGACGGCAACATCACCTACCACCTCGCGGTCACGGCCGTGGCGAGCGGCGACTGCGAGCGCGGCCTGCGCGAGCTCGACGCCGCCCTGGCGCTGTCGGGCGACAACACCCATGCGCTGGCGATGAAGTTGCAGTGCGCCTGGTCGAGCGGCGACTTGTCTCGCGCCGCGACCTACCTCGCTGCGGCTGACGCCAACGCGCCGGCAGTGCAGGGATTGCTGGGGACCCAACTGTTGTACCGGCGCGATTACGCCGCTGCCTCGGCGCAGCTGCAGCGGGCCATGACCGGCGCCGGCGACACGCTGATCGACGCTTTCCTCAACGGTTACGTGCCGGCACGTAACGAATGGGCCCTGCAGCTGGGGCTGGCGCAGCAGCACAGCGGTGCCGATCGGGAAGCGCTGGCCAACTATCGCCAGGTCAAGTCCGACGCGACCAAAGCACTGGCCGCGAAGATCGGGAGCCCCTACGTCGAAGCCGCATGGCGTTCCGTCCTCGGTCAGGCGCTGGCCGGCCTGGGCGAACGCGAGGCCGCCGCGAAGCAGGCCCAACTGGTCGGTTCGCTGGTCCCGGAGAGCGTGGACAGCCTGGAGGGTCCGGGTTGGACCTACTACAAGGCGCGCATCCTCGCCCTCAACGGCGACGCCAAGGAAGTCGTGCCGCTGCTGCGCCACCTGGTGCAAACACGCGCGGCCCAATTGAGCGTCGAGAACCTGCGCATCGATCCGGTCTGGGATGGCATCCGCGACGACCCGGGCTTCCAGGCGCTGCTGGCGAATCCGCCGCGGAGTGAGCCATGAGCACCGGCTTCCTCGCCGAGCTCAAGCGCCGCAACGTCATCCGCATGGCCGGCTTGTACCTGGTCGGCGCGTGGCTGCTCACGCAAGTCGCGGGCACGGTGCTGCCGATGTTCGGCGCGCCCGGCTGGGTGCCGCGCAGCATCGTCATCGTGCTGACCTTGGGCTTCTTTCCCGCATTGGTATTCGCCTGGGTGTTCGAGTTGACGCCGGACGGAATCAAGCGCGATGCAGAAGTAGCGCCCGAACAGTCCATCGCGCCACAGACTGCGCGGCGCATGGACCGCATGATCATCGCGGTGCTGTTGTTGGCGTTGGTCTATTTCGGCTTCGACCGCCTGGCGCTCGCGCCCCGTCGCGACGCCGCGCTGGTGGCGAGCACGACGCAGACCGTGACGGCGAAGGCCAGCGCGCAGGCCCGGCCGGCGGTCGGCCGCAACTCCATCGCCGTGCTGCCCTTCGTGAACATGTCCGGTGAGGCCGCCAATGAATATTTCTCCGATGGCATCAGCGAGGAGATCCTCAACGTTCTCGCCGGCACCCCGGAGCTGCGGGTCGCCGCGCGCACCTCGTCGTTTGCGTTCAAGGGCAAGTCGATGGAAGTGCCCGCCATGGCCAAGCAGCTGAAGGTGCGGATGGTGCTGGTGGGCAGTGTGCGCAAGGAGGGCGAGAAGGTGCGCATCACCGCGCAGCTGATCGACGCCCAGACTGGCTTCCACGTGTGGTCGCAGACCTACGACCGCAAGCTCGAGGATATCTTCGTCATCCAGGACGAGATCGCCAGGGCGATCGGCGACGAGTTGAAGGTAAAGATCGCGGCTGTCGCCGAGCCGGGACAACGCGCGGGAACGACCAAAAACGTCGCGGCCTACGACCTGTACCTGCGCGGCATGGGCTTGTGGCATACGCGCAGCGAAAAAGGAATCGTTGAGGCCGTGTCGCTGTTCGAAAAGGCCGCCGTTATGGATCCGCAACTTGGCCAGGCCTACGCCGGGCTCGCCCTGGCGTACACCATACTGCCCGCCTACAGCAGCCGACTGCCGGCGGCAGAGGCGCTTTCTCGCTCCACCGAAGCCGCACTGCATGCGCTGGCGCTCGACCCGGCCCTGCCCGAGCCATACGCTGCCCTGTCCAACACCGCCTTGAGCCAACTGCAGCGCACGACCGCCGTGGCCTTGCTTCGCCGGGCCATCGTCCTGAGGCCGTCCTTTGCGACCGCGCACCAATGGCTGGGCAGTACCTCGATGTCCAACGGCGATCTCGCGCAGGGCATTGCCTCGATTGAGCGGGCAGCCGTGCTCGATCCGCGCTCACTGGTCATTGGGGAGAACCACGCCTGGATATTGCTGGCCCTCGGCCGCAACGCCGACGCGCGGATGGCCTGCCTGCGCGTACTGGAGTTCGCGCCGACCTACCAGGGCTGCCTCGGCGCAGTTGCGACGGCCGACTTGCTGTCCGGCGACTTCGGCGAAGCGAGGCAAATGCTCGATCGGCTGGCGGCCGCAATCAATCCCAGTGCCAGCGGGCAGGGCCGTGAAATCGTTGCTGCGCTCAGCGGCAAGGGCGATCGCCATGCCTTGGCGCTGCGCATGTCGGCCCTGCCGCTGCGCAGTCGATTGGACCCGTCCAGCGGCAATGCGATGGAGGATTACCAGGTGGCTACCGTGTTGATGCTGCTTGGCGAGGGCCAGCTCGCCCTGGACTACGTGGACCGGCTATCGCGTGGGCTGGGCAATGAAATGGATTGGGCGATCATGAGCCCGGCGCTGGACCCGATCCGCTGCGAGCCGCGCTTCCTCGCCGTCGTCGAGCGCTTGAAGACCACCGACCCGCACACAGCAAAAGTATGCGCAGGCAAGCACTGACATGGCCCTGATCGCCGAACTGCAGCGCCGCAACGTAATCCGCATGGCAGGCTTGTACCTGGTGGGCGCGTGGTTGATCACTCAGGTGGCCGCGACCGTGCTTCCGTTGTTCGGCGCGTCGGATTCGATGCCGCGCACCGTCGTCATCCTGCTCGCGCTCGGCTTCGTGCCCGCGCTGGTATTCGCCTGGGTGTACGAGATGACCCCCGACGGCATCCGCCGCGATGCCGACGTGCCGCCGGAAAAATCGATCGCCGCGCATACAGCGCAGCGGATGAATCGCCTGATCGTCGCCACCCTGGTGCTGGCAGTAATCTATTTTTGCGTGGATAAATTCGTCCTGGCGCCGCGTCGTGAGGCCGTGCTGGTCGCCAGCACCACCCAGGTCGCCAAGGCCGAAGCGACGACACAGGCCAGCCAGCAAGCACGCGACAATTCCATCGCCGTGCTGCCCTTCGTCAACATGAGCGCCGATGCCAGCAACCAGTATTTCTCCGACGGCATCTCGGAGGAACTGCTGAATGTGCTGGTTCGCGTGGATGGCCTCAGCGTCGCCTCGCGCACTTCCTCGTTTGCCTATCGAGACAAATCCATTGGCAGCCTGGCCATCGCCAAGGACCTCGGCGTCGGCCATATCCTGGAAGGAAGCGTGCGCAAGTCCGGCAACAAGGTGCGCATCACCGCGCAGTTGATCGACGCGGTGAATGACCGCCACCTGTGGTCGGAAACCTACGACCGCGAACTCACTGACATCTTTGCCATCCAGGATGAAATCGCCAATGCGATCGTGACCGCACTGCGCGGATCGCTGGCCGCGAACAAGGCCAAGCCGGTGGTGAAAGTACAGGCCGACACAGAAAACATGGAGGCCTATGAGATCTACCTGAAGGCGCGCGAATTGTTCATCGCGCGCAAGGACGTGGATGAAAGCGTGCGCCTGTTCGAAAAGGCGGTGGCGCTGGATCCGAAGTTCGCCCGGGGTTGGGAAGGTTTGGCGGCTGCCTGTGCCATCGCTGAAAGCTGGGGCTTCCACGACCGCGATTACACTGCGTTGGCAGACAAGTCAGCCAAGCAAGCGCTGGAACTGGAGCCCAAGCTGTCCATGCCCTGGGCGGTCCTGGCGATGGTTGAAAACACCACGCTTCCCATCGATTGGGAAAAGGCCATGCAGCTGCACGACAAGTCGGTCGCTGCAGACGGGAACAATGCGACAGCCTATCTCTGGCGCGCCATCAGCTGGAGCAACCTGGGCTTCTTCGCTCGGGCCCTGGCTGACCTGGACCGATGCATCGCGCTGGATCCCGCCTACAAAAATTGCGTTCGCTGGAAGGCCGTGGTCCTGTTGAACAGTGGCAAGGATGACCAGGCGCTGGCCTTGTTCGAACAAGGCGTCGCCGCCGGATTCATCAGGAACCGCGCGGCGGAATTCCTGCCGGCCCTGGTACGACGTGGCGATCGGCTGGCGGCCGAGTTGCTCATGGTCACGTTCAGCACGCAACCGAAGTTGAATACTTTGTTGCTCGACGCCCTCGCCGAGCCCGCGCTGCCCAACTCGACGACGAAGGCGCTCGCCAATCGAAAACTCATCGAGGGCGATATCAGTTCCGACCAGTCGATCGGAACATCCCGATACTATTTGTGGCTTGGCGCCTACGACCTGGTCGCCACCTCGCCGGACATTGATAGCGACTCGCAGATCGCCTGGGATCGCAGCCAGCCGGCGTTTCGAAACTCCGCTGGATTCAAGGCCGTGCTGAACAAGCTTGGCGTGCCAGCCTACTGGCGTAAAAAAGGCTATCCGTCGCAGTGTCGGGCGCAGGGTAACAATGATTTTGTTTGCGACGGGATCCGCCCATGAGCCTTTTCGACGAACTCAAGCGCCGCAAGGTGTTCAAGGTGGGCGCCGCCTATCTGGTGGTGGCCTGGCTGTCGGTGCAGGCGGCCAGCATCGGCTTCCCGGCCTTCGACGCACCGCCCTGGGCCTTGCGCATCTTCATCCTGGTCATCTTCCTGGGCTTCCCGATTTCGCTGGTATTCGCCTGGGCCTTCGAGGTGACGCCCGACGGCTTGAAGACCGAGGGCGTGCGTGGCAGCAAGCGCTTCCTGCTGATCACCGCCGGCCTCGCCGCCTTGGCCTTCGCCTGGTACTTCAAAGGCCAACCCGCCTACCTCGACGCCAGGCAAACGCAAACGGTGTCAGAGACAGTTTCTGCGGGCGTCGCCGCGGCTGCTGCGCCATCGGCGCCCATCAGTAAGAAATCCATCGCCGTGCTGCCGTTCGTCAATATGAGCGCCGACAAGGACCAGGAATACTTTTCCGACGGCATCTCCGAAGAGATCCTCAATGCGCTGGCGCAGGTGAAAGACCTGAAGGTCGCGGGTCGTACCTCCTCGTTCCAGTACAAGGGCAAGAACAACGACCTGCGGGCAGTAGGACAGGCACTGGGCGTGGCCCACATCCTGGAGGGATCGGTACGCAAGCAGGGCGACAAGGTGCGCATCACGGCGCAGCTGATCCAGACCGACAGCGGATTCCACCTGTGGTCGGAATCCTACGACGGCGATTTGAAAGATGTTTTCCAATTGCAGGAAAGCATCGCCAGGTCGATCACCGACAAGCTGCAGGTCATCCTGCAGGGCGACCAGGTGCAGCGACTGGTGGAAGCGCCGACAAAAAACACCGAGGCATACACGCTTTACCTGCAGGCCACGCAGGTATTCAACCGTCGCGATGGTGCGCGATTCCCTGCGGCGATCGCGCAGTTGGAGCAGGCGCTGAAACTTGATGCCAATTTCGCGCGAGCGCATGCGCGGCTGGCGGCAATGCAGTCGGTGGCCGCCAATTACGATCCAGGCGTGCGCGACTCCGCTGCGAAGGCAGTCGAGGAGCATGCACGGCTGGCGACCAAGCTCGATCCGCGGCTGGCCGAACCGCATGCCGCATTGGGCGCGCTGTACACGCGCCAGCGCCGTTATGTCGAGGCGTTCGAAAGTTTGGACCGCGCGTTGGAGCTCGACCCCAATGACGTTACCGCGAATTTCTGGCATGCAACCTTGCTGTGCACCACAGGCTATCTGACCAAATGCGATGCCGAGCTGGACCGGGTGCTGGAAATAGACCCGATGATGCCGAATGCCTTGTCCTGGCGAGGCCGCGAGCTGGTTCGAACCGGCGACCTGGCCAAGGCAGAACTCCTGCTGCGGCGCTCCGAGGACGTCGGCCTTGCCCATGCCGGTCTGTCGCTTGGTGTGCTCGCCGATGCCCGCGGCAATCAAGCAGAAGCGGAAAAATACTGGGCGCTCGGCAATCGTCCCTTTCTCAACGAGTTTCCGGCGGGCAGCGCCGAAATCATCGCCCACGGCCTCTACTCGGATGCAGCGGCAAAAGCCAAGGCCATCGAAGTCATCGATCAATATCTCGCGACGAAACCCGAGACCCTCTCCGCCGTGGCCATTAGCGCGCTGATGCAGCTGGGCCAGCCGCAACGCGCACTGGCGCTCGCCCGGCGCGGCATCACCAGCAACGAAGCCATCCTGCTCAATCCACTCTGGGACAACACGGGCGTAGGCGTCCGCACCAGCCCCGAATTCATCGCCTTCGCGCGCGACATCGGCCTGGTGCGCCTGTGGGACAAGCTTGGGCCGCCCGACCTGTGCGCCAAGAACGGCAAGGGTGACTATGTTTGCCATTGAATTTCGCGCCGGGCCGAGCCGGGCATGATCCTGCGCCGCCTGTCGCAATCGCTGAAGGAACAGAATTGGACGGCGATCGTCATCGAGTTCTTCTTGCTGGTGAGCGGCGTTTTCCTCGGCATCCAGGTATCGAACTGGAATGCCGATCGCGAGTTGCGCAAGAAATCCGCGGTATTCACCGAGCGCCTGGCAGCCGATCTTCGGGTGGAGGCCTGGGGCTACGAATACCTGATCGAATACAACAAGGATGTCCTTGCCAACGCGCGCCGCGCGCTTGACGCGCTGACCGGTGACCGCCCCCTGTCCGACGAGCAGTTCGTGGTCGCCGCCTACCGGGCCAGCCAGTACGAATCGCAGGACCGCCGCCGCGCCACCTACGATGAGCTCGTATCGACCGGGACGATAGGTCTGATTACCGATCAAAAGCTTCGAGAAACTGCGATCTACGTCTACGCGACCACGCTGATCGACCAGACCATGGAAGAAGGCACGCAATCGGAATATCGCCTGATCTTCCGCAAGACCCTGTCCGCCCAAGTCCAGCAGGAATTACTGGAAAAGTGCGGCGATCGAATCATCCCACCCCTCGACTACGCCGGCATCGTCCACTCGCTGGACTACCCGTGCACGCTGGACCTGCCTGCCGAGAGGATTCGCGCGGCCGCACAGGCCCTGCGTTCGCGCGATGGGCTGGAGCCGGCGCTGCGACTTCGATTCGCCGATGTCCAGACCGTGCTGACCAACCTGCAGTTGTACAGCAGCAGGCTATGGCAGAATCTGCGCGCAATGAGGGGCAGCAAATGATCCTGCGCCGCGTCATCAAAC
>JANPDF010000107.1:0-16779 GCA_031431355.1 Gammaproteobacteria bacterium
CCTTGACGATATCGCCTTCCTTCAACACGTCGCTGACCTTCTCGACGCGGTCGCTGGAAATCTGCGACACGTGCACCAGGCCATCCTTGCCCGGGGCGATGGTGACAAATGCACCGAAGTCCATGATCTTGGCGACCTTGCCTTCGTAGATGCGGCCCGGCTCGACGTCGGAAGTGATCTGCTCGATGCGTGCTTTCGCAGCTTCGGCAGCGGCCAGATTGACCGAGGCGATGATGATGGTGCCATCGTCCTTGATGTCGATCTGGGCGCCGGTTTCCTTGGTGATCGCCTGGATCACCGAACCGCCCTTGCCGATCACTTCGCGGATCTTGTCCGGATGGATCTTCATGGTCAGCAGGCGCGGCGCGTACTCGGACATCTCTGCTCTTGGTGCACTGATTGCCTTGGCCATTTCGCCGAGGATGTGCAGGCGGCCCTGCTTGGCCTGGGCCAGCGCGACCTTCATGATCTCTTCGGTGATGCCATCGATCTTGATGTCCATCTGCAGCGCGGAGATACCGGCTTCCGAACCCGCGACCTTGAAGTCCATGTCGCCGAGGTGATCTTCGTCACCCAGGATGTCGGACAGCACGGCGAAATCAGAACCTTCCTTGATCAGGCCCATCGCGATACCCGCGACCGGTGCCTTGATCGGAATGCCGGCGTCCATCAGGGCCAGCGAGGAACCGCAGACCGAGGCCATCGACGAGGATCCGTTGGACTCGGTGATCTCGGAGACAACGCGAATGGTGTACGGGAATTCTTCCATGGTCGGCATCACGGCGAGCACGCCGCGCTTGGCCAGTCGGCCGTGGCCGATCTCGCGACGCTTCGGACCCATCATGCGACCGGCTTCGCCGACCGAGAAGGGGGGGAAGTTGTAATGGAACAGGAAGTGTTCCTTGTACTCGCCGGACACGGCGTCAATGACCTGGCCGTCACGGGCGGTGCCGAGCGTCGTGGTGACGATGGCCTGGGTCTCGCCGCGGGTGAACAACGAAGAACCGTGGGTGCGCGGCAGGATGCCGGTACGCACGGTGATCGGGCGCACCGTGACCAGGTCGCGGCCATCAATGCGGGTGCGGGTTTTCAGGACCGAGGCGCGCATCGAGTTGTATTCCAGCTCGCCGAATTCCTTGGCGATGTCGGCAACGACCCAAGTGTTGGATTCGGCTTGCGGCTTCAGGGAATCGACCACTTCCTTCTTCAGCTTCGAGATCGCATCGCGACGCTCGATCTTGTCGCGCACCGCGTAGGCGGTGGTCAGGCGATCGCCCACCGCGGCGGCGATGGCGGCGACCAGCGATTCGTTCGCGACGGGAGCTTTCCAATCCCACGGCTTGACGCCGACTTCAGCGACCATCTCGTTGATGCAATTGATGACAGCCTGCAACTGCTGGTGTCCGAACATCACCGCGCCGAGCATCACTTCCTCGGACAGCAGGGCTGCTTCGGATTCAACCATCAGCACGGCGCTCTTGGTGCCGGCGACGACGAGTTCGAGCTGGGAGGTCTTGAGCTCGGTGGCGCTCGGGTTGAGGATGTACTTGCCATCCAGGTAACCGATCTTGGCGGCGCCAATCGGGCCGGCGAACGGCATGCCTGACAACGACAGCGCAGCCGACGCGCCGATCAATGCCGGAATGTCGCTATCGATTTCCGGGTTCAGCGAAAGCACCGTGGCGATGACCTGCACTTCGTTGCGGAAGCCTTCCGGGAACAGCGGACGGCAGGGACGATCGATCAGACGCGAGATCAGCGTCTCTTTCTCGGTCTGGCGGCCTTCGCGCTTGAAGAATCCACCCGGAATGCGGCCGCCGGCGTAGAACTTCTCGATGTAGTCGACGGTCAGCGGGAAGAAGTCCTGGCCTTCCTTCGCGTTCTTGTTGCCGACCGCGGTGACCAGGACGACGGTGTCGCCCATGCGCACGATGACCGAGCTGGCCTGGCGAGCGATCTCGCCGGTTTCGAGCGTGACCTGGTGCTGCCCGTACTGGAACGTCTTGGATACTTTCGCCACGATATTTATTCCTTCAGTCAGTTCGACACGAAAGGCACCTGCCTTCCGGTTCTGCAAAAACGACGCGGCGCCCTGAGGCGCCGCGCGGTAAAAACTTTATTAGCGACGCAGGCCCAGGCGCTCGATTAGTGTCTGGTAGCGCGTGGCGTCTTTCTTCTTGAGGTAGCCGAGCAGGCTCCGGCGCTGGTTGACCATCATCAGAAGGCCGCGGCGGGAATGGTGGTCCTGCTTGTGCGCCTTGAAGTGTTCGGACAGATGGTCGATGCGGGCGGAGAGCAACGCCACCTGGACTTCCGGGGAACCGGTATCGTTGGGGACGCGCTTGAATTCTTCGATGATCTTGCTGGTGTCAATGGACATTGTTGATTCTCTTGTGATGCAAAGCCTGCAGGAACATCGCCAGGATGACGACGCACCGCGCGACCCGCCGGTTGTGGGAGTGCTCTTTCGAGCCCCGTAATTGTACCGGCCGCGGCCCGGCCGGACAACCTCAGCCTTGAGCGGCCCAACGGAACAGGCGCCTGGCCCTGAGCACACCGTCACAGTCGACCTTCACCAGCCCCAGCGAGCGACCGTCACTGGAAAGGGCGTTGAGCTCGGATTGGGCCGTCCCTGACGCCAGTTGCACCGCCTGGCCGCGGCCCAGCGCCAGCGCCTGCTCGGCATCCAGGCGGATCGTCGGCCAGTTGGCCAGCCCGGCCTCAATCGGCAGCAGCAGCTCGTCCAGCGCAGCTTCGCCCTGCTCGGCCGCTTTCTGCCGGAGTTCTTCGATTCCGTGCATGCCCGGCGCGGTGAACGGCGCGACCCAGGTCCGGCGCAGCTTGCTCACGTGCGCTCCACAGCCCAGGAGCTCGCCCAGGTCGCGGACGATGCTGCGAACGTAGGTTCCTGAGCCGCAATCGATGCGGATCCGGATCCGGCCGTCACGCACGTCCAGGAGCTCGATGGCGTGGACGACTACGTCGCGCTCGGGTACTTCGATTTGCTCGCCGCGCCGGGCTTTGGCATACAGCGGCTCGCCGCCTTGCTTGAGCGCGGAATAGATGGGTGGGCGCTGTCGGATGGTGCCGACGAATTGCTCCAACGCCCGGGCAACGTCGCCACGCGCCAGGCCAGGCACCGGCCGCTGCAACAGTGGCTTTCCGTCGGCGTCATCGGTGTCGGTGGTCAGGCCCAGCACAGCCTCGGCCTCGTAGCCCTTGGCATTGCCCAGCAGGTGGCCGGCGATCTTGGTGGCTTCGCCAAAGCAGACCGGAAGCAGGCCAGTTGCCAGCGGATCCAGGCTGCCGGTATGTCCGGCCTTTTCGGCGCGGAACAGGTGTCGCACGCGTTGCAGGGCCTGGTTGGAACTCATCCCGGGCGGCTTGTCCAGCAGCAGGATGCCGTCGAGCGGGCGAAACACGGTGCGTGGCAAAGGCGTCAGTCTTCTTCCGGCGCGGGCGGATTGTCGCGCAGCAGCGCGTCGATGCGCTCGCCCTTGTCCACGGAATCGTCGTAGTGGAAATGCAGTTCGGGCACGTGGCGCATTCGCACCGCCTTCGCCAGCTGGAACCTCAGTTCCGGAGCGAGTGCCTTCAGTCCCTTGATCGCTGCTGGTGCCTGCTCGGCCAGCAACGCGGTGACGAACACCTTGGCATGGGACATGTCGCGACTTATCTCCACGTCGGAGACGCTGACCGAAGGCAGCCCGTGTTCGCGAACCGCCTGGTGAACGATCAAGCCGAGGTCCCGGCGCAATTGCGCCGAAACCCGGTCGGTCCGATAGAAGCTTTTGCCTGGCATCAGAGCGTCGGCATCAGAGCGTGCGCTTGACTTCAATGCGCTCGAAGCACTCGATCTGGTCGCCTGGCTGCACGTCGTTGTAAGCCTTCACCGCGATACCGCACTCGGTGCCGGACTTGACCTCTTCGACGATGTCCTTGAAGCGGCGCAGCGATTCCAGCTCGCCCTCGAACACCACGACGCTATTACGCAGCACGCGGATCGGCTTGTTGCGCTTGACCACGCCTTCGGTGACCAGCGAACCAGCGACCGCGCCGAACTTGGAACTGCGGAACACGTCGCGAACCTCGGCGATACCGATGATCTCCTCGCGGATCTCGACGCCGAGCAGGCCGGAAGCAACCTGCTTCACCTGGTCGATCACGTCGTAAATGATCGAGAAGTAGCGCAGGTCCAGCCCGCTGTTCTCGATGACCCTGCGCGCGCTGGCGTCGGCTCGCACGTTGAAGCCGATGATGACCGCCTTCGCCGAGGCGGCGCGGGTGGCATCGGATTCGGTGATGCCGCCGACTCCGGACTCGATCACGTTGATGTTGATCAACTCGTTGGACAGCGCGGTCAGGGACTCGCGCAGTGCTTCGGCGGAACCCTGGACGTCGGCCTTGACCACGATGTTGAGCGTCTGCTGGCCGTTGGCCATGCCCATCTGGGCGATGACGTCTTCCATCTTGCTGCCAGGCTGCTTGACCAGGCGGCTTTCGCGGCGCTTGGCATCGCGCTGCTGGGCGACTTCGCGCGCCAGGCGCTCGTCGGCAACGACCACGAAGTCATCGCCTGCATCGGGCACACCGGACAAGCCAAGCACCTGCACCGGGATCGATGGGCCAGCAGATTCGGTCTGCTTGCCGTTTTCGTCGAACAAGGCGCGGACGCGGCCATATTGCACGCCGCAGACCAGGTAATCGCCCTTCTTGAGCGTGCCCTGCTGCACCAGCACCGTCGCGACCGGGCCGCGGCCCTTGTCGAGTGCGGATTCGATCACCACGCCGGTGGCGCGGGCATCGACCACGGCGCGCAACTCCATGACCTCGGCTTGCACCAGGATCGCCTCGAGCAGTGCCTCGACGCCGTCGCCGGTCTTGGCCGACACCGGCACGAACTGGACGTCGCCACCCCACTCTTCCGGCACCACTTCGATCTTTACCAGGCCCTGCTTGATGTTGTCCGGGTTGGCGTCCGACTTGTCCATCTTGTTCATGGCGACCAGCAACGGCACCTTTGCCGAACGGGCGTGGTTGACCGCTTCGATGGTCTGCGGCATGACGCCGTCGTCGGCAGCAACCACCAGCACGACGATGTCGGTCAGCTTGGCGCCGCGCGCGCGCATCGAGGTGAATGCCGAATGGCCCGGCGTGTCCAGGAAGGTGATGACGCCTTTCCCGGTTTCCACGTGGTACGCGCCGATGTGCTGGGTGATGCCGCCGGCTTCGCCGGTAGCGACCTTCGAGCGACGGATGAAATCGAGCAAGGAGGTTTTGCCGTGGTCGACGTGGCCCATGATGGTGACCACCGGCGGGCGGATGGAACGCTCGCCCTGCACGTCCACGACCTGCGCCTCGAGCGCGAGCTCGGCGTCGTCCTCGTCGTTCTTGCTCGCTTTGTGGCCGAGCTCCTCGACCACCAGCACCGCGGTGTCATGGTCAATCACCTCGTTGATGGTGACCATCATGCCCATCTTGAACAGGGCACGGACCACCTCGCTGCCCTTCATGGCCAGCTTGTTGGCCAGCTCGGACACCAGGATGTTCTCGCCGATGAAGACTTCGCGCAGGATCGGCGCGGTCGGCTTGGAGAAGCCATGCTGGCCGGATGATGTGCGTGACGGTTCGGCTGCGCGCTGCTTGGGCTTCTTGCGGTTGCCTGCCGAGCTGCGACGAGCGCGCTCATCGGCCGTGAGGTGCAACTGGCCGGTGACGAACAAGGGCGTCGAGCCGTCCTCGCCTTCATTGTCGACCATGGCGTGCGAGCCACGCGCCTTGTGCTTGGGCGCGGTCTTGTTGCCGGGCGCATTGACCGGTGACTTGTTCGCAGGCGACTTGTTCGGCGACGACGGCTTGTTGTCGGCGCGTGGAACGTCGGCCTTGTGCGGGCGCGGGGCGTGCTTGTCCTTGCGCGGATCAACCGTTTCGCCGGCGGCGATGTCGGGGACAGGCGCAACCACGGCGGCGACCACCTCGCGCGCCTTGCGGGCCGCTTCCTCGGCCTCCTGGCGTGCGATCTCAACCATCTTGCGCTTGCGATCACCCTCATCGAGGGCGTCGAGTTCGGCCTGCTGACGCGCCTTGGCCTCAGCCAGCTTGCGCAGCACTTCCTCATGCTCGGTCGTCGCCGGCGGCGCGTCGGCCTGGTCGCGCTTGAGATAGGTGCGCTTCTGGCGCACTTCCACGTTGACCGTGGTCTTGGCCTTGCCGGCGCTGACCGTGATCTCTTCGACCTTGCGGCGCTTGAGCGTGATCTGCTTGGGCGCGGCCGCCTCGGCCGGCTTCTCTTCCTTGCCATGGGTCCGGCGCAGGAATCCAAGCAGCTTCATCTTCTCGGTGCTGCTGACCACCTGATCCGGCCCGCTGAAGGCCATGCCCGCGCCCGAAAGCTGCTCAAGCAGCTTCTCGGCGGGCATGCCCAGCACTTTGGCCAGCGAACCTACGGTGACTTCAGACATGTGCTTGTACTTCCTTGCGTTCGGCGCCCTGGGCGCCTGGGGGGTAATGCTTCTTCAATACGTGGACGCGCTCATTCGAACCAGTGCTGGCGCGCAGCCATGATCAGCTTCGCGGCATGCTCGGCGTCCATGCCTTCGATGTCCATGATCTCGTCCACTGCCAGCTCGGCCAGGTCGTCGCGCGAAACGACGCCACGCGAGGCCAGGATGTAGGCGGTGTGCTCGTCCATGCCATCCACGGCAAGCAGTTCGTCGGAAGGCTTGTGATCTTCCACGTCTTCCTCGGCAGCCAGGGCTTCGTTGAGCAGGGCATCGCGGGCACGGGCGCGCAGTTCTTCAACGATATCCTCGTCAAAGCCCTCGACCGCCAGCAACTCAGCGGCCGGCACGTAGGCGATTTCTTCCACGGTGCTGAAGCCCTCGGTGACTAGGATGCCGGCGATTTCCTCGTCAACCTCGAGCTTATCCATGAACAGCTGGCGAGCGGTGGCCTGCTCGGCATCACTCTTGGCAGTGACCTGGTCCTGGGTCATCACGTTGAGCTGCCAGCCGGTCAGGCGGCTGGCGAGGCGCACGTTCTGGCCGCCCTTGCCGATCGCCTGCGCGAGCTTGTCCTCGGCAACAGCCAAGTCCATGGAATGCTTTTCCTCATCAACAATGATCGACTGCACTTCAGCCGGCGCCATTGCGTTGATGACGAACTGGGCCGGATTGTCCGACCACAGCACGATGTCGACGCGCTCGCCATTGAGCTCGTTGGACACAGCCTGCACGCGCGAACCGCGCATGCCGATGCAGGCGCCGATCGGATCGGTGCGATGGTCGTGCGCGAGCACGGCGATCTTGGCGCGATCGCCCGGATCCCGAGCGGCCGCCTTGATCTCGACCAGGCCCTGGCCGACTTCCGGCACTTCGAGCTTGAACAGTTCCATCATGAATTCAGGGGCAGTGCGCGAAATGAACAGCTGCGGACCGCGCGGCTCGGCGCGGACGTCCAGCAGGTAGCCACGCACGCGGTCGCCCGGGCGCAGCACGTCGCGCGGGATCGCCTTGTCCTTGGGAATGAAGGCCTCGGCGTTGCCGCCCAGGTCCACGTAGACGCTGCCGCGCTCGACGCGCTTGACCACGCCGTTGATCAGTTCGCCGACGCGATCCTTCCAGGCGTCAAGCACCTGCGTACGCTCGGCTTCGCGCACCCGCTGCACGATCACCTGCTTCGCAGCCTGGGCCGAAATGCGTCCGAACTCAGGATTCTCGATCTGCTCTTCGACAAACTCGCCGACCTGCGAGCCAGGCTTCTCGTCCTCGGCATCCATCAGCCGGATCTGGTGGTCGGGCGATTCCATGACCACGTCGTCGGCCACCACTTCCCAGCGACGGAAAGTCTCGTACTCCCCGCTCTTGGAGTCGATCGCAACACGGATATCGACTTCCTGGTCGTGGTAGCGCTTTTTCGCAGCCGAGGCTAATGCAGCCTCCATCGCCTCGATGATGACTTCGCGCGGAACGCCCTTTTCGTTGGCGACCGCTTCCATGACCAGCAACAATTCCTTGCTCATTTCACTAGCTCCGTGCAGGCGCTCGCGCGCCTTCAGCCTTTGTCAGATGATTCCGGTTTGCCCGCCGCTTCCGCTGATGCGGAGGCTTCGGGTTTACGGCGCTTGCCGCGTTGTCCGCCTGGTTTCTTCGGTTCCGCGGCCAGCCCGAGGGCGACCAGGTCCGCCACCAGTCGGGCCTTTTCGATGTTTTCGTGGGCAACGGTGAACTCGCCCTTGTCCTCGGCGATGACCACTTGGCCGTCGCCGGCGCTGACGATGCGGCCATGCAGCCGCCGGCGCCCGTCCTGCGGCAGCCGCAGGTTCAGCTTCGCCTGCTCGCCGATGAAGCGCGCGAACTGGGCGACGGTGAACAGCGGCCGGTCGATGCCCGGGGAGGAAACCTCGAGCGTGTATTCCGACGCGATCGGATCGTTGAGATCGAGCAGCGCGGAAATTTCCCGGCTGACGGCTTCGCAATCCTCAATGCCCACGTGCCGGCCTTCGACATCGATGTACAGGCGCAGCAGCGCGCTGTGTGTCGACGGCGCGAACTCCACGCCGAGCAGCTCCAGGCCGAGCGATTGCACGGTCGGGGACAGCATCTCCTGGATTTCTTCAGCCTTGCCTGACATTTTTCGCGTCGTTGTCCGTGTAGTGAATTCCAGAAACAAAAAAGGGCCATAAGGCCCTTTTCCGGTACATCCAGGTTCCGGTGTCGGAACGACCGGGGCCGTTGACGACAAGACCGCACGACCGGTTAACTGATCGCCTTGAACTGGTAGCGGGGGCAGGATTTGAACCTGCGACCTTCGGGTTATGAGCCCGACGAGCTGCCAGACTGCTCCACCCCGCAGCAGAATCGCAATTATAGCCGCCGGCATTCGGCCGGCGCAATAGATTCGGCACTCAGGCCGGAAAGGCGGCCTGGCACCAGTGCAGCAGGGGTTCAGCGAACAGACCCAGCACCAGCAGCGCCACGGCGTTGACGGCAAAGGCGGCGCGCAGGTGGCTGTCCGGGTGGATGATCGCGCCATCGCCATCCGCATCCTCGAAGAACATCGCCCGGATCACGCGCAGGTAGTAGAACGCGCCGAGCACCGCGCAGACCACCGAGAGGATGGCCAGCCAGGTCATTCCCGCATCCAGCGCAGCGCCGATCACAACCAGCTTGGCCCAGAACCCGAGGAAGGGCGGGACGCCGGCCAGCGAGGCCATGATGAAGAGGATCAGCATGGCGTGCAGCGGATTGCTCTTCCACAGGCCCCGGAAGTCGGCGATGTTTTCCGCGTCGAAGCCCCGCCGGGACAACAGGATGATCGCGGCGAACGCGGCGGCGCCCATGACCGCGTAGCTGAGGGCGTAGAACATCGCCGCCGCATAGCCTAGCGGGCTGGCGTTGGCCAGGCCCATGAACAGGAAGCCGACATGGGAAATCGTCGAATACGCCAGCAGCCGCTTGAGATTGGTCTGCGCCAGCGCGAACACGTTGCCGACCACCAGCGAGGCAGCGGCCAGCCAGCTGATCATGACCCGCCACTCAACGTCCATCGGACCGACGCCGGACTCCAGCAGCCGGTAGGCCATGCCGAAATAGGCCAATTTGGGTGCGGAACCGATGAACAGGGTAACGGCGGTAGGCGCGCCTTGATAGACATCGGGCAGCCACATATGGAACGGCGCGGCGCCGAATTTGAATGCGATTCCGACCAGCATGAAGACGACGCCCAGACTGAGCAGCATGCCGCCACCCTGCCCCGCGGATGCCGCGTAGATGGCATCCAGCTGCAGGCTGCCGGTGGCGCCATAGATCATCGACATGCCGTACAGCAGCAGGCCGGAGGCCATGGAGCCGAGGATGAAGTACTTCATCGCCGCTTCCGACGCCGTCGGGTTGTCGCGGTCCATCGCGACCAGGCCGTAGGAGCTGAGCGCGAGCAGTTCCAGGCCCAGGTAGAGCGTCACCAGCCCACCGGCGGACACCATCAGCATCATGCCCAGCAAGGCGAACAGCACCAGCGCGTAGAACTCGCCCTTGAACAGGTCGCGGTCCTGCAGGAAGGGCTTGGCATAGATGAAGACCAGCGCCGTCACCGCGTACATCGCCAGCTTGAGCACGTCACCGGCGGTGTCGCGGATGAAGAAGCCACTGAAAGCGAAGGTCGGCACCGTCGCCAGTTCGCGGATCGTCAGCACCGCCGCCGCGACCAGGATCAACAAGGCCAGGAAGTGAGTCAGCGCCCGGCGCTGGGGCGCGATGAACAGGTCGACCATGAGCAGGCCGAACGCCGCCGAGCACACGAAGATCTCGGGTATGACGGTGTGCAGCTCAGCCTGGGTGACGATGTTGGACAGCATGTTCGATCCTTACAACTTGGTCGCACCGAGCTGGGCGACCAGCTGGGTGACGGAGGCATCCATCAGGTCGGTGAGCGGCTTGGGATATACGCCCAGCGCCAGCACGCCCAGCGCGAAGACCACCAGCACCAGGCCTTCGCGCGCATTCATGTCGGTCAGCTCGGCAACGTGCTGGTTGGCGACGTCGCCGAACACCACGCGCTTGACCATCCATAGGGTGTACGCGGCGCCAAGCACCAGCGTCGTCGCCGCAGCGAAGGCGATCAGTGGTTGCTGCTGGAAAGCGGCAAGCACGATCATGAACTCGCCGACGAAGCCGGACGTCCCGGGCAGGCCCGCATTGGCCATGGCGAAAAAAACGAACAATGCCGAGAACCAGGGCATCGTATTCACGACGCCGCCATAGTCGCGGATCATGCGACTGTGCATGCGGTCATAAAGCACGCCGACGCAACTGAACATGGCGCCGGAGACGAAGCCGTGGGAGATCATTTGCACCATCGCGCCCTGCAGTCCCAGCCGCGCGGCGTCGGTGTTGCCGAAGTCCCGGGTCAGCTTGAAGGCGATGAAGGTGCCCAGGGTGACGAAGCCCATGTGCGCGATCGAGGAATAGGCGATCAGCTTTTTCATGTCCTGCTGGGCCAGCGCGACGAAGCCGATGTAGACCACCGCGATCAGCGAAAGCGCGATCACCAGCCAGGCGAACTCATTGCTGGCATCGGGAGTGATCGGCAGCGAGAAGCGCAGGAATCCATATCCACCGATCTTCAGCATGATTGCCGCCAGCACCACGGAACCGCCGGTCGGCGCTTCCACGTGCGCATCCGGCAACCAGGTGTGGACCGGGAACATCGGCACCTTGACTGCAAAGGCGGCGAGGAAAGCGAAGAACAGCCACATCTGCTCGGTCGCATCCAGCGGCGCGGTGGTCAGGTCTGCGAGCTGGAAGCTGCCCGTCTTCAGGTACAGGTAGATCAGGCCGATAAGCATGAACACCGACCCGAGGAAGGTGAACAGGAAGAACTTTACGCTGGCATACACGCGTCGCGGTCCGCCCCAGACGCCGATTATGATGAACATCGGGATCAGCATGGCTTCGAAGAAGACGTAGAACAGCATGGCGTCGGTCGCGCAGAACACGCCGATCATCAGGCCTTCCAAAATCAGGAAGCTGGCGAAGTACTGGTGTACCCGGCGATCGATCGATGTCCACGCACCGAGCAGGACCAGGATGGTCACCAGCGAGGTGAGCACGATCAGCGCCACCGAGATGCCATCGACGCCCAGGTTGTAGCCGATCTTGAAAGTCGGGATCCACGTGTGGGTTTCGGTGAACTGCATGGCGGCGCTGGACTGGTCCATACCGAACAGCGCCAGGCTCAGCACGAATGTGATGATCGCCAGCAGCAGGGCAAAGACGCGCGCATGCGCGGCACGCTGGTCGCCGAAAAACAGTGTCACGGCGCCACCGATGATCGGCAACCAGATCAGCAGGCTCAGCAGGGGCCAAGTCGAGAACATCATTGATCCTTGTGTTACCTAGTGCCCGAGCCGGGGCAGCATCGCCAGCAGCACGATGAGGCCCAGGATCATTGCGAATGCGTAGTGGTAGAGGTAGCCCGACTGCAGTCGGCGGGCGAGCGAGGCAAAACGGTCGACCACCCAAGCCGTGCCGTCCACGAACACGCCGTCGATCAGGCCGGCATCGCCGAAACGCGAGGCCAGCTTGCCAAGGCCCAGGCCACCGCCGGCAAAGCCCTTGATCCACAGGTCGTCGAACCAGTACTTGTTTTCCAGCACGCGCACGACCGGGGCGAAGATCTTGCGGGCGCGAACGGCCATCGCGGGGTTGAGCAGGTACAGGTAGGTCGCCACGGCAAATCCGGCCAGGGCCAGCCAGAACGGGGCCGCCGTCAGGCCGTGCAGGGCCATCTGCGCCGCACCATGGAATTCCTCGCCCAGGGCGGCCATCGCGTCATGCGCGGGCGCCACGTAAATCGAGCCATCGAAGAAATCTCCGAACAACATCGGCCCGATGGTCAGCCCGCCGATCAGCAGCGATGGAATCGCCAGCAAGATGAGTGGCACGGTAACCACCCAGGGCGACTCGTGTGGCGTATGCGCACCGTGGTCGTCGTGGTGGCCGTGATCTTCGGCCACTGCCTCTTCATGACCCGGCGTGTCCGCTTCCGGCGCGGAGTGGGCGCTGACATCATCGTGGAAGCGTTCCTTGCCATGGAAGGTCATGTACAGCAGGCGGAAGCTGTACAGGCTGGTGACGAACACGCCGAGCAGGACCGCCCAGTAGCCATAGGTCGCGATCCACGAATGCGACTGGTGCGCGTTGTGCGCCGCCGCCTCGATGATGGTGTCCTTGGAGTAGAAGCCCGAAAGCAGCGGCATGCCGGTCAGGGCCAGTGTGCCGACCAGGCTGGTCCAGTAGGTGATCGGCATGTACTTGCGCAGGCCGCCCATCCGCCGCATGTCCTGCTCGTGGTGCATGCCGATGATGACCGAGCCGGCGGCCAGGAACAGCAGCGCCTTGAAGAACGCGTGGGTCATCAGGTGGAAGACCGCCGCCGAATAGGCGGAGACGCCGAGCGCGACCGTCATGTAGCCGAGTTGCGACAGCGTGGAGTACGCGACCACGCGCTTGATGTCGTTTTGCACGATGCCGATCAGGCCGGTGAAGATCGCAGTCGTCGCGCCGATGAAGAGCACGAACAGCAACGCCGTCTCGCTCAGCTCGAACAGCGGCGACATCCGGGCAACCATGAAGATGCCGGCGGTGACCATCGTTGCAGCATGGATCAGCGCGGAGATCGGGGTCGGGCCCTCCATCGAATCCGGCAGCCAGACGTGCAGCGGCACCTGCGCCGACTTGCCCATCGCGCCGATGAACAGGCAGATGCAGATGAAGCTGACCACCTGCACTTCCCATCCGGGGTAGCCGATTGCGCCGATCGCCGGAATGATCTGCACGAGCACGCCGGCCTGGCTGGCCGAGTTGGCGAACACCGCGCTGTAATCCAGCGAGCCGTACCAGAGCAGCACGCCGGCTATGCCGAGCAGGAATCCGAAGTCGCCAACGCGATTGACCAGGAACGCCTTGAGGTTGGCGAAGATGGCCGTCGGGCGCTTGTACCAGAACCCGATCAGCAGGTAGGAAACCAGGCCCACCGCCTCCCAGCCGAAGAACAACTGCAGGAAGTTGTTGCTCATCACCAGCATCAGCATCGAGAAGGTGAACAGCGAGATATAGCTGAAGAAACGCTGGTAGCCCGGGTCGTCCTTCATGTAGCCAATGGTGTAGACATGCACCAGCAGGGACACGAAGGTCACCACTGCCATCATCATCGCCGTTAGCTTGTCGACCAGGAAGCCGACGTGGCCGGTGTAGCTGCCGACTTCGAAGAAGGTGTAAACGTTCTGGTTGAACGGATCCGCCTGGCCGGTCGCCAACTGGTAGAGCACCTGGCAGGAAAGCAGGCAACTGATCGCCACCGAACCAATCGTCACCGCATGCGCGCCGGTGCGTCCGACCTGCCTGCCGAGCAGGCCTGCGATCACTGAGCCAACCAGTGGCGCCAGCGCGATGATCAGTAGCGTGGTCATCGAAAGCATGCCGGTCAGCCTTTCAGGGTGTCGAGTTCGGCGACGTTGATCGTCCGCCGGTTACGGAACAGCGTGACCAGGATGGCCAGCCCGATGGCGGCTTCCGCCGCCGCCACCGTCAGGATGAAGAACACGAACACCTGGCCAGAGACATCGCCAAGGAAGCGCGAGAAAGCCACGAAGTTCATGTTGACGGCGAGCAGCATCAGCTCGATGCACATCAGCAGGACGATCAGGTTCTTGCGGTTGATGATGATGCCGGCGACGCTCAGGCTGAACAGCACGGCGCCCAGGATCAGGTAATGATCAAGCGTGATCACGGGTTCTCTCCCTGCCGCGGCTCGGCTTTCATCTTGATCAGGCGCACGCGGTCCTCGCGGCGGACCATGACCTGGCGCGACGGGTCCTGGGTCTTGGTGCCTTCCCTGCGACGCAACGTCAGCATCACCGCGACCACGATGGCGACCGTCAGGATCACCGCAGCGATTTCGAACGGCAGCATGAACTTCGTGAACAGCGCCTGCCCAATCCACTCCAGGTTGCTCAAGCCCGCCGCAGCGGCCGGGTCAGTTTCCGACAGAGCCGTGGCGACCTGGGTTCCCTTGGCGCCGATCAGGCTGATCATCTCGAACAGCATCACCGCCGCGACGACCATCGCGACCGGGAAGTAGCGAGCGAATCCCTCCCGGATCGGCGTCATGTTGATATCGAGCATCATGACCACGAACAGGAACAGGATCATGACCGCGCCCACGTACACCAGGATCAGCACGATGCCGAGGAATTCCGCCTGCAGCAGCAGCCAAAGGCAGGCGGTGGAGAAGAACGTCAGGATCAGCGAAAGCACGGCGTGGACCGGGTTCTTGACCGTGATGACGGCCCCCGCGGCCAGCGTGGTGACCAGGGCGAATACGTAGAAGGCGATCAGTTCGAAGGACATGTTTTCCCCTGCCCTCAGCGGTAGGCCGCGTCGGAAGCGCGACGCTCGGCGATTTCAGACTCGAAGCGGTCGCCGATCGCGAGCAGCTTCGCCTTGTCCACGATGTTCTCGCCCCGATTCTCGAAGTGGTACTCGTGGATGTGGGTCTCCACGATCGAGTCAACCGGGCAGCTCTCTTCGCAGAATCCGCAGTAGATGCACTTGAACAGATCGATGTCGTAACGCGTGGTTCGCCGTGATCCATCCTCGCGCGGCTCCGCGTCGATGGTGATCGCGAGCGCCGGGCAGACCGCTTCGCACAACTTGCACGCGATGCAGCGCTCTTCTCCGTTGGGATAGCGGCGCAGCGCATGCAGCCCGCGGAAACGAGCGGACTGCGGGATTTTCTCGAACGGATAGTTCACCGTGTACTTCGGCTTGAACATGTATTTCAGGGTCAGCCACATGCCCTGCAGAAACTCCAGCAGCATCAGGCTTTTCAGGTAGCTGAAAACTCGCGTCATGATCTGCTCAAGCCCCTACCACGAACCAGTTGTTGTAAGCGGCCACCGCGGTGAAGAAGATCCACGCCATGGTGATCGGGATGAACACTTTCCAGCCCAGGCGCATAATCTGGTCGTAGCGATAGCGCGGGAAGCTGGCGCGGAACCACAGGTATGCGAACGCGAATATGCTGGCCTTGGCGAACAGCCACCACCAGCCGGGACTGCCCAGCCAGCCGCCGACCACGCCCTGGAACGGCGACAGCCAGCCACCGAGGAACAGCAACGCGGCCAGGAAGCTGACCAGGATCATGTTGGCGTATTCGGCGAGGAAAAAGATCGCGAAAGCCGATCCGGAGTACTCAACGTGGAAACCCGCCACGATTTCGGATTCGCCTTCGGCGACGTCGAAGGGCGCGCGATTGGTCTCGGCCACGCCCGAGATGAAATAAATCAGGAACAGCGGGAACAGCGGCAGCCAGAACCACTCCAGCGCGCCCATGTCGCCTGCCTGGGCATTGACGATGGCAGTCAGGTTCATGCTGCCGGCCGCCACCAGAACGCCGACCAGCGCGAAGCCCATGGCGATTTCGTAGCTGATCACCTGCGCCGCGGAGCGCAAGGCACCGAGGATCGCGTACTTCGAATTCGATGCCCAGCCACCGAGGATGATGCCGTAGACGCCCATCGAGGTCAGCGCCAGCAGCACCAGCAAGCCTGCATTGACGTTGGCCAGGACCACGCCATCATCGAACGGGACGACAGCCCACGCCGCGAACGCCGGCGCCAATGCCAGCACGGGCGCCAGGCGGTACAGGAAGGGGCTGGCGTTGGTCGGGACGATCAACTCCTTGAACAGCATCTTGAACACGTCGGCGAAGGCCTGGATCCAGCCGATGCCGAAGACGGAGCCGATGAACTGGGGCCCGTGGCGGACGTGCATCCAGCCGATGACCTTGCGCTCGGCAAGCGTGTAGAAGGCCACTGAGATGATCAGCGGCAGCGTGATGCACAGGACCTTGATCAGCGTCCACACCAGCAGGCCGGTGGTGCCGAATTCCAGGAAGAAAGCGCGAACTGGTTCGAACACGCTCAGGCTCCGATGACTTCGAGGGCGACGCTGGGCGACAGCGGCGCAGTGGCTTCATAAGCGCGCTCGATCCAGATGGATCCTGGTGCGACCCGCACCGAAATCGCGACTGGCAGGGCGGCGACGCCGTTGCCGTCGCCGACACGTGCCATCATTCCATCGGTCAGTCCGCGTGAAGCGGCATCCTGCGGGTGCATGGATACGCGCGGGCCGACCGTCAGCGGATGTGCGTTCAGCGCGGGAGCGCGGCGCAGCACGGCGTCGGTCCGATAGATCGGCGAACTCACTATCCGCTCCA
>JANPDF010000108.1:0-13177 GCA_031431355.1 Gammaproteobacteria bacterium
GCGTCGATGGCCCACGCGAGCGCCACGCTCGCACCGGCCGCGCCAAGCAGCGGCCACGGCAGCGTTGGCAGCGTGAAGTTCAAATGGCCGACGATGCTGGCCATGGCCGGTTGCACGTAGACCACGCCAGCGATCGCCATGCCCAGCATGAGCAGGGTCACCAGCCAGTCGTCCATGCTGCCACCGTCCTCCACCAGCGCCGCGCGCGCGGCGACTTGCCGGGCGAAGTCGATCGGCAGCTGCTCGGCCAGTGGTTGCCGCAGAGCGCGCAGCACCAGTCGGTAGCGGTCCAGATTCGGGTCGCCGCCGGCCGGCCGGCCCTGGCGCTCGGCCAGCTCGGCCTGCGCTTGCAGGCGCAATTGCACATCGTTCTCGTGACTGTTCATGCGGCAACTCCCATGCGAACTTCGAGCTGCTGCCGCAAGCGGCCGCGGGCTCGGAACAGGTAATTCTTGACGGTGCCCTCGGGCAGACCGGTGACGCTGGCGATCTCGCCAATGGCCATTTCCTCCAGATGGTAGAGGGTCACCAGCGTGCGTTGCAGCGGCGGCAACTTCTCGATCGCCTGGCCCATCAATTGCATCAGTTCGCCATCGGCGCAGGCGGCTTCCAGGTCGAAGCCATCGCTGACCTGCTCCCATGGGGCGGATTCGTCCTCGTCCGCGGACGGTTCGACCATTGGCAGGCGCTTCTTCTGCATGTGCCGGCTGGCAACCGAAAACGCAACCCGGCCGATCCAGGTCGAAAGCGCGCTCTCGTAGCGGTACTGGTGCAGGCGCGAGTGCACCCGCATAAACACGTCCTGGCACAGCTCGCGGGCATCTTCGGGGTGCTGCACCATCCGGTAAACCAGGTGCCAGACCAGCTTCTGGTGGCGGGCGACCAGCCGCTCGAAGGCGCCTGGCGCCCGCGCCAGTACCGATGCCACCAGTTCTTGGTCTTCGCTCATGGGCGGATGGATACCGTCGGCAGGCGATCGGTTGCAGGCTACTCCAAATTCGCCGGGCAAATTCACTGCAACCGGATCGGCGCTGGCCCTGTCTATCCCTTCGAACGGGCCAGCCGCGCCCGACCTACCCGGAGAGATTCCATGGATTTTGCCCTGCTCGTCCCCATCGCCCTGATCGTCGGCATCGTCATGGCCATCAAGATCATCGTTGATTCCCGCCTGCGCCGCCGGCTGGCCGAAACCAACGCATCCGACGACATGATCAAGGCGATGCTGGTCGCCGACGAACAGGCGCGTCGCCTGTCGGCCTTGAAGTGGGGCCTGGTGATGGTCCTGCTCGGCCTGGCGTTCGGCCTGATCAGTGCGCTGCACCTTGATAGCGACAACCCGGGCACCTGGGGCCTGCTGATCGGCGCCGCTGGCGCGGGCATGCTCGGCTACCACGCCATCGCCAATCGCTTTCGCTGAATCCTGGTGACGGAGCCGCTTCGATCAGAAGCGGCTACGTCGATCACCGATCCAGCCAGTCAATTCACTTTATTGCGAAGCCTTGCTCCGGCGCAGCTCCGCCTGCTCGACCAGGGTCAGCGCCACGTTGTTGCGCAGGTAGGCCGGCTCCAGAAGGTCCGCGGCAATCGCTTCGCCACGCCGGAACCCCGGCGCCGCCAGTTGCAACACACTGGAGGCGCGCGGCAAGCCTTCGGCATCGAATCGCAGCAAGCGCTCGCCCAGCGCCGCCACCAGGGCCTGGCCATCGGCGGCAAAGCCGCTGCCGATTCCGACCATGCCTGCACCGGCAATCGCGCAATGCGCCGGTGCTGACATCCATTCTTCACCGATTGCGAGCAGTTGCCGCTCCTGATCGGCGCGAAACAGGCCAAGGTACAACTCGCCCATCCGGGCATCGATTGCCGCCAGGATGGTGGCGCCTTGCGCCGTCGGAAGCGCCTGCCAGGCCAACGCGGCAAGCGTGGATACCGCAACGACGGGCCGGTCCAGCGCCAGGCCCATGCCCTGCACCAACGCAACCGCCAGGCGGACGCCGGTGAACGCTCCGGGCCCGCGTGCAACGGCGATTGCGTCCAGTTCGGTACGGGCAATGCCTGCCTCTGCCAGGAGCTCGCCCGCCCAGGGCAACACCAACTCGGTGTGTCGGCGCGGTGCAACTTCGTAGCGCTCGAGCACGCGGCCATCGACCCATACGGCCACCGAACATGCTTCGGTACTGGTCTCCACTGCGAGCAGCTTCAGCGCCATGCGTGGGTGAACTCGCCTTCGTCTTCGAAGTCCGCCGCCGGCTCGGGGCCTGGTTCAACGCCGAAGAAGCGTTGCACATCGGCGAGCACGCGCGTGCGCGGCAGCGGCGGCAGGCTATCAAGAAAGATCCTGCCGTAGCCCTTGCCGAGCAGGCGCGGATCGCACAGCACCAGCACGCCGCGGTCTTCGAAGGTGCGGATCAGTCGGCCGGCGCCCTGCTTGAGCGAAATTACCGCTTGCGGAACCTGTTCGTCGCGAAAGGGATTGCCGCCGGCGCGACGAACAGCTTCCAGCCTTGCTTCGAGCACTGGATCGTCGGGGGCGGCGAATGGCAGGCGATCGATGACCACTACCGACAGCGCATCGCCGGCGACATCCACGCCTTCCCAGAAACTGGCGGCGCCGAGCAGCACGCCATTACCCGAGGCGCGGAACTGTTCGAGCAACACATTCCTCGGTGCGCTGCCCTGCACGAACAGCGGCCACGGTCCATCGCGCAGTGCTTCCGCCGCTTCGCGCAGCGCGCGGTGCGAGGTGAACAGCAGGAAGGCGCGGCCCTGCGACGCCTCCAGTACCGGTCGCACCTTTTCGATCAGCCGCGCGCCGTAGTCGCGCGAATTCGGCTCGGGCAATCCTGGCGGCAGGTAGCAAAGCGCCTGTTGCGGCCAATCGAACGGACTCGGCTGCAGCAGCCGGCGCGGCTCGTCGAGCCCGAGCCGAGTGGCGATATGCGAAAAATCAGCGTCCACCGCCAGGGTCGCGGACGTGAATATCCAGGCTGCCCGCGATTGTTCGCGGTACTCGCGCAACGGGCCGGAAACATCCAGCGGCGTGCGTTGCAGGGTGAAGCCGCGCTGGGTCAGCTCATACCAACGTACGTCGTCGTCCAGCGCGCTCGAATCGCGCCAGCGTCGCAGGCGCAGCAATGCCGCATCGGCGCGGTCGGCGCACGCAGCAAAACCAGGCGAGGTCTCGATCAGTGGCACGAGTCCCGCGCATAGCTCCGCCACCGCGACTTCCAGCGCCGCCAGCGACGCCGATGCGCCCGCGTGGCCAGCGATGCGCGTGGCGCTGCCGCGTTGCGCGAAGTTGTCCATTGCCAGGCGCAATTCGCGTACCGCATGTTCGAGCGTACGCACCGGCTGCTGCACCGTCGCCAGCGCGCCGGGAACCGATGCCGTCTCCGCCAAGGCATCGCGGGCCAACTCAAGCAGTTGCCTGGCGCCCACGCCCTCGCCGAAAAACTGCGCGGCAAGCTCCGGCAGCTGATGCGCCTCGTCGAGGATGAATGCCGCCGCGCCAGGCAGGATTTCGCCGAAGCCCTCGCGCTTTATCGCAAGGTCGGCGAGCAGCAGGTGGTGGTTGACCACGACCACATCGGCGGCCTGGGCCTCCGCGCGCGCCTTGACGACGAAGCACTCCGACCAGAACGGACACTCGCTACCCAGGCAGTTTTCGGCGGTTGAAGTGACTTGCGGCAACAAGGGACTGTCGTCGGGCAACTCCGGCAATTCGGCCAGGTCACCGCGCACACTGCGCCCGCTCCAGGCAACGACACGCTGGAATTGCGCCGCCACGTCCCTGCTCGCAAACCGGTTTCCCTTGGCCTGCTCGAGGCGATACAGGCAGACGTAATTGGATCGCCCCTTGAGCAGGGCCATGCGCACGCCAGCGCCGAGCGCGGCGCGCACACGCGGCAAGTCGCGATGGTAGAGCTGGTCCTGGAGCGCGCGGGTGCCGGTGGAAATGATGACGCGCTCGCCCGATAGCAGCGCCGGGACCAGGTAGGCATAGGTCTTGCCGGTGCCGGTGCCGGCCTCGGCGATCAGGCTGGCCCGATCATGGATGGCATCGGCGACGGCTTGTGCAAGGTGTCCCTGCGCCGCGCGCACGGTATAGCCCGCCAGCTTCTCCGCCAGTGGCCCGTCGGCGGCAAGTGCCGCGTGCGCTCGGTCGGCTAATTCGGACACGTCACATCCGGGTCGGCGGCGCCACGGTGCAGGCCACCAGGCGTTGCTGCGCCAGCGCGGCGCTGGCGGAATCGCGGCTGGATTCCGAAGCGAGCTTGATGGTCATCCAGTTGCGCCGGCACAAGCCGCCCAACTTCGGGCCGCGCTCATATGAGCGCGTCGCCAGTTGCCGTGCTTCCGCCCAGTTGCGCAGCGCCAGCGCCATCTCGGCCTGCCACTGCAGCAACTCGGGATCGTTGACCGACAGCTGCAGGGCTTGCGCCAGCGCCCGCTGCGCGCCGGCATAGTCGCCGCGATTTTCCGACTGGGTAGCACTCGCGCGCAGGTCTTCGACTTGCGGGTCGCGCAAGGGCTGGATGTCGAGTTCGTTGCCGACTTGTCCTGCGGCGCGGACCTGCGCCAGGAGGCTGTTGCCGGTCGCGCGCGTGCCGGGCTTGGCTGATGGCGTGAGGCCGCTGCTGGTACCGGCACTGCAGCCGGCGACAGCGGCCGCCAGCAACAGAACCGGCGCCAGCCTCGCGCACAGCCGACGCGCGTTGGAAATAGCGGCGTGATTCGTCCTTGATGTCATTGCTCGATCTCCTCGGGCGCGGGTGCGGGCGTGGTTGCGGATTCGGGTTGCGCAGGTGCTGCTTGTTCGCCGTCACCGCCAAGTCGGAACCAATCCAGCCAGGAACTCTGCTGGCAGGTCTTGTGCTCGGGCGGCAGGTAGCCGGAGACGAACGCAGCGCGGCGCGCGCCCGGGCAGCCCTCCTCGGTGGTGGCGTACGAGGAAGCATCGAGCCAGGCCCATTCGATGCCCTCGCCGGCCACGCGCAGCGGCGCGGTCGGCAAACGCTTGAACACGGCCGACCACACGCGCATCGCACCCGTGGCGCCGTACAAGCCGGTGGACAGGTTCTTGTCGTTTCCGACCCATACCACCGCCAGATGGTCGCCGGTGTAGCCGGCGAACCAACTGTCCCGGCTGTCATTGCTGGTGCCGGTCTTGCCGGCCGCCTGCAGGGGGCCGAGCCCATCGCTGAGAAGTGGTCGCGCCGTTCCGTTGGTTACCGCGCCTTGCAAGGCCAACGTCACCAGGCGCGCCGCGATCGCATCGCCTTCCTGCGCCGGCTCGGCCTTGGAGTCATAGCGGCTGATCGCCTTGCCCTCGGGGTCGAGCACGCCGCGAACCGCGCGCAGTGGCTGGATGCGACCACCCGAGGCCAGGAACTGATACAGCTGCGTCATCGACATCACCGAAAGGTCGACGGCCCCCAGGATCAGCGACGGATTGGGCTTCGCTTCCATTCCTCCAAGCGCGGTCATCAGCTCGGAAAGCCGGGTTGGTCCGACGTCCATTCCGACCCGCACGGTCGCCTGGTTCAATGAGCGTGCGAGGGCCGAACTGAGCGTCACCGTCCCGTGCGACTTGCCATCGGAATTCTTCGGCCGCCAGGTCTTGCCGTTGGGCTGCGTCACCTCAACCGGGCTGTCGCTGACCCAGGTGGCGAGCGAGTAGCGATCCGGCTGCGCCAGCGCCAGCAGGTAAACGAATGGTTTGAGCAGCGATCCCACTGGTCGCTGGGCTTCCAGTGCGCGGTTGAAGCCCGGCTCGTCGGACTTCCGGTTGCCGACCACGGCAAGCACCTCGCCGGTCTCGGTGTCGGTGACCACCATGCCCGCCTGCAATGCCGGCCCCTGCTTGCGCTCGGCGCGCGGCAAGGTTTCCCGGATCGCGCGCTCGGAAAGCGACTGCACCGAGGGCGCCATCGTCGTGATCACGGTAACGCCCGCCCCGCGCAGGGCGTCCGCCGGATAGTCCCTCGCCAGTTGCTTGCGCACCAGGTCGAGGAAGGCCGGCGCCCGATTGCGGGCGCCGCCGGGTTTACTACTGACACCCAACGGCGACTGCTTGGCCCTGGCCGCTTCCTCCGGGGAAACAAGGCCCGTCTCGACGAATACATCGAGCACGACGGCTCGCCGCTGCAGCGCGCGCTCCGGGAACCGACGCGGATTCCAGTAGCCCGGTCCCTGGATGATGCCGATCATCAATGCGATGTCTTCGGTGCGCAGCGTGTTGAGCTCGCGACCAAACCAGAACTCGGAGGCGGCAGCGACGCCGTGGATGGACTGCTTGCCCTGCTGGCCGAGGTAGACCTCGTTGAGGTAGGCCTCCAGGATGCGTTGCTTGTCGAACCGCGCCTCGATCAGCAAGGCGTACATGGCTTCCTTGAGCTTGCGCGACACGGTCTTGGTATTGCTCAGGAACAAGCTGCGCACCATCTGCTGGGTCAGCGTGCTGGCGCCCTGTTCGAACCCGGCCTCGCGCAGGTTCACCCAGATGGCGCGCATGACGCCCCATGGATCGATACCATGGTGATGCTTGAAGTTGCGATCCTCGACCGACTGCAGGCCGGTGATCAGCAATTCGGGAACCTCGCTCATGCGCACCAGCCGCCGTTCTTCCTCGCTGATGCCGTAGAGCGTGGCGATCCGGGCGGGATCGACGCGGGCGCTCTCGATCCGGCGCCGGTTGTCGGCATCGCGAACCTGCACCACGCGTCCGCCGGAGAGCGTGACCTCTAGCCGCTGCTCGGCGACCGGACCGTCCATGTCCTTGAATGCCCGGGTAGCTAGCCGAAAGCGGTTGCCGTCGCGGCTGTAGGTGCCCGGCAGCTTGCCCACGCCGTCCTTGCGATAGGTGGCGGCCGCCAGTTCGAGTTCCAGCGCCTCCGGGTTCAGGCGTAGGCCCTTGGTAAGGACCAGCGGACGGGCATAAACGCGGGTGGGCACCTGCCATTGCAACTGGGCAAACTCGGTGCGCACCTGCTTGTCCAGGTACCAGACATAGGGCAGCCCCAGGCCGACCAGCAGACCCACACCGACCAGCATGCCGCGCATGATCCAGAGCCAGACCGGATTTGGCTGAACGTCTTCGTCGGGGGAAAGGGAGGCGATCTTGCTCAAGGATGGGGATAATTCATGGTTTGTGCCAGTTTATCAGGCGCGAACAACTAAATCGGACCGAGTGATGAAAGCAGGGCGTGGGTCACCATCGAGCGGAGGCATTCGCGGCTGGCTCGCCGGGCAACGGGCGTACGTCGACTATCGAACCCGGCACGTCGCCGCGGCACTGGTTCGCGCGCTGGCGAGCATCCGCTCGCGTGGCGCGATCGCGACCGTTCGATTGGCGGCCACGCGGATGTTTCCGCCTCCGCTGCAGCCGTTCCGCATTGAGCTATTCGAGGAGTTCCGGCAAGGCGACGAGATCCGACTGCCCGATCCGTCATCGCCGGTCGCCAGCATCGTCGTTCCCGTGCACGGGCAACTGGAATTCACGCTCCGCTGCCTGCATTCCCTGGCCCGGAGCGGTGACCGGACAGCGTTCGAAGTCATCCTGGTCGACGATGCTTCCGATGACGACAGCGGGTCGGTGTTGCCGCGCATCCCCGGGCTCCGCTACCAGCGCAACCAGGTGAACCTGGGCTTCATCGGCTCCTGCAATGCCGGCGCTGCCGCGGCGCGCGGAACCTACCTGGTCTTGCTCAACAACGACACCGTGGTGCAGCCAGGCTGGCTGGACGCGCTGCTGCAGACGTTCACGGCCCATCCGGACACCGGCCTTGCCGGAAGCAAGCTGGTCTATCCGGATGGTCGCTTGCAGGAAGCGGGCGGCATCGTCTTCGCCGACGGAAGCGCGGCCAACTACGGCCGCAACGGCGATCCCTCCGACCCGCGTTTCAACTTCGTGCGCGAAGCGGACTACTGCTCGGGCGCGGCGATCGCGATTCCTCTGGCACTGTTCACCGAGTTCGGTGGCCTGGACGACTTGTACGCGCCCGCGTACTACGAGGACACCGACCTGGCCATGCGGATTCGCCGGCACGGACTGAAGGTTCGCTACCAGCCGGCGTCGGTTGTCGTGCACTTCGAGGGAGCGACCTCGGGAACTGATCCCAGCAGCGGCGCCAAGGCCTACCAGGCGATCAACCAACGGAAATTCCTCGAGCGCTGGGCCGCGGTGCTGGCCGCTTCGCATCCGCCCCGCAACGACTCCGGGCCCGGTGCATGGGCCATGGCGGCGACGCATCGCTACACGCGGCATGTGCTGATCATCGATTCCTACACGCCGACACCGGATCGCGATTCGGGTTCGGGGCGCATGGTCGAGTTGATGGCCATGCTGCTGGACGAAGGCTGCTCGGTGACCTTCTTCAACCAGTCGCTGGTCCGCGACGGAGGGTACACCGACGACCTGCAGCAACTGGGCGTGGAGGCCTGGTGGCGCCCCTGGCTGGCGAGCGTACCGGCTTGGCTGAAGGAACACGGGCCACGGTTTGACGCGATCATCGTTTCGCGGCATTACGTGTTGTCGCCGTTGCTGCCGCTATTCACGCGCTTCGCACCGAAGGCAAAACTGGTGTTCGACACGGTTGACCTGCACTTCCTCCGGGAACTGCGCGAGGCTGAACATTCGGGCCTGGCCGCCGACCGTCGCAAGTCGGAGCGGACGCGCGAGGTCGAGCTGAGGCTGGTCCGGGCCGCCGATCACACCTGGGTGGTCAGCGCTGTCGAGCGCGAGCTGCTGGTTCGCCTGTCACCGGAATCACAGATCAGCGTTGTCTCCAACATCCATCGTAGTGCTGACACACCCTCCGGATTCGAGGCGCGCGATGGCGGTGTTTTCTTTGGCAGCTTCCGGCATCCACCGAACGTGGACGCCGCGCTCTGGCTGGTCAACGACATCCTGCCGCTGGTCCGCCAGCAGCTGCCCGGGTTCCGCTTGCACCTGGTCGGCGCCGACGCGCCAGCTTCAGTGATCGAGCTTGCCCGGCATGCCGGCGTCGAGTACCGCGGCCACGTTCCCGATCTCGACGCCTTGCTCGACACCTGCCGGCTCAGCGTGGCGCCGCTGCGCTACGGCGCCGGCATCAAGGGCAAGGTCAACCACAGCCTCGCGCGTGGTTTGCCGGTGGTAGCTACCGGGTGCGCGATCGAAGGCATGTCGCTGGAGAGCGAACGGGACGTGCTGCTCGCCGATGATGCTGCCGCGTTCGCCGGCGCGATCGTGCGCGTGTATTCTGACCAGTCGCTGTGGCAGCGGTTGCGCGAAGGCGGTCGTGAAAACACGACCCGCCATTTTTCCCCCGAGTCGGCGCGCGCGGTCGTCCGACCATGGCTGCAGGCCTTGCGCTAGCGCGTGCCGCCGCGCGCGCGTCGAAGCCGCGTTGCCGCGCTGCCAAGCCCCGGGTGGGAAGGCTGCCAGCGCCGAGCAAAACCGATCGCCTTCTCTGCTTCCGGGTAATCGCTAGCGCCGATGCGCTCGTCAGCATAGGCGAGCCAGCGTTCGGCGATCCGCTGCTGCGCGTCGGCGGCGCCGGGCGCAACCGGGTCTTGCGCCAGGCTTGCTTCCAGGCATGATTGCGCGCGCCGCAGGTGTCCTGCCGTCATGGACTGTTCGAAGCACTCGCGGCTCCGCCGCGCGAACTCCAACTGCAAGTGCCTAACTTGCACCGCGCCCGGGGCGATGGCCGTCGCGATCCGCAACTTGTCCCAGGCGCTGGCGCCGGGCGGAGTGATGAAGTCGCCACGCTGCATGGCTTCGCTGGCGTCGGCCAGCAAGGCTGGCAGGCGTTCGCGATCGCGCCTGGAGATTGCAACCGGAAGCTTGCGCTGCGACAGGCGCGCTTGCTTCAGGCGCTGTTCGGCGGCGGCGATCTCGGGCGCCTGGGCGGACCATGAGCGCGCCTTGGCCAGCCACGCCTCGGCGCGCTTGAAGTTGAAGTCGGCTGCATTGCGTTCCGCCTCCAGCGCCGCGCGCGCCGCCAGGGAGTGCAAGGCCTGGCGCAACTGGATTGAATCGCCGCTGGAAACCGCCAGCCGCTGATAGCGGCGCGCGGCGCTGTCCAGCCGACCGGCGCGTTGGTCGGACTGCGCGCGCGCGAATTCGCTCGCGTGATCGCGTTGTTCCAGCGCCTGCAACTCGCCAAGCTGGGCGCGGACGGCTGGCAGGTCCACGTGTGCGGGATCTGCCTGCATGACCTGCGCCACCAGGCGCGAAGCCTGCTCGACGTCGCCTGCGGCAAGCAGTTTCTCGGCGCGACGGATCACCGACGCCAGCAACTCGTCGCGGCCTTCGAGCGCCACGCGATTGTCTGCGTCAACTTGCAGCACCTGTTCCAGCAGCGCCAGCGCGGCTTCGTCGCTGGTGCCGGGAGCTGCGGCCTGGGCGAGCAGGCCCGCTGTATTGGCCGAAGCATTATCCAGGTCGCGCAAGCGGGCGCGCAGGGGCTGCAACTGCACGGCCGGCGCCGACAGTGACTGCGCCAGGTCGAGGTGTTTCCTGGCATCGGACAATCGATGTGAGCGCAAGGCCGACTCCGCGCGCTGGATCGCCGCGGTGCGGACTTGTACCAGCCCTTCCCTGGCCAGCATCTGGTCCGGATCGGTGGCGAGCACCGATTCGAACAACTCACGCGCGCCGCTCCCATCGCCAGCGCTGAGCCGTCCTTCAGCGAGCGCGGCCTGCGCCGTCTCGAGTTGCTGGTTCATGCGTGGATCGGGCACCAGCTGCAGGCTGATCGATTCGCGCCAGTAACTCGCTGTGACGAATACGACCAGCAGCGTCGCGCCGGCGAGCCAGCGCCGGTCGCTGGCACGGCGAAAGCGCAGGTCAGCCCAGGCGACGGGCATCCTGCACTCCCGGAACGGCGTCCAGCCGACCCAGCAGCTGGCTGAGCTGCTCGAAATCGCCGACCTTGAGGGTCAGCCTGATATCGGCCAGGCCGCGTGATTCGTCGGCCTGTGAGCTGATACCCAGGATGTTCACCTCTGCCTGCGCAATCACGTTGGTCACGTCCTTGAGCAACCATTTGCGATCGAAGGCGCGGATCTGCACGCTCACTTCATAGCGCGAGCTCGCCGCCTGTCCCCAATTGACCGGCAACTCGCGCTCGGGATGCGCGCTTACCAGGCGCTGCAAGCTGGCGCAGCTGCGCCGGTGGATACTCACGCCGCGGCCCTTGGTCAGGTAACCCGCGATTGCGTCTCCAGGCACCGGCTGGCAGCAACGCGCGAGTTGCGACAGCAGGTTGCCGACGCCTTCCACGGTGAACCGGCTGCTGTGGTCGTCGGATCGCGGGCGCGCTGTCGGCTTGGGCGCGCGCTCGGGTGCCTTGGGCGGTGCGGCAGCCTGCAACAAGGCCTGGGAGTGCTCGTGCAGCGCGCGACTGACCTGACTCGGGCCGAGGTCGCCAAGCGCGAGCGCGACCTGCAATTCTTCGATGCTTGCAAGGTGGAATTTATCTAACGCCGGCGCAAGGTCGGCCTGCAGCATGGCGACCCGGCGCAACTCGCGTTCGAGGATTTCCTTGCCTGCCTGGACGTTGCGTGTGCGATCGAGCTTGTGGAACCACGCCCGCACCTTGTCGCGGGCCCGACCGCTGGCCAGGAAACCATTGGCGGCCAGTAGCCAGTCGCGGCGTGGCTCGCCCGCCTTGTTGGTCAGTATCTCGACCTGGTCGCCGCTGGCTGGTTTGTAGTCGAGCGGGACGATCCTGCCGTTGACCTTGGCGCCACGGCAGCGATGGCCTACTTCGGTATGCACGTGGTAGGCGAAATCCAGCACCGTGCCGCCAAGCGGCAAATCCACCACCTCGCCGCGTGGCGTCAGCAAGTAGATGCGATCCTCGAGCAAGGCCGTGCTGAAGCCGGCCAGTAGCGCGGTATCGTCGTCGCCGCCTTCGCGCGCCTCGAGCAGGTGACGCATCCACGCCACCTTCCGCTCGAAGCTTGCCTCGCCCTTGCCACCTTCCTTGTAGCGCCAGTGCGCGGCGACGCCCAGCTCGGCATGTTCGTGCATGGCGTGTGTTCGAATCTGCACTTCGAACGGCCTGCCATCGGCGCCGAGCACGGCGGTGTGCAACGAGCGGTAGTCGTTGCCCTTGGGCTTGGCGATGTAGTCGTCGAACTCCGCCGGCACCGGTGTCCATGCCTGGTGGACCAGGCCGAGCGCCGCATAGCAGTCGGCTACGTCGTCAACCAGCACGCGGATCGCGCGAATGTCATACAGCTCGCTGAAGTCCACGCCCTTGCGCTGCATCTTCTTCCAGATGCTGAAGATGTGCTTGGGCCGCCCGTCGACGTCGGCAGCGATGCCGGCTTCGGCGAGCATGGTCCGGATCTTCTGCTTGGCATCCTCGATGAAGCGCTCGCGGCCGCCGCGTTTTTCATCGAGCAGGCGGGCGATGCGCTGATACGTCTCGGGCTGCAGGTAGCGGAACGCGAGGTCCTCGAGTTCCCATTTCAGCTGCCAGATGCCGAGCCGATTGGCCAGCGGCGCATGGATGTCCACCGTCAGCTCGGCCAGGGCCGCACGCTCGGCGGCGGGCGCGCTGCTGGCGTCGCGCAGCCGCGCCAGTTGTTCCGACAACAAGACCAGCACGACGCGCAGGTCGCGGATGATCGCGAGCAGCAGGCGCCGCAGGCCTTCGGCGCTGCCGCGTCCCTCGCGCCGGGCATGCAGGCTCCAGACTTGCTCAGCCGCCTGCAGCCCATCGAGCAGCGTGCGCAGGCCCGGGCAATCGGCCAGGGCCGATGCCGCGCGTTCGCGCAACGCTGGGTGCAGGTGCAGCATGGCCGCGAGTTGCACTTCACTGTCGGCACCGACGTGCTCGAGGGTGTCGATAACCTCCCAGGCCATCGCCGGCAATGCCGTCCCCGGCTCGCGAAGCAGCGCCAGCATCGGCTTGAGCGAGGGCGAGTCGCCGTGTCGGCCGATCCAGGTAGCGAGCGAAGTCAGGGGCAGGAGATCGGTCACGAATTGGACTTGCAGAGGGTTAGGGGCAAGTTAGCCTGTGCGCGGGGAGCGCACAAGAAAATCACTCGCCATTTGTTCCAGCTGCTTGGCGAGGCGCTTGCTCGACACCGGTCGGCGCGTGCCCAGCTCCTGAGCAAACGTCTGCACGCGCAGCTCCTCGAGGTCGCGACGGAATTCCTGCCACGCCGCCGGCAACCTGGC
>JANPDF010000109.1:0-12063 GCA_031431355.1 Gammaproteobacteria bacterium
GCGCAACCCGCGTGAAGTCCAGGTCGCCGCGCGCAACACGGTTGCCGAAACGGTGTCCCACATTGCCCACCCGGTCGACAGCGCGCGCAAGCGCGACCTGCTGATCGATATCCTCAGCCCACGCGCGGCCACGTCGGTAGCGACCAGAACCCGCGCCTTACCCGACTTGAAATCCCCGAGGGCCTTAAGGCGCTGCGACTGGCTCTTGTTGCCGTGGATCGCCACGGCCTTGATGCCGGACTTCTCGAGCTGCTCGGCCAGGCGGTTGCAACCGTGCTTGGTCTTGCCGAACACCAGGATCTGGTCCTGGTAGCGCTGGCTGAGGATGTCGATCAGCAGGTCGCGCTTGCGCGCGCTGTCGACCGGATGGGCGATGTGGGTGACGGTTTCGGCCACGGTGTTGCGTGCCGCAACCTGGACTTCACGCGGGTTGCGCATGAACTCCATCGCCAACTTCTTGATTGCGTCCTCGAAGGTAGCCGAGAACAGCAAGGTCTGCCGGGTAGCGGGCAGCTTGTTGAGAATGCGCTTGATCGCGGGCATGAAGCCCATGTCGAGCATGCGATCGGCTTCGTCGAGGATCAGCATCTCTACGTCGCGCAACTGCACGGTGCCACGCTCGAGGTGGTCGATCAGGCGGCCCGGGGTGGCGACCAGGATGTCGACGCCGCGACGCAACGCGTCAAGCTGCGGGTTCATGCCGGCGCCGCCGTAGATCACGGTGGAGGCGAGCTTGGCGTGTTTGCCGTAGGTACGGATGCTGTCGTGCACCTGCACGGCCAGCTCACGGGTAGGGGTAAGGATAAGGCAGCGGATCTTGCGCGGCGCGCCGGCGACGGCAGTCGTCGACAGGCGGTGCAGCATCGGCAGCGCGAACGCCGCCGTCTTGCCGGTGCCGGTCTGGGCGCCGCCAAGCAGGTCATGTCCAGCCATCGCCAGCGGAATCGCCTCGATCTGGATGGAAGTAGGGGTGACGTAGCCGATTTCGGCCAGCGCGCGAACGAGCGCGGGCGCGAGCCCGAGCGATTCAAAAGACATGGTGATGCTCCGAATGTACCCGAGGCGTTCCCTGAAACCGCGCTGCGAGTTGATGCTTAAGTTTTTACGCCAGAGTGGCGTGTTTGCGCAGCGTGACGTGCGGAGTGGGCTTGGGCCGGGGCGAGCGTTGAAAATCGGCTTAGGCGACCGGGGGAAAACGAAGCCGGTGCAGCAAACCGGCGAAGTATACGTGAATCCAGGCCGAGCCGCCAGTCGGTGTTCAGCGGCCATTACTTATGCCCTAGTTCGGCCGGAGCCGGGGCAGGTTAGTCTGCCCGGGCAACCGCCAACCCGAGGTCCACATGCGCACGCTCAAAATTTCCCTGCTCACGGCCGGGCTTTCCTTGTCGATGTCCGCGCTGGCCGCGGATACCGATCGCTGGAACCTGCCAGTCGAAGTCAAGAAGCTCGACAACGGCCTGACCGTGGTCGTCTCCGAAGACCACAGTTCGCCCACCGTCGGCATCAGCGTGGTCTACCACGTCGGCATGCGGCTGGAGCCGCGCAACCGCACCGGCTTCGCGCACCTGTTCGAGCACCTCATGTTCGAAGGCACGCCGAATTCGCCGGAAGGCGTCTTCGACAAGGTCATCACTGGCGGCGGCGGCCGCAACAACGGCTCGACCCGCCCGGATTTCACCAACTACATCGAGACCGCGCCCACCTCGGCGCTGGAGTCGATGCTGTGGCTGGAAGCGGACCGGATGAAGACGCTCGACTTCAACGAGAAGACGCTGAAGAACCAGCAGGACGTGGTCAAGGAAGAGATTCGCGTCAACGTGAAGAACCAGCCCTATGGCGGCTTCATGTGGATCGACATCAGCCAGCAGGCATTCCAGAAGTGGGAGAACAACCACGATGGCTATGGCAGCTTCGCCGACCTGGAAGGCGCCAGCCTCGAAGACGTCCGCGCTTTCCACCGCGACTACTACGGCCCGAACAACGCCGTGTTGTCGATCGCCGGCGATGTCACTCCGGCGCAGGCTTTCGCCTTGGCGCAGAAGTATTTCGGCGCCATCCCGATGCGCGCCACGCCGCCCCCGACCGATTTCTCGGAAGGTCTGAACACCGCCGAGAAGCGCATCGAGCAGAGCGACGCGCTGGCCCAGGTGCCGGCAATCGCCGCCGCGTGGAAGATGCCCGATCGCGGCAGCAAGGACCAGGCGCCGATGGCGGTGCTTGGCGAAGTGCTGGCCGGCGGCGATGCCTCGATGTTCTACCAGGGTCTGGTCAAGGGTCGCGAGATCGCCTTGAACGTGGACCTGCTGTACGGACTGACCAGTCCGTGGGAATACGATGGTCCGACGCTGTTCACCGTGTTCGCCCTGTACAAGCCCAACGGCACTGCCGATACCTTGCTCGCCGCGATGGACGAGGAGATCGCCAAGGTCGCCGACAATGGCGTCGACGCTGCCACGCTGAAGCGAGTGAAGACCCGCATGCTCGCCGACTGGTACAACGGCCTGGAGAGCTTCCTGGGCCGCGCCGACTCGCTCGCCCGGCTGCAGACCCTGTGGGGCGACGCCAAGGTCGTGAACCAGATTCCCGGCTGGATCGATGCGGTCACATCGGAAGACATCCAGCGCACCGCGCGCACCTACCTCACGCGTGCCAATCGCACCGTGATCGACCGCAAGCCGGCACCACCCGCAGCCCCGGCTGCTGCCAAGCCAGCTGATGCCAAGACCACCCCGGGAGCGCAGAAATGAAATCGCCTTCGACCAAGAAAATGCTGCTGCCCCTGCTGGTTTCCCTGGCGTTCTCCTCGTCCGCATTCGCGGGAGCGGGCGCCAAGCTCCCGGCTGATCTTCCGCCGTACGGCCAGGACAAGCCAATCCCGGTGCCGCAGATCACCAAGAAGACATTGCAGAACGGCATGGAAGTATGGGTAGTGCCGCGCAACGGCTTGCCGCGCGTCGACTTCGTGCTCGCCGTGCGCGGCGCCGGACTTGCCGCCGACGATGCGTCGCATTCGGGCTTTGCGAGCCTGATGGCGGGGCTTCTGAGCGAGGGCACCGCCAAGCGCGATTCGCGTGCGATCGCCGAAATGGCGCAAGGCCTCGGCGGTTCGGTTGGCGCGGGTGCCGGCAACGACGGTGTCACCGTGGCTGCCAACGCGCTGGCCTCCAATGCTGGACCTATGCTCAGCCTGCTGGCGGAAGTAGCGCGACAGCCATCGTTCCCGGAGAAGGAAGTGCAACTGGCGAAAGCCAATTCCTTGCAGTCGCTGAAGGTTTCCGAGGCGACGCCGGGCTTCCGGGCCGAACGCGCGCTAAGCGCGGCAATCTACGGCGCGCACCCGTACGGGCATGTGCAACCGACCGTCCAGGGCATCGAGGGCACCAGCCGCGATCTGCTCCAGGCCGAGCACGGCAAGCGCTTCCGTCCGGATCGCAGTCTGCTGGTCATTGCCGGCCGCATCGACGCGGCGCAGGCGGTAAAGCTTGCCGAAGACGCGTTCGGTGACTGGAAGTCGCAGGGTCCGGCACCGGCTGAACTGGCTGCTCCCGCCGCGTCTGCAAAGCCCGCACGGCTCTTGCTGGAGCGACCCGGCAGCGTGCAGTCGACCATTCGCCTGGGTCGCCCCGGCATCGCCGCCACGTCGCCGGACTACGTGCCCTTGCGGCTGGCCAGCACCATCATTGGCGGCGGCTTCAGCAGCCGGATCAACCAGAACCTGCGCGAGGACAAGGGCTACACCTACGGTGCGTCGGCCGGCGCGCGCTCGTACCGCAATGGCGGAGCGATTGTTGGTGGTGCAGACGTGCGCAACGCGGTGACCGGCGCCTCGCTGAAGGAATACTTCGGCGAATACACCAAGTTCGGTAGCGAACTCGTCTCCGAAGAGGAAATGGGAATGAACAAGCGCTACCTTGCCGGTGGCTACCTGATCAGCAATCAGCTGCAGGGTTCGGTGGCGGGCACGTTGGCCAGCAACTGGCTGGTCGGGCTGCCGGCGGAGTTCCTCGGCCAGTTCGTGCCGATGATCCAGAAGGTGAATGCCGAGCAGGTGCGCGACATGGGCCGCAAGTATTTCTCGCCGGACACGCAGACGATCGTCGTGGTCGGCGATAAGGCCGCGGTGGCGACGCAGTTGAAGGAATACGGCGAGTTCGCCACCTCGTCGAACTGATCCCGCGGGTACTGGTCAAGCGAACGCCGCGGCAGTGATGCCGCGGCCTTCTTCTGTTGCTGGCTCAGAGAACGCGCTTGGCGCCGACGTAGGCGCGGCGCCAGTAATCGCTATGCAGCAAGTCGAGGCGTACCGTGCCGCCGGAGCTGGGCGCATGGACGAAACGGCCTTCGCCCACGTAAATGCCGATATGGCTGGCCGGCCCACCGCCGGGATTGAAGAACACCAGGTCACCGGGTTGCAGGCGGTCGCGCGGAACCGCACGGGCGTCGAGCTTGATGAGTTCGCGCGTGCTGCGTGGCAGCCGCAGGCCGGCGGCGTCGAGGAAGACGAAGTCGATCAGCCCACTGCAGTCGAATCCGCCTTCGGGGGTATTTCCCCCGTAGCGGTAGGGCGTGCCGACCAGCCCGATCGCCCTGAACAGGACTTCATTGGAGCGTGCGCTGTAGGCGCTGGGCTCTCCGTAACGCGGCGCGCGGCCGCCGTCGTGGATGTCTGGCGCAGAGGAACAGGCGGACAGCAGGCACGTGGCCAGGGCCAGGATGAAGCGAGGGCCGGCAGGAACTGGCGCGGAGCGCGCGCGCTGCGGATAATGGGCAATCGTCATCACGGGCAAGTCTGCCCCATCGCCACGACGGCGTCACCACGCCATCGCCTCTCCGGAAGCAAAATGAAGATCGAAGACAACAGCGTCGTCCGCTTTCACTACACCGTGTCGGAATCCGGCCTCGGCCAACTCGAGTCGTCCCGCGAAATGGATCCCTTGAGCGTGCTCATCGGCCACGGCAATATCATTCCCGGCCTGGAGTCGGCCATGCGCGGCCGCGAGGCCGGCGAGTCATTCGAAATCACCATCAGCCCCGAGCAGGCGTACGGCGAGCATCGCGAGGGACTGGTGCAGCGCGTGCCCCGCAAGCATTTCAAGGGTGCCAAGCTCAGCCCTGGCATGCGCGTGGTGCTGCCGACCGAGCAGGGGCAGCGCGCAATGACCGTGAAGAAAGTCGGGATCAGCGTCGTGGATGTGGACCTCAACCACCCGATGGCCGGCAAGGTGCTCGATTTCGAGGTTGAAATCCTCGATGTCCGCGAGGCCAGCGCCGAAGAGATCAAACATCGCCATGCGCATGGCGATGGTGGTCACCAGCACTGAGTCAGTAGACGCTGACCGCCGTCCAGGCCCGCGCGACTGTCGCGTATTCCACCGAGTTGGCTCCATACAGGTCGCTGGCGGCGCGCAAGGTGTGCGTTCTCGCGTTCGGGTATGTGGTGCTTGAGGTGAAGTACAGGTCAAGTGCGCGATACCAGATAGCCTGGGCCTTGGCCCGGCCGATTCCGGCAATGCCGGTGTCGCCATTGCAGACCAGTGAAGCCCGACTCAGGTTGAAACTGGTGCCAGCAGCGAAACCGGCCGGCACCACGGCGCCTTCAGCGAGCAGGTAGAAGAACCGGTTGCCGATCCCGGACGTGTAGTGCACGTCTTGCCGTCGGAATGGACTGCCCGGATAGCAGACGTACGACTTTCCGTCGAGGTTCTGCTTGAACATGACCCGCAATGCCTTGGTGCCTCCCGGATTGCTGATGTAAATCTTCTCGCCAATCAGGTAGTCGGGAGTGTCGCTGGCGTTGTTGGCGTAGAACTCGACCATGCTGCCGAAAATGTCCGAGGTTGCTTCGTTCAGGCCGCCGGAATCGCTGGAATATGCCAGGCCCGAGCTTGCGCTGGTAACGCCGTGGCTCATCTCGTGGCCGGCGACATCCAGCGCGGTGAACGGCCGGTAGGTGACGCCGTCGCCGTCGCCAAATCTCATGCAGAAGCAGGATGTGCTCCAAGAGGCATTGGCCCAGTTGCTGCCGACATGAACCAGGCTCTTGGCACCAACGCCGTTGTTGCTGATGCCGTTGCGCAGGTGGACATTCTTGAAGTAACTCCAGGTCGTGGCCACTCCGAAATGTGCCTCCGCGGCAGCGGAGGCTCGATCGCTCGTGCTGAAGTTGCCCCACACGTTATCGGCATCGGTGAAGATCACGCCGGTGCTGGAGGTCGTCGCGGCATTTTTGTTGTCCAGCGTGGTGCCACCGCCGCGCGTGGTATCGCGCAGCTCGAAGCCGCCGGCTATCGAGTTGCTGTTCAGCACCACCGTGCCCAGGGTCAGCGTCTTGCCGCTGCCCACGGCACCAACCGTATGCACCTCGTCCCACGCGTCGAGCACCTTGCCGTTTTGCGCATCGATGAAGTAGCGCATCTGGGTCGGGGTCTGATCGGCCTTGACGCCGTTCAAGCGAACCTCCCAGGCGAGCAGGGCAGGGGAGTTCCGGGCGAAGATGACCGGCCTTGCGGTAGGCAGTCCCTGGAATCCCGTGCCGAAGTCGGCTCCTGCCTCGATGATCGCCTGATCCGCGCTGATGGCCGGCCTGAGCCCGGGGCGCGCGCTGCTTGCCAGGGTCAGGCTGGTGGCAAGGAACCTGCCGTACCTCGAGTGCACGACGAGGTCGCCACCGATAACCGGCATGCCGGCGTAACTGCGGTCCAGGCGAACGTGCTCGCTGCCATCGGCTTCCAGAACGGCATAGCGAACCGTGAAACGGTCTCCGGCGGCTGCGCGCGCCGAGGCCGGATCGCTGGCCAGGAATCGGAGGGCGCGATCGGCAGCGGGATTAGCCGATGCTGCGTGCGACGGCGTGGCAATTGCAGCGGCGATTGCGAGCCACAGTAGCTGATTGTTCATGGCGGACTCGAGGCAGGGTGTGAACGACCGCCGCCTACCCCTGGCCCGGAAAGGCCGCGGTGGCGACAGTCGGGAAGTTACGCTGATTTCGTCGGGCAGGCCAGAATTCCGGGCGTTGGGGTCAGGGGACCGCGCGGATCAACTCGCGGCGGTTCCGGCGCCCAAAGTGAAACGGCCCGCTTGCGCGGGCCGTTTCGTCACTGATTTGACTGCCAGCTCAGTTGACGCTTACTGCCGACCAAGCCGCTGCGACTGCAGCGTAATTTGCAGAGCCTGCTCCGAACAGATCCGTCGCCGCGCTGAGGGTGGCAGTGCGCGCACCGGCATAGTTCGTGTTCGTGGTCATGTACACGGTCAGCGCACGGTACCAGATCTTGCCTGCCGCATCCCGGCCAATGCCGGCGTGGGTCGAGGTGTTGCAAGTTGGCGAGGTGATCGATCCATTGCTGAAAGTCTTCGCGCCCGTGCCTTCCGCCAACAGGTAGAAGAAGTGGTTGGCGACGCCTGACGAGTAGTGCACATCGATCGAACCAATGCCGCTGTACCAGCAGTTCACCGACCGTCCGGCGCCTTCCAGCGCAGGGTTGTACATGTAGCGGAAGGCCTTGGCATTACCGGGGTTGGAGACATAGATCTCCTCGCCGATCAGGTAGTCCGCGACGTCGAGGGTGCTGTTGGCGTAGAACTCGACCATGGTACCGAAGATGTCGGCGGTGGCTTCGTTCAATCCGCCGGACTCACCGGAGTAGGTCATGTTGCCAGAACGGCTGATCACGCCGTGGGTCATTTCGTGTCCGGCGATATCCATGGTCACCAACGGCCCGTAGGTCACGCCGTCGCCGTCGCCGTAGGTCATGCAGAAGCATGAATCCGACCAGTAGGCATTCACGTATTTGCGGCCGTAATGCACCTTGTTGTACGCGCCCGCGCCGTTGTTGGCGATGCCGGAGCGGCCGTGGACGTTCTTGTAGTAGTCCCAGGTGACTGCCACGCCGTACTGGGCATCGGCTGCGGCCGTCGCGCCGTCGGAGCTGAGATTGTTGCCCCAGACATTATCGGCATCGCTATAAATCTTGCCGCCGGTCTTGCCGGAAGCGCCATTGATCGTGTAGCCGTTGCCGCGCGACGGGTCGCGCATCTCGTAACCACCGGCAATGGAGTTGGTCGTGGTGGCAACGTTTCCCGAGTACATGGTCTTGAACGTGCCGCCGGCGGCGGTGGTTTCGTTATTGCTCCAGCGATCCAGCAGCTTGCCGTTCCTGGCGTCGACGATGTAGGTCATGTCGCGGTCGTTGCCATCGGCGTCCAGGCCCTTGAGGCCAACCTGGTATGCCAGCTTCGCGGCGCCAGCCTGGCGCGCATAGACAACCATCGAAGTGGAAGGAGTGCCAACGAAGTTGCTGCCAAACTCCGCGCCGGCGCTGACGATGGCGTCGGCCTGGCCGATGGACGGACGGGTCGCCAGCTTGAGGGGTTCGTGCTGGGTCAGGGAGGCCGACTTGAATTTGCCGCCGCGCGAATGCACCACGAAGTCGCCACCGATGACCGGCAGGCCGGCGTAGGTGCGATCAAAGCGGACGTGCTCGCTGCCGTAGGCATCGACGATCACATCGCGGGCAAGGAAACGGTCCTGGGAAGTGGCGCGGACTGCAGTGCCGTTGCTCTTAAGCAAGCCGAGTGCGCGGCCGACTGCCGGGCTATCGGTATTGGCGGCGGCAGAGGTGCCAGCCAGGGCGATCAAGACAGCGAACGACAGAACCTTCGGGGCCAACGTCATGGGTCAATTTCCTGGGACTGGGTAGGGTTGAAACCCGTCCGGCGACAAGCCGACGGGAGTGCTTTGCGACAGGCAACCGGCAAAACGTGCGCTTGCGCATGGAATTCGTCATGTGCCATCCCGTCGGCGGCAAAAAAGTGTGACCGCAAGCACGCAATTGTATTACCAGGACGTTATTTGGACGTAATCCATGTTGCGGCGCAGCAAAGAACTGCGCGAATCGCCCCCAGCCGCAAGTGCCAGGGACCTATGACACATGTCTCGTGGCTGAACACCGTGCCTAATCAGCGGAACAGAAATGGGGAAAGCCGAATGCCTGTCACAAATTCGAACGCCGCGAGCCCGGCGCTCGCTCCAATACCGCTCGTGGACCGCATCCAGGCGCTCGACGTTATTCGGGGACTGGCCCTGATCGGCATTTTCCTGATGAACGTCGAATGGTTCACGCGGCCGATCGCCGAACTCGGTTCCGGAACGGATATTTCGCAGACCGGCCTGAGCTACGTGGCCAGCTGGTTTGTCTACACCTTCGTCCAGGGCAAGTTCTGGACCATGTTCTCGCTGCTGTTCGGCATGGGCTTCGCGGTGATGCTCAGCCGGGCCGAGACTAGCGACCGCGCATTCGTCACGCCCTACATTCGCCGGATCATCGGGCTGTTCCTGTTCGGCAGCGCGCATTTCGTGATGATCTGGACCGGCGACATCCTGCACAACTACGCGATTACCGCGCTCCTGTTGCTGCTGATCGTGACCCAGAGCTGGAAGGCGTGGCTGGCGCTGCTTTTGTGGGTGGCCGTGCTCGGCTACGCCTTTTATCCCGAATCGCTGACCACCTCGGTCGGATTCGTTGCGGCGGCGGCGATGGCGGCGTTCCTGGTGTTTCGCAGTGGCATGGATCGCTGGTACAAGGTCGGCGGTCTGGTGGTGGCTGCCGCGATGGGCGCCGTGTCCATCGCCCCGACTTCACCCGGCATGGCGATGACCGCCGGCTTGCTCGGCCTGGTCGCCGTCTTCATGTATGCGCTCAACCGTGGCTCGATCGACCGCTACTACAAGATCGGCGTCGGCATGTATCTGTTTCCGTTCGTCGTCGGCCTGCTGTTCGTGGCCGCGGTCGCGGTGGTGCCCAGCCTGAAGCCGGGCGGTGGTCCTGGGGATGCGCAGCAGCGTGCTGAGCGAATGCAGGAACGCAAGGCCGAGATAGCCAAGGAAGTCCGCGTGTTCACCATCGGCAGCTATGCGGAATCGGTCGCCTACCGCGCCGAACAGTTTCGCAAGGAAATGCCGGATTTCGCCGGCATGAGCATGGTGGCCTTGCCGATGTTCATGATCGGATTCTGGTTCGTTCGCTCTGGCGTGATCACCGACCTGCGCAAGAACTTGCCGGTATTCCGCCGCCTGGTTTCCTGGACGCTGCCGCTTGGACTGGTGATCACCCTGGCAAGCGTGTGGCTGCATTCCAGCTTCCCGCCCGGCAGCGGCCGGCAGAATTCGGTCGCTCTGGCTCGACTGTTGTTCGAGATCGGGGCGTTGCCGCTGTGCATCGGCTACGTCAGCGCGATGGTCTGCCTGCTGGCGACCGGCTGGGGTGAGCGCGTGTTCGGGCCGCTCCGCCACGCAGGACGCATGGCGCTCACCAACTACCTGGGCGCTTCCCTGATTGGAACCTGGTACTTCTCGGGCTATGGACTTGGCCACTATGGACAGGTGTCGCGTGGCGGCCAGGTCCTCTTCGTTGCGGTCGTATTCGGCTTGCAGCTCGTGCTCAGTTACCTGTGGCTGGCTAAATTTCGCTACGGACCGATGGAGTGGCTGTGGCGTGCGGTAACCTATTGGCAGTTGCCGCCGATGCGCCGTGAAGGCACGACGGCAAGCAGCGAGCTTGCTCCCGCAAGCCTCGCCTGAGCAGCTCAGAAGGGGATTGAAATGAGCATTGCAAGCCTGACCGAACCAGCAGCCGAGTTGCGACCGGTTACCAGCAACGAACGAATCCAGGCCCTGGATGTCGTCCGCGGCTTCGCGCTGATCGGCATCTTCCTGATGAACATCGAGTTCTTCAACCGGCCCATCGCAGAGTTGGGGCTCGGACTGCCGGTCATGGCTGGCGCCGACGGCTGGGCGGGCTACCTGATCTACGTGCTGGTGCAGGGCAAGTTCTGGACCATGTTCTCGCTGCTGTTCGGCATGGGCTTCGCGGTGATGCTGACCCGCGCAGAACGCGCCGGACGCAGCTTCCTGGTTCCCTACCTGCGCCGAATCGCGGCGCTGGCCGCGTTCGGCGCCTTCCACCACATCTTCCTGTGGGCCGGCGACATTCTCTTCAGTTACGCGGTCGGCGCCGCCTGCCTGCTGTTGCTGATGTGGGCGCGCTGGATACCGCTGCTGATCGGCATGGCGCTGATCTTCGCCAGCGGTTTCCTGCCGGGCATGAGTCCGATTTTCCAGGTGTTCGCCGGCCTGGTGTTTGTGCTGCTCGGCGCCTTGTTCCTGCGCAGCGAGGCCCGCGTTGGCAAGAACGGCAAAGGCATGCCGTGGCTGTCCGTCGTGTTCCTTGCGATCGGCGTGATCATGGCATTGGTTGCGGCCATGGCTGGCAACGGCCCAGTTCCGGTCGATGCGCGCTGGCCGATGGCGATCGGCGGCCTCTTCCTGCTCCTGCTCGGCGTGCTCTCGGCGAAGTTCAAGGATCCGGTCGGGGAGCGCCCGCGTCGGCTCGGCGGCACGATGTACCTGGTGCCGTTCTGCGTGATGTTCTCGTTCGGTCTGTTGCAGATGTACGGACCGGCGCGCCCGGTGCCCACCGAGGCGCAGATCGCCGCCGCAACCGTCGAAGTCAAGGCCATGGAAGCGGCCGAGAAGGCCGGGCGCAAGATCGATCCGGCTGCCGCCAAGGCGGCCGAGGCGAAGAAGACCCCTGAGGAGAAAGCGGCGATCGGCAAGGCGCAGCAACGCATCCAGCTGGCCGAGCGCGCTGGCGACGTTGCCGAGGAGCGCCGCCTGGTGACGGGTCACAGCTACATGGACCTGGTTCGCATGCGCGCCGGCAAGTTCGCCGAGCACGTGCCCGACGAATTTGGTTTCTCCACGCTGATCATCGGCATGTTCCTGCTGGGCTACTGGTTCGTGCGCTCCGGGATAATGGAAAATCCGGGCGCGCACCTGCCGCTGTTCCGGCGCATGGCGATGATCGGCATTCCGCTGGGCGTGGGGCTGGGCATCTTCGCGAGCCAGATTTCGACGCACCTGGCCGTCGGCGTGGAGCGCGACGCCTACCTGATAGCGATGGCGCTGATGATGCTCGGCAACCAGCCGGCCTGCCTCGGCTACGTAGGCTTGGTCGTGCTGATGCTGCACAGCCACGGACCGCTGTCCCGGATTCGCGTGCTGGC
>JANPDF010000110.1:0-5203 GCA_031431355.1 Gammaproteobacteria bacterium
CACCATCGCGCTGGCGCCGGTCGGGTCCGCCACCCAGAGCGGGCATTCGGCGGCGCGGATGTGCTGCCAACTGAGCATAGGCGCCAAGGCTCCGTCTCGCGATCTCAGCGGACCAGTCTGCAACGTTGGCAGATCAGCTCAGGCTTGGACACGCCCGCGATGCGCGACATCGGGTTGACAGCAGAGCCGCGTCTGCGGCCTGCCGCGGCGAGCCCAGAATGGCTTCGGGATGCGGTTCGACCCGGATAGGTGGGGGCAGGCGATGCCAGACTTCGACGCTCGCGCTCGTCATCAGAACCGTATTGGCTGGACGATCTCTTTAAACCATTGCAACTCGATGCGCATCCATTTGGGATGCCCGTCGGTACCGCCCGCCCCACCCCCGCCAAGGAGCCAGTCATGCGTTCGAAATTCATCTTCCGTGCCACCCTCGCTGTGTCGCTTCTCTTTCTGTGCGGGTTTGCGACTGCCGCGCCGTTACCCACCGAGCCGGCCAAGGTGATGCTCATCGGCATGTTTCACTTCGCCAACCCAGGCAAGGACATGGTCAAAAGCCGGGTTATCAATGTGATGGCGCCACCGAACCAGGCGTACCTCGACGGCCTTGCCAGGCGCCTATCGACGTTCCGACCGACCGACGTGCTGGTCGAGTGCAGCCCCACCGACCAAGGAAAGTACGACGAGAAATTCCGTGACTACGTGGCCGGCCGCTTCGAACTGCCCTCGAACGAGAGCTACCAGATCGGCTTCCGCGTGGCGAAGCTCGCCGGCCTGTCCGGCGTGACCTGCTTCGACGAAGACGTCATCGGCTGGAACTCGCAGCCGATGTTTGAGTTCATCCAAAAGCACAAGCCGCAAGTGAAAAAGGAGCTGGACGCGCTCTACAAGGACCTATCGGAATCCGGTGACAAGGAGCAATCGACGCTCTCGCTGGCGCAGCTGCTGGGCTTGGCCAACGACCCCGCCCGCGATGCATTAAACAAGGACCTGTACGTGCGCACCAATGATGTCGACGCCGGCGGTGGCTTTTCCGGCGCGGATGCCTCCGCGAGCTGGTGGCACCGCAATTTCCGCATGTACGCCAACATCCAAAAGGCCGCCGCCCCGGCCCGACGGGTGGTTGCGATGGCGGGGCAGGGGCACACCGCGATCCTCAAGGACCTGCTGGCCGTTGACAGCGGCCGGAAGGCGGAAGATGTGCGCGCTTAGCTGGAGGCGGCCGAGTAGGCCGCATCGACGGCTGTCCCACGGGCTGACCTATTGGAGGCGGTCTTGGATGGTGCGTGTACCGATAATGGAGACGCGTCAGTCGAGTCGGCTGAAGGTGGCTGCCAAGCGTGGGACCTTTTTGTCGATGCCTTGAGATCGAACGTCCGCTAGCGAACTTACCGCCGATCGATGATGGCCTGATATCGGTGCACGACCTCACCCGCCTCCCTCCTGGCGTCGGGCGACACGGGCACGCGTAACGATTCAGAAAGGCGGTAGGAATTAATCGTAGCGCTCGAAGTTTGGGCCGATGCATTCATGACCGTCCCGAACTCGATCGACGGAGGATCGGAGGCAATGTAACGCACGCTCTGCAGGCGTCTCCCGCCGGTAGTCGACAAGGGGAAATAGCCGCCACCAATCAATACCCCATCCTCGGAGAAGATTACCTCTACGCCTCCGGCGGGGGTTGTCTTGGGCGGCTTGTAGAAGTTGGTCATGATGCTCTTGGCAGGAATGCGCCTCTCCTCCTCAGCGAACCGGCTAAATAGCTCTGCCGGCAACGTCCAGCGTGCAATCGCCTTCCGCCCGCTCTGCATGTCGCGAAACACACGGATTTTGCTCAGGTAATAAACAAAGAAGATCGGGCACAGAAGCGCAGGCAACAGTCCCAGCGCCAGCAGCGGCGAGCCCGTCCGTTGGGTTTCGCGCATGTCCGCCGCGCCCATTAAGACAAGCACAAAGCTGACGACAGTGATGAGACCAAAAAGCACCGCGTTCCTCATGGGATTTCGCACGCCACCGCTTCTCGCTCGTTTTCCTCTCATTTGCTTCCCTTGGACACCGCTGAGATAGACGTGAGCCTAACGCCTAAGGGGAGGCCGAAAGCGGCCACGCGCTGTCGACACCGGAACAGCGCAGATTTCCGCTCTCACCCAAAGCGGACATCAGTGGCAATTGAGCTCAATTCAGATGCTTAAGCAGCGGGGCCTCGGGAATCTGCAGGAGGCGCCGAACGATGCCTCGGCAGCGCGAGCGACAGCAGGGCCGCAGTGCCGACGAACACGGATGACACTGCGAGGCATGCAGCTAGTCCCCACACCTGGAATATCCACCCTGAAAGCACTGTGCCGAGCAAGCGGCCGAGTGCATTGGCCATGTAGTAGAAGCCAACGTCCAGCGAGACGCCGTCCTCAGCGGCGTAACTGACGATCAGGTAGCTATGCAGCGATGAGTTGACGGCAAATAGCACCCCGAACACGACAAGCCCCCCCACGACAACGGACTCTACGTGCCCTCCGCCGAACGACACGGCCATCGCGGCCGGCACAATCGCTAGAACGACCGCCCACACAAATGCAGTGCGGCCGTCGGGAAGAGCTCCATCGCGTCGGCGTAGCAGCCACGGCGCCACGCCCTGAACGACGCCGTAGCCAACAATCCAGGCGGCCATGAAGGCGCCGATCCACCAAAAGTCCCAGCCGAGCGACGTGGCAAGAAACACCGGCAGCGCCACCACGAACCAGACGTCGCGCGCGCCGAATAAGAACATCCGGGCGGCCGACAAGCGATTGACCGCCCGACTTTTGGAGAGGATATCGCGGAACTTGGGTTTGCTTTTTGCCTTGCCAAAGTCGCGTCGGAGCAGCGCCAAGCTCAGCAGCCAGACAATGAGCAGCGCGGCGGCCATCAGCACCACGGCGGCGCGAAATCCCACCGTCGTGAGCAGCGCCCCGCCGAGGAAGAATCCGACGCCCTTGAGCGCGTTCTTCGACCCCGTCAGAGCAGCGACCCACCTGAACAGCGCGCCCTGCTGCGTGTCCGGCACCAGCAGCTTGATGCTGCTCTTCGCGCTCATTTTGTTGAGGTCCTTGGCGATGCCGGACAGCGCCTGCGCACCCATCACCCACGGCAGGGTCAGCCAGACGGCCGGCAACGCCAGCATCGCCAGCGCCAGCACCTGGAGGGCCAATCCGATGTTCATCGTGCGGTTCAAGCCAAGTCGGGCCCCGAGCCAGCCACCGACCAGGTTGGTGATGACACCGAAGATCTCGTAGAACAGGAACAGCAGCGCGACCTGCAAGGGCGAATAACCCAGCTGGTGGAAATACAACACCACCAGCATGCGCAGCGCGCCGTCGGTCAGCGTGAATGCCCAGTAGTTGCCGGTGATCAGCGCGTACTGCCGGACCTCGGGCGACAAGCGAGCCACGGGGTCAGCCGGCGGCGCCGACCAGACGCACCAGTTCGGCCGCGCGATTCACGTAGCCCCACTCGTTGTCGTACCAGGCGTAAATCTTTACTTGCGTGCCGTTGATGACCAACGTTGAAAGTGCATCGACAATGCCCGAGCGCGGATCGTGCAGGTAGTCGATCGACACCAGCGGCCGCTCTTCGTAGCCAAGGATGCCTTTCAGCTCACCTTCGGCCGCTGTCTTGAGCAGGCGGTTAACCTCCTCGACGCTCGTCGCACGCTCGACCTCGAACACGCAATCGGTCAGTGATGCGTTGGTCAGCGGCACCCTAACGGCGTGCCCGTCCAGGCGCCCGCGCAGCTCCGGAAAAATCTCGGCGATAGCGGTCGCTGAGCCGGTCGAAGTCGGGATCAGGCTGGTGCCGCAGGAGCGCGCCCGGCGCAGGTCCTTGTGCGGCATGTCGACGATGACTTGAGTATTGGTCAGGCTGTGGATCGTGGTGAGGCTGCCGTGGCGAATGCCGATGCCCTCGTGGATGACCTTCACCACCGGCGCCAGGCAGTTTGTGGTGCATGAGGCCGCCGAGACGATTCGGTGCAGCGCGGGATCGAAGCGCTGGTGGTTGACGCCCATCACGATGTCGACGGTGCCGGCGGCCTTGATCGGCGCGGTCACCACCACGCGCTTCACGCCCTGGTCGAGGTAGGGCTGCAGCACGTCCGGCTTGCGGAACTTGCCCGAGGCCTCGAGCACCACGTCGCAGCCCGACCAGTCAGTAGCGGCCAGGTCCTTGTTCCGGGTGACGGGAATGCGGCGGCCGTCGATCACGATCGCGTCCGCGTCGGCGTGCGCTTCATGCGCCCAGCGGCCGTGAACGGAATCGAAGTTGAGCAAGTGCGCCAGCGTGACGGGGTCGCCGGCGGGATCGTTGATCTGCGTGAATGCTATTGCCTGGTCGTCCCAGGCCGCGCGGAGGGTGAGTCGGCCCATACGGCCGAATCCGTTGATACCGACGTTGAGGGTCATGCGGGCGTCCAAAGGATGATGAAAATGGCGAAGGGCCGCTTAGGCGCTCTCCGGCGGCGGTTCGCCGATTTGGCTGGACAGCAGTGCCTCGCTCACCGCGATCGCCGCCGCCATGCCGATCAATTGGGCGACCACGAATCCCAGAACGTCTTCGGGACGAATGCCAGCGAAGGTCTGCGTCAGCGACCGCGCCAGCGTGACCGCCGGGTTTGCGAACGAGGTGCTGGCGGTGAACCAGTACGCCGCAAATATGTAGCCGGCCACCAGGGCCGGGACCGCGGCCGGACGGTGACGTTGAGATGGACGTGGAAGCGATTCATTTGGAAGCTCCGGACTTGCGGGGTTTGCAGGCCACGGCCGGGCCGCAGTCAGCGGCCCCGGCGCAGCAGTTTTCGGTCAGGTACGCCAGCAGCGCATTCATCTGCAGGAAGTTGGCGCGCACCCGGATGACTCGGCCTTCGCGCTCGTCGTGGACCAGAGCGGCGGCACGCAGCACGTTCAAATGCGCGCTGAGGGTGGCTGGGGGAAGATCCAGGCGCTCGCGGAGTTCGCCTACCGACATGCCGACGGGGCCGGCCTGAACCAGTTGGCGAAATGCCGCCAAGCGGGTTTCGTGCCCGAGGGCGCTTAGTGCGGTGAGGGCGCTATCACTCTTCATGCTTCCACTATTCCGGAATTTAGGAAGAGTGTCAAGCGCCGGCCTCGACGACATGTGCGGACCTAGCCGCGGCAAATTGATAGGCATCCAAAAAGTCCGCGCGTCCGCTCTTGGC
>JANPDF010000111.1:0-1857 GCA_031431355.1 Gammaproteobacteria bacterium
CGCTGCCATCGGCCACTCGCCGCTGGATGTCGTCGGCTGGCATGGCAACTACGCGCCGTACAAATACGACCTGCGCCGCTTCAACACCCTCGGTTCGATCAGCTACGACCATCCCGACCCGTCGATCTTCACCGTGCTGACCTCCGCCTCCGGCGTGCCGGGCACCGCCAACCTCGATTTCGCGATCTTTCCGCCGCGCTGGCTCGTGGCCCAGAACACGTTCCGTCCGCCGTGGTTCCACCGCAACGTGGCCAGCGAATTCATGGGCCTCATCCACGGCGTCTACGACGCCAAGGCCGAAGGCTTCCTGCCCGGCGGCGCCTCGCTGCACAACTGCATGAGCGGCCATGGTCCCGACGCGGCAACCTTCGACAAGGCCTCGCGCGCCGACCTGTCCCGGCCGGACGTGATCAGCGAAACGATGGCCTTCATGTTCGAAACGCGCTCGGTCATCAAGCCGACGCGGCAGGCGCTCGAATCGCCGACGCTGCAACGCGACTACCTCGAGTGCTGGCAGGGCCTGCAGCACCACTTCTCTCCAGAACGGAACACGCCATGAAGCTCGGCTCACTCAAGGAAGGCGGCCGTGACGGCACGCTGGTCGTCGTCTCGCGTGACCTCACGCGGGCGGTCAAGGCAACCGGCATTGCCCCGACCCTGCAACGCGCGCTGGAGGAATGGCAGTCGTGCGCGCCGCGGCTCAACGCGCTGTACGAAGTGATGCAGGCCAGCAAAGCTGAAACGATCAATGGCGAGCCGGTATTCGCGCTGGACTGCAGCGCGCTCGCTTCACCGTTGCCGCGCGCCTACGAGTTCGTCGACGGCAGCGCCTACCTGCCGCACGTGGCGCGGGTGCGCAAGGCGCGCGGCGCCGAGGTGCCGGAAAGCTTCTACACGGATCCGTTGATGTACCAGGGCGTTAGCGCCGGCTTCTACGGACCGCGCGATCCGGTGCTGGTCACCGACCCTGAGTACGGCATCGACCTGGAGGCCGAAGTGATCGTGGTTACCGATGACGTGCCAATGGCGGTGTCGCCGGAAGACGCTGCCGGGCACGTGCAACTGGTCGGCTTGGTCAACGACGTGTCGCTGCGCAACCTGATTCCCGGCGAGTTGGCCAAGGGCTTCGGCTTCCTGCATTCCAAGCCGCGCTCGGCGCTGAGCCCAGTGCTGGTCACCCCCGACGAGCTCGGCGATGCCTGGCGCGACAGCAAGGTCCACCTGCCGCTGCTCACCCACATCAACGGCGCCTGGTTTGGCGCGCCGGAGGCGGGCGTGGATATGCAGTTCAACTTCGCGCAATTGATCGCGCATGCCGCCCGGACCCGGCCGCTGTCGGCCGGCACCATCGTCGGCTCGGGCACGGTAGCCAACGAAGACACCTCGCTCGGCGCCTCCTGCTTCGCCGAGCTGCGCACCGTGGAAACCCTGCGCGACGGCAAGCCGAGCACGCCTTTCATGAGCTACGGCGACGTCGTCCGCATCGAGATGCTCGACAAGTCCGGCGCCTCCATCTTCGGTGCCATCGAACAAACCATCGCGCGTCCCTGAATCTCGCTGAATCTGGCTGAATCTCGCTGAGGCGAACGCCGGGTCGAGCGGCGGGTGACTTGCTTTTCGGGCGTCAGGGCTGTCCGGCCCTGATGCCCGCCCGGCCTTCCCTGGCCGGCTCGACGCAAGCCACCCGCCGCTCCACCCGGCTCCCCCTCGCTCCCGAATCCGTAGCGAAACGGCAAGGGCAACAGCAGACGGCAACGCCGTTGCCAAACAAATAATTCCTGGCCCAGCTTCAACCCCACCCCACAACTTTCACGGAGGCCCGCTTCCTCCAGCGATCCCCACCCGCGACGAGGGCAG
>JANPDF010000112.1:0-2673 GCA_031431355.1 Gammaproteobacteria bacterium
GCAATTTCGGACTGATCGGCGCGATCGAGCTGGCGCCCCGCGACGGCAAGCCGGGCACCCGCGCCTTCGACGTATTTACCCGTAGTTTTCACGAGAAGGAGTTGCTGATCCGCACCACCGGCGACGTGATCGCGCTGTCGCCGCCCCTGATCCTGGACCTGGGCCACATCGAGCAGATTTTCGGCCGCCTGGCCGAGGCCATCCGGGAAACCGCCTGACGAAGTCGAGGGGGTGACCGCTACAATAGGCGGCTGGCCGAACGGCCCGAATCGCAACCAATATCAGTGAGCCATGCCCTGGGAGGGGCACCCCCATGCTTATCGGCGTCCCCAAGGAAATCAAGAACCACGAATACCGGATCGGCCTGACTCCGGCCGGCGCGCGCGAGCTGGTGGCCAATGGCCACAAGGTGATCGTGCAGCGTGACGGCGGCAAGTCGATCGGCCTGACCAACGAGATGTACCAGAAGGCTGGCGCCGAGATCGTCGATACGGCCGAGGAAATCTTTGCGCGCGCCGAGATGATCATCAAGGTCAAGGAACCGCAGCCCGGCGAGTGCAAGATGCTGCGCAAAGGCCAGGTCCTGTACACCTACCTGCACCTGGCCCCGGATCCGGAACAGACCAAGGCACTGATCGCCTCGGGCTGCACCGCGATCGCCTACGAGACGGTCACCGACAAGAATGGCGGCCTGCCGCTGCTGGCGCCGATGAGCGAAGTTGCCGGACGCATGTCGATCCAGGCTGGCGCGCACGCGCTGGAGAAGGCACAAGGCGGTTCCGGCGTATTGCTGGGCGGCGTTCCCGGCGTAAAGCCGGCGGAAGTGCTGGTGATCGGCGGCGGCGTGGTCGGCATCAATGCCGCCCGCATGGCGATGGGCATGAATGCCCACGTCACCATCCTCGACCGCTCGCTGAACCGCCTCAAGGAACTCGACGAACTCTATGGTGACCGCCTGACCACCATCTACTCCACGCATGACGCCATCGAGGAGCGCCTGCCGGATGCCGACCTGGTGATCGGCGCGGTGCTGGTGCCCGGCGCTGCGGCGCCGAAGCTGATTTCGCGCGAGCAGCTAAAGCTGATGCGTCCGGGCTCGGTCCTCGTGGATGTCGCCATCGACCAGGGCGGATGCTTCGAGACATCCAAGGCCACCACCCACCAAAACCCGACCTACGAGGTGGATGGCGTGATCCATTACTGCGTGGCAAACATGCCGGGCGGCGTTGCCCGCACGTCCACGTTCGCGCTCACCAACGCCACCCTGCCCTTCGCCGTGCAACTGGCGAACAAGGGTTACAAACAGGCCCTGCTGGACGACCCGCACCTGATGAACGGCCTCAACGTGCATGAGGGCAAGATCACGTATGAAGCGGTTGCCCGCGACCTGGGCTACGCGTACGTGCCTGCTGCCGAAGCCATCGCCTGATCCGAACTGCCAGCGAGGCTTCCGCCAATGACATTGATGCCCGCCTACATTCCGCATTTCATCAGTGGCCAGGACGTGGCGGGCACCAGCGGCCGCTCAGGCGAGGTGTTCAATCCGGCCACCGGCAAGGTTACCGGCATGGTGCCGCTGGCATCGAAGCAGGAAGTAGAAGCCGCCATCGCTTCGGCGCAGGCGGCCTTTCCGGCCTGGGCGGCGACCACGCCGCTCAATCGCGCGCGGGTGCTGTTCAAGTTCAAGGAATTGCTGGAACACCACGCCGATGAGATCGCCCTGGCGATCACCAGCGAACACGGCAAGGTTTTTTCCGATGCCCGCGGCGAACTGACCCGCGGCATCGAAGTGGTGGAATTCGCCTGCGGCATTCCGCACCTGCTCAAGGGCGAGCATTCCATGAACGTCGGCGGCGGCGTCGATAGCTACAGCGAGTACTCGCCAATGGGCGTGGTCGCCGGCATCACGCCGTTCAATTTCCCGTGCATGGTGCCGATGTGGATGTTCCCGATCGCCATCGCCTGCGGCAATACCTTCATCCTCAAGCCATCCGAGCGCGATCCTACGCCACCGATGTTGCTGGCGCGCCTGCTGAGCCAGGCAGGGCTTCCGGACGGGGTGTTCAATGTCGTGCATGGCGACAAGGAAGCGGTGGACACGCTGCTCGACGACCCGCGCGTCCACGCGATCAGTTTTGTCGGCTCGACCCCGATTGCCGAATACATCTACGCGCGCGGCTCGGCGGCGGGCAAGCGCGTCCAGGCGCTCGGCGGCGCCAAGAATCACATGGTGGTTATGCCCGACGCGGACATGGAGCAGGCCGCAAACGCCCTGCTCGGTGCCGGCTATGGCTCGGCGGGTGAACGCTGCATGGCGATTTCAGTCGCCGTCTGCGTTGGCGATGCCACCGCGGACGCACTGATTGCGCGACTCAAGCCGATGGTCGAAGGACTGCGCATCGGCCCCGGGCACGAAGGCAATCCCGATATGGGTCCGCTGATTACCGGCGCTCATCGCGACAAGGTTTCCGGCTACGTGGACCTGGGCGTCACCGAAGGCGCCGACCTTATCGTCGATGGCCGCAAGCTGGAGATCGACGGCCACCGCAACGGTTTCTACCTCGGCGGCAGCCTGTTCGACCGCGTCAGTTCGGACATGCGCATCTATCGCGAAGAGATCTTCGGGCCGGTCCTGTGCATCGTGCGGACGCCCGACTTCGACAGCGCCTGCGC
>JANPDF010000113.1:0-3211 GCA_031431355.1 Gammaproteobacteria bacterium
GTGCAGGTGTGGCTGATCATGTTCATGGGCGTGGCGTTGCTTCGTCTGCCGCGGGTCCGATGGGAGGCGGGGCTCGCAGCAGTGGCTATCGCGGTATGCGCGTACCGGCCGATTCGCGAGCTGGGCTCGGCGGACCTGGACGATCCGTTCCTGGCGGTCGTACCGGGCGCGTTCGCGACAGGAGTGCTGATTGTCCTTCTGCTGGATGCGCTACACGCTCGCTGGATGCGGCAGGCTCTGTCGGATATTCGGGATGCGATCAGCGTCCCACAGTGCATTCTCGCCATCGTCGCCGCGCTAGTCGCTTGGCTGGCCTGACCGCCGCTTTTTACCTTTCTGTCCTGCCAGCACTCCGGATTGCTAGACTGGCCCCTGACGCCCTCGCAAGAACCGGCAAAATCAGGCAGCGATCCTGCAAAGGACTGAGCATGGCCACGAAGAAGACCACCAAGATAACCGAAGCTCCGGCTGCGCCGAGTGCTGAGAAAGGTCGCGTCGAATTCTCTGCCTCGACCGATAAGCACCAACTGATAGTAAAAGCCCAGCGCGACTTCATCGACTCGATTGCGGAGCGCGTTGAAAAAGGCGAGCCGTTTGCAAGAGCCGCTGAGCGCAAGTTGATTGCAGGAATGCTTCGCGCATGGGCAAGGCAGATCCCCGATGCTCTGCCTGGTGCGCGAAGCGGGGCGACAAGAATGGATCCGGGTTATGTCGCAATCCATTTCGCCTGCCTGGTCAATGGGCAGGGCCGGAGCAAGTCGGAGGCTGCTGCCGAACTGGCAGAGATATACGAGGTATCGCCCGAGGCCATTGCTGAGGCCATCGCGAAGTTTGAAGCGCCGGCGATGCGTCTTGTGCCAAGAAAGGCCAACGCTTCGAGTGAATAACTTCTCTGTTGGCAGATGATTACCATGGCTGCAGCCACGCAAGACCTGGAACTGTTCGTCCGCGAGACCCTTTCGCGGGGCCAGTCGCGCGAAGCGATTGAAGCGGCGCTGGACAGCGCGGGCTGGCCGAAGGAGCAGGTGCGCAGCGCATTGGGCGCCTACGCGCCGGTGGACTTCCCGGTCCCGGTGCCAAAGCCGCGGCCCTACCTCTCCGCGCGCGAAGCCTTCCTCTACCTGGTGCTGTTCGTCACGCTGTACGTGGCGGCGTGGCACTTCGGCAGCCTGCTGTTCGACCTGATCAACCGCGCGTTCCCGGATCCCGCGGATACGAGGTATCTGGGATTACGGATGGGCGACTCCGTTCGCTGGTCGATCGCCTCGGTGGTGACCGCGTTTCCGGTGTTCCTGTTCGTCGCGCGCTACCTCGGTCGCGAACTCGCCCGCAATCCGGTCAAGCGCCTGTCGGCGGTGCGGCGCTGGCTGACTTACCTGACTCTGTTCATCGCGGTCACGGTGCTGATCGGCGACGTAATCACGCTTGTCTACACGGTGCTCGGCGGCGAGTTCACCATTCGCTTCGGCCTGAAGGTCCTGGTCGCCGCGGTGATCGCCGGTGCCACCTTTGGCTACTACCTCAACGACCTGCGCCGCGAGGAGCGCGAAGAGCCGAGCGCGTCCACGCCGGCCTCCTCACTTGGCCGCTGGCTGGCGATCACCGCGAGCGTGCTCATGGTGGCGACGATCGCGGCGGCGATCCTGGCGACGGGAACGCCTTCGGATCGGCGCAAGGTCAAGCTCGACGATCGCCGCATCGAGGACCTGAAAGGACTGGAGAGGGCGATCGACGAGCACTACGCCGAGCATGCCCGCCTGCCCGCGAGCGTCTCGGTGGTGAGCGGCAAGCCCGGCAACACCCTGTCGATCCGGGATCCGGAGACAGGCGCGCCTTACGCCTATGCACCGTCGGCGGAACGGCGCTTCCAGCTGTGCGCCGTGTTTGCCACCGACACCAGCGTCAGCGGGGCGGAGAGCGATGCACGCTGGCACCATGGCGCCGGGCGCAACTGCTTCAATGTGGACGCGCCGAAGCCCGAGTGAGCGAACTGCGGGCATTCGTGTTGAGATACGCCCATGGCTACGCTCGCTGAAACCCGCTTCCTGCACCATGGCCAGTTCATGGGCGACTCCGCCGGCGACCGGGAGGCGGGTGGCTTCGTGGTGGCCAAGCGCGTGCCGACCGTGCCCGAGCACCAGGTGCAGCGGCACACGCATTCGGACGCGCACTACGTTCTGTTGCTCGAGGGCGTGTACGTGACTACCGCCGAGGGGCCGGACGCGCGCACCGACCGGCCCTGCCTGATCTTCAATCCCGCCGGGACCACGCACCGCGATCGCTTCCACGGCTGCGGCGGTCGCTTCCTGTCGGTGTCGGTGTCGGCGGCGACCGAAGTGCAGTTCGAGGCGGCGGCGGCTTTGCCCAGCCACGCCTTGCAGCTTCGTGATCGATCTCTGGAGCTCGCCTTCGCACTGTCGCGCGAATACGATCGCGGCGACGACCACGCCCCGTTGGCGATCGAATCGCTGTGCACCGAACTGCTCGACGCCACGGCAGCGGTGTTCGCCGAAGCGCATGGCCGCCCGCCGCGCTGGTTGCGTCGCACCCGCGAGCTGATCCACGAGGAATGCGCCAGCGACCTGCGCCTCGCGCGGATCGCCGCCGAGGTCGGCGTGCACCCTGTGTCGGTGACGCGCGCGTTCCGCCGGCACTTCGGTTGCACGCCGGGCGACTACCTGCGCCGCTGCCGCCTGTCGCGCGCCGCGGCCATGCTCGCCGATTCGGACGCGCCACTGTCGCGCATCGCGCAGGCCTGTGGGTTCTTCGACCAGGCGCACCTGACCCGGCGCTTCGTCGAAGGCTATGGCCTTCCGCCGGCCCGCTATCGGAGCTGCCGGGCGCGCTAACTCCGGGTTTGTTGCGTACAAGAATTCCGGCGGCCCGGGCACTAGCCTGTGCCTTGAATCCTCGAGGAGCGATCGAATGCATGTGCGCGGCTTGCAGTTGACCCTGGTTCTCGCCGCGCTGCCATCGCCGGGTTTTGCCCAGGCGGCGGCGGACCGCTTGTCCGGACTGTGGGGCTACGAGCACAGCTACGGCCCCAGCGTGCGCGGCGCATTGACGATGGACGGTCGCGCGGCCGCCTGGCGCGCCGAGATCGGCGGCATCGCCGTGGCGGTGCAGCGGGATGGCGAGTTGGTCCGCTTCTCGCTGCCAGGCGGAAAGGGTGACTTCCGCGGCCGCGCATCGGCGGACGGCAAGCGCATCG
>JANPDF010000114.1:0-2803 GCA_031431355.1 Gammaproteobacteria bacterium
CCTCATCCAGCTCAAGATCCAGCGCGAGGCGCTGAAGAAGGAGAAAGACAAGGAGTCCCGGCAGCGCCTGGAGGATCTGCAGACGGAGATCGACGAGCTTGAGCGGAAGTTCTCCGACCTCGAGGAGATCTGGAAATCGGAAAAGGCCGCGCTGACCGGGGTGTCTCGCATCAAGGAGCAGATCGAGCAGGCCAAGCTGGCGCTGGAAGCCGCGCATCGGCAGCAGGACTTCGCAAAGATGAGCGAGATCCAGTACGGCAAGCTGCCCGAGCTCGAGAAGCAACTCAAGGCCGCTCAGGAAACCGAGTCCAAGGGCTTCAAGCTGCTGCAGGACAAGGTGACCGCCGAGGAGATCGCCGAAGTGGTGTCGCGCTGGACCGGCATTCCGGTCAGCAAGATGCTCGAGGGCGAACGGGCGAAGCTGCTGCGCATGGAAGACGAGTTGCACAAGCGCGTCATCGGCCAGGACGAAGCGGTGAAAGCGGTCGCCGACCCGATCCGGCGCTCGCGCGCGGGCCTGTCGGATCCCAACCGGCCGAATGGTTCCTTCCTGTTCCTTGGCCCGACTGGCGTGGGCAAGACCGAGTTGTGCAAGGCGCTCGCTGAATTCCTGTTCGACTCGCCGGACTCGATGGTGCGCATCGACATGAGTGAGTTCATGGAGAAGCATTCCGTGGCGCGCCTGATCGGTGCGCCGCCCGGATATGTCGGCTACGAAGAAGGCGGATACCTGACCGAGGCTGTGCGTCGCCGGCCTTATTCGGTACTCCTGCTCGATGAGGTCGAGAAGGCGCACTCGGATGTGTTCAACGTGTTGCTGCAGGTGCTCGACGACGGTCGCCTCACCGATGGCCAGGGCCGCACGGTGGACTTCCGCAATTGCGTGATCGTGATGACCTCCAACCTGGGCTCGCAGCATATCCAGGAGATCGCCGACAAGAATTCGGATTCATCGGAGGCCTACACGCAGATGAAGGCAGCGGTGATGGCATCGGTGCAGGGTCATTTCCGCCCCGAATTCATCAACAGGCTCGATGACATCGTCGTCTTCCATCCCCTCGGCCATGAGCAGATCCAATCGATCGCGCGGATCCAGACCAGCTATCTGGCCAAGCGCCTCGCGGACCGGCAGATCCGGCTGGAAATCAGCGACGCAGCATTGCTGCTGATTGGCAACATCGGCTTCGATCCGGTCTATGGCGCGCGGCCTTTGAAGCGTGCGATCCAGCAGCAGCTGGAAAACCCGCTGGCGAACAAAATCCTCTCGGGCGAGTTTGGTCAGGGCGATACAGTAGTCGTTGATACTGACGGCGTTACCCTGAATTTTCGGAAATCAGCCTCGGCGTAAGAGTGGCTGCGGCTGGCGCTGCCATCACCATTTCGGCCATCGAATAGGCGAGTTCCCGTTCGGCAAGCACCGCGGCATCGGTGCCCTGTTCGAGCAGGTAACGCATCTCCGACTCGCTGTGCGCCCTGCCCGCGAAGAAGGCGCCAAGCGCGATCGAGACGCCGAACAAGGCCGCGGAACCGAAGGCCACGCCCAGCGCGATTGCCAGGATGGACAGCGTGAACAGCTCGCGGGAGCCAGCACCGGCAGCAACACCAGGGCGAGGATCATCGCCAGATCCTCGACGATCAGCCAGCCAATGGCCGTCTTGCCGCGCGAGGTTTCGATCATTCGATGTTCTTCGAGGGCGCGTAGCAGCACCACCGCCCAGGGCACGGCGATCAGGCCGACATCCTTCAGGTCATCGATGGAGAAGTGCAGGCCCACGCCAAACATCAGCAGGACCACGCCGATCTCGGCCAGTTGCGAGGCCATCGCCGAGTTCCCAACGAAACCGGGCGTCAACGGGCCCACCACCATGCCTGCCAGGAGGTAACCCACCAGCGGCGAAAGCCGGAGGCGGTGAGCAAGCGCGCCCAGCACGAATGCCAGGACCAGGCCGCCCACGAGTAGCGCGATCAGTGGCGATTCGTGACCCATCCGTGCTCCTGATGCCTGGCTTGGATCTTGACGGCGCGGGAGGCACCGAATCAAACCGGGGTGCCTGTTAGAATAGCCGCCTATGATCGCCTTCAAGAATTTCGCGCTGCGACGCGGCGAGCGGCTACTGCTGTCCAATGTCGACCTGACCCTGCACGCCGGATGGCGAGTGGGCGTCATCGGCCGCAATGGCTGCGGCAAGTCCAGCCTGTTCGCGACCATCATGGGCGAGATTGAATCGGACGTGGGCAACCTGGATATGCCGAGCCGGCTGCGCATCGCCAGCGTGGCGCAGGAAACCCCGTCGCTGCCCGATCCGGCGATCGACTTCGTCCTTGGCGGCGACGCCGAAGTCTACGAGGTGATTCGTGCCGAGGCGGCCGCCATGGACGCCGAGGACTATGACGCCGTTGCCGAGGCGCACCATCGCCTCGACGAACTCAATGGCTACGATGCCAGCGCACGGGCCGGCCGCTTGCTGCATGGTCTCGGCTTTCCGGCCGATACGCACTCGCGCCCGGTGTCGTCCTTCTCGGGCGGTTGGCGGGTGCGACTAAACCTCGCTCGCGCGCTGATGAAGCCTTCCGATTTGTTGTTGCTCGATGAGCCGACCAACCATCTCGATCTCGACGCCGTGCTCTGGCTGGAGCAGTGGTTGCTGAAGTATCCGGGCACGTTGTTGTTGATCTCGCACGACCGCGAGTTCCTGGATGGGGTCTCCACCCACACCCTGCACCTGCACGAAGGCAAGGCCAAGCTCTATACCGGCGACTACACCAGCTTCGAGCGGCAGCGGGCGGAACACCTTCGCCTGCA
>JANPDF010000115.1:0-9949 GCA_031431355.1 Gammaproteobacteria bacterium
TTGGACTCGCCAACCTCCCACAGACGCCCGCACAAATTTCCTGCGCACACTGTCAAAGATCCTTTGCGTCACCAACGCCAGCCTTGGGCTGTCATCAGTAGGAGGGGCGTTTCGCCCAACCGAGCCGCACATTATAGGGCAAAATCCAAGACCGTCAATAGCGCGATTCGAGGATTTCCTGCCACCCGCCAGCGCTGCATCCATGCCAGAAGTTTTCTGGTTGGCGGGTCGACAAGTCTACACCAGCCAGGCGAGGCTGGCGGAAAATCTTCCTAGGCCGGGATCAGCCGAACCTTGGCGAAACCGCGTTTGCCGAGCTGCAGCAGGTGCTCGGAGCCAGCCGAGAGCGACAGGTCGCGGTCTTCGGTGACCACGCCGTCCAGGCGCACGGCCCGCTCGGCCAGCTTGCGACCGGCTTCGGCGCCCGAGGAGGCCAGGCCGGCGGCGCGCAGCAGGGCGCCGATCCGGATGCCCTCCGCCGGCACGGCGATGTCCTGGACGGGCAGGTCGGTCGGCACGGCACCGCCGCGGACGACTTCGTTCCAGTGCGCTATCGCCGCTTCGCCGCTGCCGGGGCCGTGGAATCGGTCGACCAGCTCCCGCGCCAGTTGCACCTTGAAGTCGCGCGGGTTGTCGCCGCCGGCGACCGCCGTCTTCATCCGCTCGATGTCGGCCAGTGATTTCTCGAAGGAAAGTAGCGTGAACCAGCGCCACATCAGCTCGTCGGAGACCGACATGGTCTTGCCGAAGATGGTGTTCGCCGGCTCGTTGATGCCGAAGTAGTTGCCCAGCGACTTGCCCATCTTGTTGACGCCGTCCAGGCCCTCCAGCAGCGGCATGGTCAGCACGATCTGCGGCGGTTGGCCGTAATGCGCCTGCAGCGCCCTGCCCATCAGCAGGTTGAATTTCTGGTCGGTGCCGCCCAGCTCGACGTCGCACTTCAACGCGACCGAGTCGTAGCCCTGCACCAGCGGATACAGGAATTCGTGGATCGCGATCGGCTGCTGACCGGCAAAGCGCTTGGAGAAATCGTCGCGCTCGAGCATGCGGGCGACCGTGTGCTGGCCGGCAAGCTTGATCATCCCGGCGGCGTCCATCTTGTCGAACCATTCCGAATTAAAGCGCAGCTCGGTCTTGTCGCAATCGAGGACCTTGAACACCTGTTCGGCGTAGGTCTCGGCATAGGCCTGGACGTCTTCGCGGGTCAACGGCTTGCGGGTGACGTTCTTGCCGGTCGGATCGCCGATCATTCCGGTGAAATCGCCGATCAGGAAGATGACCTGGTGGCCGAGGTCCTGAAACTGCCGCATCTTGTTGAGCAGCACGGTATGGCCGATATGCAGGTCGGGGGCAGTCGGATCGAAGCCAGCCTTGATCCGCAGGGGGCGCCCGAGCTTCAGGCGGGCCTCCAACTCTTCGGTCTTGAGGACTTCGTCGGCGCCGCGGCCGATCAGGTTCAGCGCGTATTCAATGTCGGTCATGGGTCTATTCAGGTACTTGGGGGGTTTTGACGGCCGTTCTGTGCGGCCGTCGTTAATGATTAGTTAAAGTTTTGGAACAAAAAAGCTAATGTTCACAAGGGTTTGACGCATGCATTTAACTCTGGTTATGGTAGCCCGTCCTTTCTGTCCGGGCCGGCCCGCGGAGACCGTTTTGCCACATTCCCCCCAAGAATCCGCGCGCCACAAATGGTCGCACGAACACTGGCTGCTCGCCGGCATGTTCGGCGTGGTCGGAACCGCCCTCATCGCCATCGTGCCCGGCTTCGCCAACGCCACGCGCGTTCCGGCCGATGCCGTCGCTCCCAGCCGCCTTTCCATGGCCCTGCCGCTGCCCAAGTCAGCGACGGTGGACCAGGCGGTCAGCTCGGGATGGCAGATCGTCCGGGTCCGCAGCGGCGACAACCTGGGCACCATTTTCGCCCAACTGAAGCTGCCGCGGGCGCTGATGAACAGCATGCTGCAGGCGACATCGTCGAAGTCCGCGCTGACCCAGCTACGCGAGGGCCAGGAGTTGGCGTTCGAGCTTGATGGCGCCGGCCAGCTGAAAACGCTGCGCTTCGACCGCGATAGCGATACCCGGGTTGACCTGACCGTCAACGGCCAGGCCATCGGCGAGAAAGTCCAGGCGCGCCAGATGGAGCGCCGGGTCGAGATCGCCGCCGGCACGATCACCAGTTCCCTGTACGCCGATGGCGCCCGCGCCGGGCTGTCGGCCAGCGCCATCAACGAGATGGCGAACATGTTCAAGTACGACATCGACTTCGTCGAGGAAGTGCGCGACGGCGACACCTTCCAGGTGATCTACGAAGAAATCTGGCGCGAAGGCCAGCGGGTCGGGACCGGCGACGTCATCGGTGCCACGTTCACGAACCGCGGCAAGCGCTACACCGCGTTCACCTACAACCAGAATGGCAAGAAAGAGTACTTCGACGAGACCGGTCGGCCCCTGAAGAAGGTTCTGATGCGCATTCCGATCGAATTCGCCCGCCTGTCCTCGACCTTCGGGATGCGCAAGCACCCGGTGCTCGGCCGCATGCGCGCGCACAAGGGCGTCGATTACGCCGCTCGCAGTGGCACGCCGATCATGGCGGCTGGCGATGGCCGGGTTGCCTTTGTCGGCTGGAAGAGTGGCTACGGGCGCGCCGTGATCATCGATCACGGACAGGGCCGCAGCACGCTGTACGGCCACATGTCGGCCTGGGGCAAGGCCAAGCAGGGCCAGCACGTCGGCCAGGGCAGCACCATCGGCTATGTCGGCATGAGCGGCCTGGCGACGGGCCCACACCTGCACTACGAATTCCGCATCAATGGCAGCCAGGTCAACCCGTTGACAGTCACCATGCCCAAGCCGCAGCCCCTTTCGGGCGGAGAACTGTCGCGGTTCCGCGCGGCCACGGCGCCGGCGGTTGCCAAGCTCCTGCTGGTGGAAAAAAACACCCGCCTCGCGTCGCGCTAAGCGCGTGGCTCACGTCGGTGACAGGCAGGCATTGCCCGCGCGCGGCGTGACAGAGGCAGGCGCTAGCCCGAGCAATCCCGAACCCGCCGTTAGCGACGGCGGGTTTTTCATCGGACTGATGTCCGGGACCAGCGCCGACGGCATCGATGCCGCGCTGGTCAGCTTTTCGCCCGAGCCCCGGCTGCTGTCCGCCCACACCTACCCCTTGCCCGATGCCCTGCGCGAGCGCGTGTTGCGGCTGTCGCAGGCCGAGGAGATGGTGAGCCTCGATGAACTCGGCGAACTCGACAGCGCGATGGGTCGCGCCCTGGCCGATGCCGCGAACCAGTTACTCGCCGCGGCCGGAGAGCTGCGCCAACCGGTCCGGGCGATCGGATCGCACGGACAGACCCTGCGCCACCGCCCCTCCGGCGACGCTCCCTTCACGATGCAGGTCGGCGACGGCAACGTCATCGCCGAGCTGACCGGCATCGACACCGTTGCCGATTTCCGCCGGCGCGACGTCGCCGCTGGCGGGCAGGGCGCACCGCTAGTACCTGCCTTTCACGCCGCCGTGCTTGCCGACGCGCAAGAGGACCGCGCCGTACTCAACCTGGGCGGAATCGCCAACCTGACGCTATTGCCTGCAAGCGGTGCGGTCCGCGGCTTCGACACCGGCCCGGGCAACGGCCTGATGGACGCCTGGTGCCTGCAGCTCCGGGGCGAACGCTTCGACCGCGACGGCGCCTTCGCAGCTGCCGGCAGCTGCGATGCCTCGCTGCTAGCTCGCTTGCTGGCGGAAACCTGGCTGGCCCTGCCGCCGCCCAAGAGCACCGGCCGCGATCAGTTCCACCTGCCGTGGCTGGAAGCTCGCATCGGCGCCGTGGCGCTGCGTCCCGAGGATGTCCAGGCCACGCTGGCGCGCTTCACTGCGCAGACCGTGGCCGACGCGCTGCGCGCCGAACTGCCCGGCTGTCGCCGCCTGCTGGTTTGTGGCGGCGGCGTGCATAACCCGCAACTGCTCGCGGAACTGGCCACCTGCCTGCCCGGCGTGGCGATCGAATCGACCGCGGCGCATGGGTTGGATCCGGACTTCGTCGAGGCCATGGCCTTTGCCTGGCTTGCCCGCGAGACCCTCAACTTGCGGCCAGGCAACCTGCCGGCGGTGACCGGTGCGCGCGGCCCCAGGGTGCTTGGCTGCCTCTATCCTGCCGGATCGCCCACGCGATAGCCCGCCGAGGCGACACGTCTATTCGGGCTTCGACTTCCTGAAATCGTCATCGAGCATGTAGCTCGGCGCATCGTCGGGCAGTCCGGTGAACGCTGACATCGCTTCCTTGAAAGCGCGCGCTTCGGCGTCGTCCCAGGCGCCCATGAGCCGGGCGATGTCGCCGGGAACCGGCGGCGGGTCGGGTTCGCTGAGCCCGAGCGCCTGCTTGACCAGGTGCAGGATGACGTCGTTCAACGGCCAGCCGCGCTGGCGCGCCATCTCCTTGATGCGCTCGGCGACCCGCTCGTCGATGTCGCGTAACAGGAAATCGGCCATGCAGAACTCAGTCCCCCGGTTGCACTCAGATTAAGCTGCCGACGCCGAGAGTGGAACAGGTTGCTCGCTTGCCGGGTCCAGCCGCCGCCACAGCCAGGCCAGCAAGGCCAGCGTCGGCACCACCGAAACCGCGCTTAGCAGGAAAAACGCCTGGTAGCTGCTGGCCTCGACGATGAAGCCTGACAGCCCGCCGATGAACTTGCCCGGAAGATTGGCCAGCGACACCAGCAGCGCGTACTGGGTCGCGGTGAAATTGCGGTTGGTCAGGCCGGACATGAAGGCGACCAGCACCGTCCCGGCAAAGCCTTGCGACAGGTTATCGGCGCTGATCGCGGCGAAAAAGGCCCACATCTCCGAAGGGTGCTGGGCCATCAGCAGGAAAGCCAGGTTGGACACGGCAACCGCCACCGCGGCCACGACCAGCATCCGCCGGATGTTGAACATGGCCACGCCCACTCCGCCCAGGAAGGCGCCAGCGATGCCGATCCAGACCCCATACAACTTGGAGACGGTGGCGATGTCGGCCTTGGTGTAGCCCGAGTCCAGGTAGAACGGGCCGGCGAGTACGCCGATCATTTGGTCGGGAAACTTGAACAGGCCGACGAAGGCGAGCAGGGCCAGCGCCAGCAACCACCCGTTGCGAGTGAAGAATTCCTGGAACGGCTGCACGAACGCCGCGCCGACGTCGAGCTGGCGGGCGGCCTTGAGCTGCTCGGGCTCGCGCGCCAGTACCGTCGCCAGCACCGGCAGCAGCATCAGCGCCGCCGGGGCCAGGTAGGCGATGCGCCAGCCGCTGAACTCGGAGATCGCCAGCACGCCGGCACCGGCCATGATCAGTGCCAGCCGGTAGCCGAGCGTGTAGGTGGCGGCCAGCGCGGCCTGGGCGTCAATTGGCGCGATCTCGATGCGATAGGCGTCCACGACCACGTCTTGCGTGGCCCCGGCAAACGAGGCCAGCCCGACCAGCAGCAGGAAGGTGCCCATCGATGCCGTCGGCCCGTGCAGCGCCATGCCGGCCAGGGCCAGCGCAAGCAGCAATTGCGAGAACAGCAACCAGCCGCGTCGGCGGCCGAGCGACGCGAAGCCCGGCAGGTTGTAGCGATCGATCAGCGGCGCCCACAAAAACTTGAGCACGTAGAAGAAACTCATGTAGCTGATCAGCCCGATCGCGCTCAACTCGAAGCCGACGTCGCGCAACCAGGTGGACAGGGTGCCACCGACCAGCAGGAACGGCAGGCCGCTGCCGAAACCGAGCAGCAGCATGGTCAGCGCCGACGGCGTGCCGAAGGCGCGGCGCAGGCCGGCCAATCCCTTGTAGTCGGTGGGCGGCGCCGCTTGATCAGTCTGTGTCATGCAATTCCACCAGGTAGGGGGCGTGATCGGAAAATTTCGGCTCGGCGGCGATGTGACAGGACTTGAGGCGATTGCGAAGGCCCGCGCTCATGACTTGGTAGTCAATGCGCCAGCCGACGTTCTTGGCCCGGGCGGCGCCGCGCTGGCTCCACCAGGTGTAATCCTCCCCCTCCGGATGCAGGTACCGGTAACTGTCGATCCAGCCATGCCGGCCGAACAGCTCGCCAAGCCACGCACGCTCCTCGGGAAGAAATCCGGAATTCTTCTCGTTGCCACGCGCGTTGCGAATGTCCTTCGCCGTGTGCGCGATGTTCCAGTCGCCGCAGATCACGTACTGGCGGCCCGTAGCGTGCCACTCGGCGAAGATCGGCGCGAGCCAGTCCATCACCTTGAACTTGAACTGCTGGCGTTCGGCTTTCGAGGATCCGGACGGCAGGTACAACGAGACAACGCTGAGCTCGCCGAAGCGGGCTTCGATGTAGCGGCCTTCCTCATCGAACTCGGGCCAGCCCAGACCGGTGATGACCGCGTCGGGCTTGCGCCGCGAGTAGATGGCGACGCCGGAATAGCCTTTTTTCGTGCTCGCGTCGCGAAACCAGGCGTGATAGCCGGCGGGACGGAAGCAACTGTCCGCCAACTGGTGCTCCTGGGCCTTGGTTTCCTGCAGGCACAACACGTCGGCGTCCTGGTCGGCAAACCATTCGAAGAAGCCCTTGCTGGTCGCCGAGCGCAGGCCGTTGGCATTGAAGCTGATGATTTTCACGGGCACCGGTGGCGACGGGCGAAGCCGCTAGCCTATATCAGGCCGTGGGCAAATCGCGGCTTTGCCAAGGCTGCCCGCAGGCCCGGGATACGGCACAATTCGCATTCATCCGGTCCGGCGGAAGCCAATGCAAGCCCACCAGCGACAATTCCTAGAACTGGCGGTGTCGCGCCAGGTGTTGCGCTTCGGCGAATTCACGCTCAAATCGGGCCGCGTGAGTCCGTACTTCTTCAATGCCGGACTGTTTGATTCCGGCGTCGCCCTAGCGACGCTTGGGCACTGCTACGCGGCCGCCCTGGCGCAATCGGGCATCGAATTCGACATGTTGTTCGGCCCCGCCTACAAGGGCATCCCGCTGGCAACCACGCTCGCCGTCGCGCTCGCCGGGGCCGGACGTGACGTGCCGGTCGCGTTCAACCGCAAGGAAGCCAAGGCGCACGGCGAGGGCGGCCTGCTGATCGGCGCGCCGCTGCGTGGCCGCGTGCTGATCGTCGATGACGTGATCACGGCGGGCACGGCGATCCGGGAGTCGCTCGATATCATCCGCTCGGCCGGGGCGACGCCCTGCGCCGTGCTGATCGCCCTGGACCGGCAGGAGCGCGGGCTGGTCGGCGAGCGCTCGGCGGCGCAGGAAGTGGCGCTGGAAATGGGTCTGCCGGTGGTGGCCATCGCCGGACTCGACGAACTGCTGCAACTGGCCGACGACCGGCCGGAACTGTCCGCTCACAAACCGGCATTGGTGGCGTATCGTTCGCGCTATGGCAGTGCGCACCGAGGGTAGGACGATGAACAGCAGGAACGTGTTGGTGGTTTTCCTGGTCGCGGCGATTGCCGCCGGGGCGGTCGACGCGCAGACCAAGCCCAAGCTGTACCGCTGGGTCGACAAGGATGGCAAGGTGCACTACGACGATGCGCTGCCACCCGAGGCGGTCAACCAGGCGCGCAGGGAATTCAACGCCAGGACCGGCTCCGCTACGGGCACGGTCGACCGCGCGCTGACACCGGAAGAGCGCGCCCTGAAAGCGGCGGAACTCAAGGCTGCCGAGGCAGCTGCCTTGCTGGCCGGTGAGCAAAAGCGCCAGGAAGACATCATGATGGCCAGCTACCAAACCGAACTGGAACTGCGCCGTACCTATGAGGAAAGGATCGGGCTGTTGCGCACCACGCTGGAGTCCACCGACATCAGCATCAACAGCCTGCGCGAAAACCTGGGGATGATGCTGGCCCAGGCCTCTGACACCGAACTGAGCGGACGCAAAGTGGTCGAGGACCGCGCCAAGACCATTCGTGAGCTGCACGCGGAGAAGCTCAAGCAGCAGTCGTTCCAGGTGAATCGGCGAATCGAGCTGGACGCGCTTACTGCGGAATTCGCGCGCATGCTCAATCGTTACCGCGAGCTGAAAGCGGCGAGCAGCGCACCCGCAACCCCGGCCGGCGCGCCCTGAGCAAGTAGTTTCGGCAGCGCCTGCCGCTCAGAACGGGAGCTTCAGGTCCGGCTTGATCGCGAGCAGTTGATCGCGGAACAGTGACTGCACCCGTGCCAGCGCTTCGCTGTCCTTGGCGTCGAAGCGCAGCACCAGCGTGGGAGTGGTGTTGGACGAGCGCACCAGGCCCCAGCCATCCGGCCAGTCGGCGCGCAGGCCGTCGATGGTCGCGATCCTGGCGCCTTCGAACTTGGCCTTGGCGACGAACTCCTCGACGAAGCGATACTGTTCGCCTTCGGCCATTTCGATCTTCAGCTCCGGCGTGGACACGCCCTTGGGCAGCGTCGCAAATATGGTCTCCGCATCGTCCGGCGAAGCCGCGAGGATTTCCAGCAATCGCGCCGCAGCGTACATGCCGTCGTCGAAGCCGTACCAGCGCTCGCGGAAAAAGAAGTGGCCGCTCATCTCGCCGGCCAACTCGGCCTCGGTTTCCTTCATCTTCGACTTGATCAGCGAGTGGCCGGTCTTCCACATCAGCGGACTGCCGCCATGGCGCAGGATGTGCGTGGCCAGGTGGCCGGTGCACTTGACGTCATAGATCACGCAGGCGCCGGGATTGCGCTCCAGGACATCGGAGGCGAACAGCATCAGCAGGCGATCGGGGTAGATGATCTCACCGGACTTGGTGACCACGCCGAGGCGATCGCCATCACCGTCCAGGGCCAGGCCGATGTCGGCGCCCACGCGCTGCACAACATTGATCAGGTCCTGCAGGTTGGCCGGATCGCTCGGGTCGGGATGGTGGTGCGGGAACGTGCCATCCACCTCGCAGTACAGCGGTTCCACTTCGGCACCGATATCAGCCAGCAGGTCGGGCGCGATCGAACCGGCGACGCCGCTGCCGCAGTCGAGCACGACCTTGAGCTTGCGCTCGATCTGGATATCGCCGGAGATGCGCTCGATATAGTCGCGCTTGAGGTCGCGAACGCTGAGCAGGCCAGGCGCATCGGCGCGATGCAGCTTGCTCTCGGCGATCCTGCCGTACAGGTTTAGGATGGCATCGCCGGACAGGGTCTCGCCATCGATCACGATCTTGAAGCCGTTGTAGTCGGGCGGGTTATGGCTGCCGGTGACCGACACGCAGCAGCCGGTGCGCAGGTGGAAGCTGGCGAAGTAGGCCACTGGCGTCGGCACTTCGCCGATGTCGATCACTTCCCGGCCCGCCTTGCGCAGTCCTTCGATCAGCGCCGCGGCCATGGCCGGCGACGACAGCCGGCCGTCGCGCCCAACCACAATCGCCCGTTGATTACGTTCGTGCATGACGCTGCCGATGGCGTGGCCGATCAGGCGGGCGATATTGGCATCGAGCGTGACCCCGACGACGCCGCGGATGTCATAGGCGCGGAATATGCTGCGGTCCAGCGTGATGCCCGGCGTTGCCGCCCGTTCGGACGTGGTCAGCACCACTTTGGGCGCGTCTGGAGAGATGATCTTGCCGGCACTCTGCAATTCCGCCAGCGTCATCGTCGCCGGCTCGGCGGCGACTTCGCCAGTAACGGCAACTACCGTTGGCTTGCGCCGCAGCGACCACCACAGGGTTGCCGCGGCCACCACCAGCAGGAGCAGCGCGACGCCGAATTCCACCAGCCCATTGCGGTCCATCATCCCGGCTTCGACCAGAGGAGCCACGGCGACCACCCTCAGGCTGCTGCCTTCCAGCGCTTCGGCGCCCTCTTCGGCGCGAAATTCGAGACCTTCCGTCGGCCCGGTCTGGGCCACGTTGTAGGTTCCCTGGCGCACGGCCAGGTACGCGCCGGGCGGCGCCGCCGCCTGCACCGGCTTGAGCAATTCGGTGAGCGTCTGCCGCAGGTACAGCACGCTCAAGAGCTGCGCGCCATCCACGATCGGCACGGCGATGCCCAGTCG
>JANPDF010000116.1:0-4157 GCA_031431355.1 Gammaproteobacteria bacterium
CGGCGTCCGGCTCAAGCTCAGGGACATCTGGGATGCATGGAACGTCGCGCGCAGCCTGGCCGACGACATGCAAGGGGTCTACCGGGTGCGCGACTGGACGCGCGACCACGAGAATTTTTTTCGCTCGCTGAAGATGGAAAAGACCGTGATGTTCGTGCTGCTCTCCCTGGTGATCGCGATCGCCGCATTCAACCTAGTCTCGTCACTGGTTATGCTGGTGCAGGACAAGCAGGCGGATATTGCGATCCTGCGCACGCTCGGCTTGTCGCCTGGGTCGGTGATGCGTGTGTTCATGGTGCAGGGCACGGTGATCGGCGTGGTCGGCGTGACCCTCGGCGTGATCAGCGGCGTGCTGTTGTCGAACAACCTGTCGCACATCGTCCGCTTCATCGAAGGCCTGACCGGCAGCGAGCTGATGCCGGCCGATGTCTATTACATCAGTGGCGTGCCGACCGCCGTGGAGCCATCCGACGTCGCGCTGGTCGCGGTGGTTGCTTTCATCATGTGCCTGTTGGCGACGATCTATCCGGCACGCCGGGCGGCGCGTACCGATCCGGCCTCGGCCCTTCGCTATGAGTGAGGCCACCGACATGGACGTTGTCATTCGCTGCCGCAACCTGGGCAAGGTCTATCGCGAAGGAAGCTTGGTCACGCCGGTGTTCGATGGCCTGGACCTCGCGGTTGCGCGCGGCGAAACGGTGGCCATCGTTGGCGCTTCCGGCGCTGGCAAGAGCACCTTGCTGCACCTGCTGGGCGGCCTCGACAGCGCAACCACTGGCGAGGTCATCGTCGAGGGCCAGGCGCTGTCCACGCTGTCGGAAAAGGCGCGGGGCACACTGCGCAACCGCGCCCTCGGCTTTATCTACCAATTCCACCACCTGCTGCCCGAGTTCAGCGCGCTCGAGAACGTGGTGATGCCGCTGATGATCCGCGGCCAGTCGATGTCCGCGGCGCGGCCGCAGGCACAGGCATTGCTGGAACGCGTCGGGCTGGGGCACCGACTGGGCCACAAACCTGGCGAGCTCTCCGGCGGCGAACGCCAGCGCGCGGCCGTCGCGCGGGCGCTGGTCACGCGTCCGGCCTGCGTGCTCGGCGACGAGCCCACCGGCAACCTCGATGAAAAAACCGCCGCATCGGTGTTCGACTTGTTGCTCGAACTCAATCGCGAAATTGGAACCGCGCTGATCATGGTCACCCATGATCGGCGTCTGGCCCGAAAGCTCGATCGCACCCTGGAACTGACCCAGGGACGCCTGCAAGCACTGGCCGAGCCCGACTAGGCAATGTCGCTTCGCGCGCCGGTGCCACCGTTTGGATTGGCGGTGGCAGTGGCGCTGCTTGCCGGCGTTTGCCTGGTCCAGGTTCAGGCGCAACTGCCGGACACCTGGCTGGCGGTCGCCATCATCGGTGTGGGCACCTGGCTGTTTTCGCGCGACGGCGGCTTGCGGCTGCCTGGCGCGTTCCTGATCGGCGCCGCCTGGGCCTGCTTCGTTGGCCAAACGGTCATGCAGCAGCGCCTGCCGGAGTCCTTGTCCCGGAGTGAATTTCGCCTTGAAGGCCGCGTCCTCGGTCTCCCGCAGCGCGAAGAAGAATCGATGCGCTTCGACTTTCTGGTCGGGTCAGGCGACGCAGGTGCGCCAATTGGACAACGCGTTCGGCTGGGCTGGTATGGGCAGGCCGCCCCCCGCGTTGAACCCGGCAGCCGCTGGCAACTGTCGGCACGCCTAAAGCGGCCGCACGGCGTCCTCAACCCGGGAGGCTTTGATTTCGAGAAGAGCGCGCTGGCGCAACGAATCGCCGCGACCGGCAGCGTGACTACCCCGCACTCCGCCCGACAGCTAGGCAGAGGGCAGGGCACCGACCACTGGCGAGACCGGGTCTCGGAGTCCATCGCGATCGCCCTGCCCGATGGGCGGGGCCGCTTCGTGCAGGCCCTGGCGGTCGGCGATACGCGTGGCCTCACCAGCTCCGACTGGGAGACACTGCGCGCTACCGGACTGACCCACCAAATCGCCATCTCCGGTTTCCACGTGGGCATGGTTGCCGGCTTGGGCGCGTTGTTGATGTCCTTGCTGTACCGACTGCTGCCCGCGCTCGGCCGTCGCCTCGCCCGGCCGCAGGGAGCAGCGTTGGCGGCGCTCGTTTTTGCATTCGCGTACACCGCACTGGCCGGGTTCGCACTGCCTACCGTGCGCACGCTGCTGATGATCGCGGTGATCCTGTTGGCCAAACTCATGCGCCGGGCGCAATCGACGACCGAGTCATTCGCACTGGCCTTGATCGCGGTGCTGCTGTTCGATCCCTTGTCGGTGCTCGCGCCCGGCTTCTGGTTGAGTTTCATGGGCGTCGGCTGGCTGCTGTGGTGCCTGCCGCGACAGCAGGCTGGAAGCAAGTTTCGCGCCTTTCTCGAAGCCCAGGGCGTCGCTGTGCTGGGCCTGCTGCCACTGACGGTCTGGTTCTTCGGGCAGGCGTCGCTGCCCGGCCCATTGGCCAACCTGATCGGCATTCCAGTGATCAGCCTTGGCGTGGTTCCGCTGGCACTGGCCGGCCTGTTGATGGCGCCGGTATCGCCGCTGGCGGCGCAGTGGCTCTGGCAAGCGTCCGCGACGGTCATGGACTACCTGTGGACGGCACTCGAGGCAATGGCGAAGTGGCCGGGGGCGATGATATGGCTGCCGGAAGCCAGCCTGCTCACACTGGGCCTCGCCTGTATCGGGGCGTTCTGGATGCTGCTGCCGCGAGCCGTGCCGGGGAAATCGCTGGCGGTGGTTCTGTTTCTTCCGCTGTGCTGGCCGGACGCGCATGGCCCCGCAGCCGGCCAGGTGGACGTCGACGTGCTCGACGTCGGGCAGGGGCTCTCGGTACTGGTGCGCACTGCGCACCACCAGCTGTTGTTTGATGCCGGCCCGGCAAGCGCGCGCGGCCTGGACTTCGGCGAGGCTGCGGTGGTTCCCGCGTTGCGGGCGATGTCGGTCCGCCAACTCGATGCGTTGTTGATCAGCCATGGCGACAATGACCATGCCGGCGGCATGGACGCGGTGCGGCGCGCGTTTCCGCGGGTGCGCACGCTGGGCGTCGAAGGCTGGGCGAGACCAGGCATGGGCCTGTGCCAGGACACGCAAGCCTGGACCTGGGACGGCGTCCGCTTCCAGGTGCTGCATCCGCCGCCGCTGTTTCCATACCTGCGCAACGATAGTTCCTGCGTGCTGCGGATCGAGGCGGGCGGTCATGTTGCGATACTGCCTGGCGACATCGGACGGCACGTCGAGTCCAGGCTCGTGCGCGAGCACGCCGGCAGCCTGCATTCGGACCTCCTGCTCGTTCCCCACCACGGCAGCATGACGTCGTCGAGCCCGGCGTTCATAGAAGCCGTCCGGCCGCGCTGGGCGGTCGTGAGCACGGGCGCAGGCAACCGCTTCAAACTGCCCCGGGCCGAAGTCGTCGATCGCTACCAGCAGGGCGGCGCAGTGGTGCTCGACACGGCACGCACCGGAGCCTTGCGATTCAGGCTCGGGGCCAGCGGGACGCAGCTTGTTGCCGAGCGTCGCCGGGACCAGGCGCGCTACTGGCGGGAGCCGGCAAGCCCCGGGGCAGGCTATGCTATCGGCAATCGATTCTTTGACAGGTGAGGCGTGCTTGAACTGATCAAGGCGGGCGGCTGGGTCATGGTGCCGCTGCTGACGCTCGCGGTGGTCGCACTGGCCATCATCATCGAACGCTTCTGGACCCTTCGCCGCAAGGAAGTTCTGCCGCCCGGACTGGGTGATGAGGTCCGTGAATGGGCCCGCGGGCGCCAGCTCGATCCCAAGCACATCGAAGTGCTGCGCCGGAATTCCCCGTTGGGCGAACTGCTCGCCGCGGCCCTGGACGTACGCTATCGACCGCGTGAGCTGATCAAGGAGCGGGTCGAGGACGTGGGTCGCCATGTCATGCACCAGATGGAGCGGTTCATGAACACCCTTGGCACCATCGCCAGCGTTTCGCCGCTGCTGGGACTGCTGGGCACGGTGTTTGGCATGATCCAGATGTTCCTGAAAATCCTCACCACCGGCGTCGGCGACGTCAACCAGCTCGCCGGCGGCATCGGCCAGGCACTGATCAGCACCGCCGGCGGACTGTGCGTGGCAATTCCCGCCGTCATGTTCCACCGCTATTTC
>JANPDF010000117.1:0-17444 GCA_031431355.1 Gammaproteobacteria bacterium
CGGGAGCTTGGACCATAGCCACCGCTTGCTGGTGCCGGGGGCCGGGTCCGCCCTGGTCGCCCCGGCGTAGCCGCTCCTGCGGACTCAGGGTCGACCGGCCGGCCATCCCTGGCCGGCCTCCTGTGCGAACCCGGCCCCCGGCACCAGCAAGCGTTGGCTATGGTCCAAGCTCCCGCGACGGCCGGAAGGAATTGATCCGGAAGGGATTTCCGGGCATACTCACCGGCTCGCTGCAACTTTTTGCATGGCTGCGAGGCCGAATCCGCCCGGGCCATGGGCCGAACCATCGATACCGAGGTATGTATGAGCCGCATCTGTCAGGTCACCGGCAAGAGCGTGATGAGCGGTAACAACGTCTCGCACGCCAACAATGCCACCCGCCGCAAGTTCCACCCCAACATCCACGAGCGTCGCTTCTGGGTCGCCAGCGAAAACCGCTGGGTCAAGTTGCGCGTTTCTTCCCACGGCCTGCGTACCATCGACAAGAACGGTATCGATGTCGTCCTCGCCGAGCTGCGTCACCGCGGCGAAAAGGTCTAAGGAGCAATTACATGTCATCCAAGCGCGATAAAGTGAAGTTGAACTCCTCGGCCGGCACCGGTCATTACTACACGACCGACAAGAACAAGAAGACCACGCCGGGCAAGATGGAATTCCTGAAGTACGATCCGGTCGTGCGCAAGCACGTGATCTACAAGGAAGGCAAGATCATGTAAGCGCGAGCTTGCTGGTCCCCGACAAAGGCCCCTCCCCGGGGCCTTTGTCTTTTCCGGCCCGGCCATCCCGCCCGCGACGGGCTATATGATGGCCGCATGGACAAGCAGCAACCCCGGCAGGAAACTGCCCTCGAGGCGGACGGTTGGAGTTCGCGTACCCACGTCCGCACCCTGGTGCTGATGGCCGCAACGGCCTTCGGCATCTACATCTGCTACCGGCTGGCCACGCCGTTCCTGCCGGCCCTGGGCTGGGCCCTTGCCTTGGCCGTGCTGTTCACCCCGCTGCAACGTTGGCTGGAGTCGAAGCTCAGGCATCCCAGCCTGGCTGCGGCTGTGTCGGTGTTGCTGATCGGCCTGATCGTGGTGGTGCCCGCCACCTTCGTTGCCCAGCGCCTGGTGGTGCAGGCCGCCAAGGGCGCCGAGGTGATCGAGGCCAAGGTCGCCTCCGGCGAATGGCGCCGCGTGTTCGCCGAACAGCCGCGGCTCGCGCCACTGGTTGAGCGGGTCGAGCGCCAGTTCGACCTGCCGGAAACCGTCCGCTCCGTCACCGCGTGGCTGAGCACCACCGCCGGCTCGATCGTCCGCGGTTCGGTGCTCCAGTTGATCGGCATCTGCCTGACCTTCTACCTGCTGTTCTTTTTCCTTCGCGATCGCCGCGCCGTGCTGCAGTCGCTGCGAAGATTATCACCGCTGCCGGATCCGGCGATGGATCAGCTGTTTGCCCGCGTCCGCGACACCATCTACGCCACCATCTACGGCACCCTTGCCGTGTCCTCGGTGCAGGGCCTGCTCGGCGGCCTGATGTTCTGGTGGCTGGGCCTGCCAGCGCCGCTGTTGTGGGGGGTGGTCATGGCCCTGCTGGCCGTCGTGCCCGTGCTCGGCGCATTCATCGTCTGGCTGCCGGCCGCCGTGTTCCTGGCGCTCGAGGGTCACTGGGGCAGCGCGCTGATCCTCAGTCTCTGGGGCATGCTGGTGGTGGGTACCATCGACAATCTGATCCGCCCGATCCTGGTCGGCAACCGGCTCAAGCTGCACACGGTACTTGCCTTCATGTCCGTGGTCGGTGGCCTGATACTGTTCGGGACGTCCGGCCTGATCCTGGGACCGGTGGCCCTGACAATTACCATGCTCCTGCTTGAAGTCTGGTCCAAGCGCCCGGAGGAGGCCGCAACACCGGCATGAATACTCGTTTCGCGACGGCCTGCGTCACTGCTGCGAGATCCATCGCGGCGCCGTTGCTGGCACTGTTCCTGTCGTCCGCCGCCGTGGCAGCCACGCCGCCGCAGAAAGTGCCGCGGCACCCGCTTGAAACGCGCGCCTTGGTCGATCCGCAGGGTGTGCTCGACCAATTGCCCGGCCTCATGCGCACGGCCGCGGCGGCCAAGGACTTCCAGCAAATCTCGCTGCTGGAACTGACCCGCGCCAATGCCTGTCGGGTCCTGGCCGACTGGGAGTGCCAGCGCGAAGCCGGGTTCCGGGCGCGCGCGGCAGCCGCGAGCGCGACGCAGCCGATCCTGCAGGTGCGCGGACTGATTGCCGAGAGCCGCGGTCGCATCTCAATGCAGGACTTCACCCGCGGCGAACACCTGCTCGGCGAGGCGGAGCGCATCCTCAAGGCGCACCCGTTCCCGGAGCTGCTGGCGGATGTCTACCTCGCCTATTCTTCGCTGAGCTACACGCTGGGCAAGCATGCGTTCGCTGCTGAATACGCGCAGCGCGGACTGGCGGCGCTGGCCGGGCAGCCGGCGCCGACCATGCGCGTGCGCCTGTTGCGCAACCAGGCCAACGCGCTGGCCCAGCTCGGCGAAATCGACCGGGCGCAGGCGGCGGTGCGCGAGGGCATGGCCCAGGTCGAGCAACTGCGTGATCCCAAGCTAAGCGCCGAGCTGCACCTGGAAGATGCGCGCATCGCCCGCATGAAGGGCGACGTGCCGACGCAAGTGGCGAGCGGACGCCGAATCCTTGAGCTGGCTGGCAGCCTGGGCAACTCGCAGTTGCGTGGCATGGGTCACGAAGTGCTGGCCCTGGCCGCCCTGGACAGCGACCACGATGAGGCCCAGCGCCACCTGCAGTTGGGTTATGAAAGTTTTCGCCAGCTCGGCCTGCTGCGCGACGAACGTCGGATCCTGCGCGCGCTGGTGGCCTCCATGCTCGGCCATCCCGAGCAGGCCGCCGCCGTGGTTCCGCTCGCGCGGCGCCTGATTGAGTTGGAAACATCGCTGGACGCCAGCGACAACGCGCTGGCCAGCGACGATTTCGACGCGCGCCTCAAGTACGCCCAGCAGGAGTTCGACGTGCAGCGTCTGCAGGCCGATGCTGCGCTGACCTCGCAACGCGAAGCTACCCTCACCTACCAGCGCCGCTTTGCCCTGGCCCTGGCTGGTCTGAGCCTGTTGCTGTTGCTGCTGATGGCGGTGTTCATCTACTACCAGCGTCGATTCAGCAGCCGGCTGCAACGGGTCAATGCGCGTTTGCGCGAGAGCGAACAGGCACGTTCGATCGGCGAGGCACGCATGCGCGCCATCACCGACAGCATCCCGGCGATGATTTCGCACGTCGACGCCGAACAGCGCTACCTGTTTGCCAATGCCTTCACCGGCCAGGTGTTCGGCATCGATCCCACGTCGATGATCGGCAAGACCGTGCACGAGGTCCGCGGCGACGCGCTGTACGAGGAAATCAGGGGACACATTGAAACCGTACTGCGCGGCGAATCGATCAGCTTCGAGGGCACGGCCGAGGTAGCCGGGCGCAACTATCACTACAAGTCCAACTACATGCCTGACCGCGATCCCGAAGGCAGAGTGCGCGGCTTCTTCGCGCTGACCTTCGACATCACCCAGATGAAGGACGCCGAGGCGGCGCTGGATCGCCTGGCGCGCGTCGACAGCCTCACCGGCGTGGCCAACCGGCGGCAGTTCGAGGAGCGCCTGGCGGTAGCCCTGGCCCACGGACGCCGCAAGGGCGAGGGCGTTGCCCTGCTGTGCGTGGACATCGACCATTTCAAGTCGATCAACGACACCTACGGACACCCGGTCGGCGATGCGGTGATCATCACCGTCGCCGATCGGCTCCGCGCCTGCGTGCGCCAGGAGGACGTGGTGGCGCGTCTGGGCGGCGACGAGTTCATGGTGCTAGTGGGCAATGCGCAGCCGGGGAACGCGGAAACGGTGGCCGAGAAGGTGCTCGAGGCCATGCGCGAGCCGGTGCAGGTCGGCGAGCTGGCCCTTCGGGTCGGCACCAGCGTCGGCGTGGCCTACGGGCCGACTGAAATTTCCAGCACCTCGCTGTTGTCGCTGGTCGACCAGGCGCTATATCGCGCCAAATCGGCGGGACGCAACACCTATCGGGTTGCTGAGGGCGGTCCGCCTCCGCCCCCGGCGACGACTCCGGCTCCGGCTCCGGCTTGAGAGGGAAATGAATGCCTGAGTCCATCGCAACGTCGCGCGCGACCGGGAGTCGCCCGCGCATCAATCAAAAACTCTACGAAGCCGAGTACGCGCGGTCGATAGCGGATCCGCACTCTTTCTGGAGCGAGGTTGCGCAACGCATCGACTGGATGACGCCGCCCACTTCGGTGGACAACTGCAGTTTCGCGCTCGAGGATTTCCGGATCCGCTGGTTCGAGGACGGCGAACTCAATGTATCGAGCAACTGCCTGGATCGGCATCTGGAGCAGCGCGGCGACAAGACCGCGATCCTTTGGGAAGCCGACGACCCGGCTACGCCCGCGCAACGCATCAGCTACCGCCAATTGCATGCGCGCGTTTGCCAACTGGCCAATGCGCTGCGCAATCTGGGCATCGTGAAGGGCGACCGCGTCACGCTGTACCTGCCGATGATTCCCGAAGCGGCCGTGGCGATGCTGGCCTGCGCGCGGATCGGCGCCGTGCACTCGGTGGTGTTCGGCGGTTTCTCGCCGGACTCGCTGGCCGGGCGCATCGCTGACTGCGAATCGAAACTGGTCATCACCGCCGACGAGGGCCGCCGCGCCGGCAAGCGCATCCCGCTGAAGGCCAACGTGGACGAAGCGCTGAAGCGGGCCGGCACGACCACGGTGGAGACGGTGCTGGTGGTGCGCAACACCGGTGGCGCCGTCGCCATGCAGATGCCGCGCGACCGCTGGTACGAAGCGGTGGTCGAAGGCCAGCCGGCGAACTGCGCGCCCGCGCGCATGGCCGCCGAGGATCCCTTGTTCATCCTGTACACCTCGGGCAGCACCGGCAAGCCCAAGGGCGTGCTGCACACCAGCGGTGGCTACCTGGTGTTTGCCAGCTACACGCACCAGTGCGTGTTCGACCTGCGCGAAGACGATGTCTACTGGTGCACGGCCGATGTCGGCTGGGTCACGGGGCACTGCTACACCGTCTACGGACCGTTGGCCAACGGCGCCACGACGCTGATGTTCGAAGGCGTCCCGACCTATCCCGACGTGTCCCGCTTCTGGAATGTCATCGACCGGCACCAGGTGACGATTTTCTACACTGCGCCAACCGCGATCCGCGCGCTGATGCGCGAGGGCGACGCGCCGGTCAAGCGGACATCACGTGCATCGCTTCGCCTGCTCGGCACGGTCGGCGAGCCGATCAATCCCGAAGCCTGGCGCTGGTACCACTCCGTGGTTGGCGATGACCGCTGTCCGGTGGTGGACACCTGGTGGCAGACCGAAACCGGCGGCATCCTGATCAGCCCGTTACCCGGCGCCGTCGAGCCCAAGCCCGGGTCGGCGATGATGCCGTTCTTCGGCGTGCAGCCGGCGCTGGTGGACGCGCAGGGCGCGCAACTGGAAGGGGCCGCGGAGGGCAACCTGGTGTTGCTGCGCAGTTGGCCCGGCCAGATGCGCACCGTATACGGCGACCACGACCGTTTCATCGACACCTATTTCCGCGCCTACCCCGGCAGCTACTTCACCGGCGACGGCTGTCGCCGCGATGGCGACGGCCACTACTGGATCACCGGCCGCGTGGATGACGTGATCAACGTTTCCGGCCACCGGATCGGCACTGCCGAAGTTGAGAGCGCGCTGGTGTCGCATCCGCAAGTCGCCGAGGCCGCCGTGGTCGGCTTCCCGCACGACATCAAGGGCCAGGGCATCTACGCGTTTGTCACGCTGGTTGCGGACGCGACCTCCGATGATCGCCTGCGCGATGAACTGGTGGCCTGGGTGCGCAAGGAAATCGGCGCCATCGCCGGGATTGACCACCTGCAGTGGGCGCCGGGACTGCCGAAGACGCGCTCGGGCAAGATCATGCGCCGGATCCTGCGCAAGATCGCCGAGAACCAGCCCGATGCCCTGGGCGATGTTTCCACGCTGGCCGATCCGGCGGTGGTCGAGAACCTCCTGCAGAACCGCCGCGACGCCTGACGCGCACCGCGCCGGGCAGGCCGGCCCTGTGTACGACTCAGGCCAGGCGATAGCCCTTCAGGCGCATCGAGAATTCCTGCAGCGCGGCGATGCCCGAGGCCTCGGCTTCCACGCACCAGGCGCGCAACGCGTCCATCTTTGCCTCGGCCTCGGCGCTTTTTATTTCATAGATTGCAAGCAGACGTTGCCGGTACTCCAGCAAGGTGGCCAACTGCGGACGCGCCGCGATGAAGGCCTGCAGCTTTTCGCGGTGCGCCGAGTCCAACCAGCGGCCCTCGCTGCGGAAGGCCTTGCGTAGCCGGCGCGGCAGCGCGTGCGCTTCCTGGCGGAAGTGTGGCTTGAGGACCGTGGAGAAATAGTCGGTCGCTACCTGCCAGCGGTGCGCCATCATTGCGCGCAGCGTTTCCGCGTCGGCGACGGCGATGTTTGGCCGCACGTCGAGCTGCGGCGCAACCCGGAGCACCGTGGCCAGGCGCAGCTTGCGCAGCACCGTGATTACCACCCAGCCGATATCGACTTCGAAGCGGCGCAAAGCGAACTTGGCCGAGCTCGGGAAGGCATGGTGGTTGTTGTGCAGCTCCTCGCCACCGATGAACAAGGCCCACGGGGTCAGGTTGGTCGCGGTGTCGTTGGTGTCGAAATTGCGATAACCCCACCAGTGTCCGAGCCCGTTGATTACCCCGGCCGCCCAGAACGGCATCAGGATCATCTGCATCGCCCACATCGCAAGTCCGGGCAGGCCGAACAGGGCAACGCTGGCCAGCAACAACAATTGCACGCCCATGAACGAGAAGCGGCTGTACAGATTCCGCTCGATCCAGTCGTCCGGCGTGCCCTTGCCGTACTTGTCGAGCATGTCCTGGTCCTTCGCCGCTTCACGGTACAGCTCCACGCCACGCCAGAGCACGGTGTTGATGCCGGCGAAGCGCGGGCTGTGCGGGTCCTCGGCGGTTTCGCAGCGGGCGTGGTGCTTGCGGTGGACCGCCACCCACTCCTTGGTCACCGTCGCCGTGCTCAGCCAGGACCAGAATCGGAAGAAATGGCTGGCGAGCGGGTGCAGGTCGACGCCGCGATGGGTCGCGCTGCGATGCAGGTAGATGGTGGTGGTCATCATCGTCAGCTGGCAGGCAACGATGAAATACACGGCCATCTGCCAATAGGCAGCCTGGCTCAGGCCATGGAGCGACCAGGCGACAAGTTCAGCGGACATCGGTGACTCCAGCGGCGGCAACCAGAATTATGGTGCCGGAACATGACAATGCAAGGCGTGGCCGGCTGGATTCGTTGCCGGGGGTGCCCGGTGTACCCTGCAACAATGCCTGAACTGCCTGAAGTCGAAACCGCGCGGCGCGGACTCTCGCCGCACCTGCTCGGACGACGCGTGACCACCGTCACGCTGCGCCGCCCGGACTTGCGCTGGCCGATTCCCGCGGAAGTCGCACAGCTGCTTCCTGGCGAACGCATCCTCGACATCCGCCGCCGCGCCAAGTACCTGTTGCTCGACACTGCCCCCGGCAGCGCGCTGCTACACCTGGGCATGTCCGGTTCGTTGCGGGTACTACCAGCATCCACCGCGCCGGCCGCGCATGACCACGTCGACCTCGGCCTGGATTCTGGTGCGGTGCTGCGCTTCACCGATCCGCGCCGGTTCGGCTGCCTGCTCTGGCAACCGACCGGGGAGACCCACTCCCTGCTGCGCGGGCTCGGGCCCGAACCGCTCTCGGCGGATTTCGACGGGGACTACCTATATGAGCAAAGCCGCGGTCGCAGTGCCAGCGTGAAGACCTTTCTGATGGATCAGGCAATCGTCGTTGGCGTTGGCAACATCTATGCCGCGGAAAGCCTGTTCAGCGCCGGCATCGCGCCGTCGCGCCAGGCTGGCCGCGTGTCGCGGGCCCGCTACGCCACGCTCGCCACGGCGGTCAAGGCCATCCTGTCGCATGCCATCAAGCGCGGCGGCACCACGCTGCGCGACTTCATCGATCCGGACGGGAGCCCCGGCTACTTCAAGCAGGAGCTGCTCGCGTATGGGCGCGAGGGCGAGCCATGCCGCCGTTGCGGCCGGCGATTGCAGGGCACCCGGCTGGGCAATCGCGCCACGGCCTGGTGCGCGGGCTGCCAGCGCTAAACCGCGGCAGCGTGCCTCATGGGCTGAATCCCGCGATATAGTGGGGCCACTATCCCGCGCAGACGGGACCGGGGATCCATGAGCGAAACCGCCGAGATCACGCAATGGTTGAGTGCTGCCCGCGACGGCGATCGAGTTGCCCTGGACCGCGTGTTGTCCACGCTTTACCGCGAGTTGCACAGCATGGCGCGCCGCCAGCTGGGCAACCAGAACGGGCACACGCTCGACGCCACCGGGCTGGTCCATGAAGCCTACCTGCGACTGGTCGGCCGCGCCGACGCGCACTTCGAGGATCGCGCGCACTTCTTCGCCTATGCAGCCTCGGCGATGCGCAGCGTTGTCGTGGATTACGCGCGGCAACGGCTGGCGGTCAAGCGCGGTGGCGACCTGCACCGGGTCACCGACCTGCCCGAGGATGTTGGCGGCGGCATGCGCATCAATGAAGAACTGCTCGGACTCGACGTGGCCCTGACGCGACTGGCCAACGTCGACAGCAAGCTGGCCCAGGTAGTGGAGCTGCGTTATTTCGCCGGACTGTCGGAAGCCGAGATCGCCACGCTGCTCAAGCGCTCGGAACGCAGCGTCCGCCGCGACTGGCAAAAAGCCCGACTGTACCTGCTGGCGTCGCTGCAAGACTGAGGCGCCAAACGATGCAAGGCGAACGCTGGAATACGCTGTCGCCCCTGCTCGACGAGCTGCTCGAGCTCACCGGAACCCGCCGTGCCCGGCGGCTTGCCGAAATCGAAGCCGAGGATCCCAGCCTGGCCGTTGACCTGGAGCGGCTGATGGCGCTGGAAGCGGAGCGCCCGGATTTCCTGTCGCAACCGGTGGTGGACAGCAACACGTTCGGCGTACACGCCGACCAGGAGATCGGTCCCTATCGGCTGGTGTCCCAACTCGGCGAAGGCGGCATGGGCCAGGTCTGGCTGGCGGTGCGCGCCGATGGCCTGTATGAGCGCCGGGTCGCGATCAAACTGCTGCGGCCCGGGCTCGGCGACGTTGGCCTGCATGCGCGCTTCACCCGCGAACGGCAAATCCTGGCGCGCCTGGGCCACGCGCACATCGCGCGCCTGCTCGATGCCGGCATCAGCCAGGACGGCCAGCCCTACCTGGCGCTGGACTACGTGCGCGGCGAGCCAATCACCGACTACGCGCAGAAGCGCGGGCTCGACCTGCGCACGCGTCTGAACCTGTTCGCGCAGGTGTGCGCGGCGGTCAGCCATGCGCACGCCAACCTGGTGGTGCACCGCGACCTGAAGCCGTCCAACATCCTGGTCACCTCGGCGGGCGAGGTGTGTCTGCTCGACTTCGGCATTGCCAAGCTGCTCGACCAGGACCAGGCGCACGGCGTGGACATCACCCGCACCGGCAGCCGCACCTTCACCCTGCACTACGCCGCGCCCGAGCAACTGCGCGGCGAAGTGATCACCACCATGACCGACGTCTATGCGCTGGGCGTGGTGCTGTACGAACTGCTCACCGACTGCAAGCCATACGAACTGACGCGGCAGAGCGACGCGGCCTGGGAGGAAGCGATCCTCAGCTCGGAACCGGCGCGTCCCTCGCAAGTGCTGGCACGCAAGGCGCGCGAAAACGATTCGCTGCCCGACAAGCGCCACGCCCGACTGCTGACCGGCGACCTCGACAACATCCTGCTCAAGACGCTCAGCAAGCAGCCCGAGCACCGCTATGCCTCGGTCGAAGCGCTGGCCCAGGACCTGCGCCGGCACCTGGAAGGGCAGCCGGTGCAAGCGCGCGCGCAGAGCCTGGGCTACCGCGCCCGCAAGTACCTGCGCCGGCACGCGCTCGGCTTGTTCATGGGCGTGGGCGTGAGCGGCGTGCTGGCAATCGCACTGACCGTGGTTTCCTGGCAGGCGAGCAAGGCGGTGAAGGAAGCGTCGCGTGCGCAGGCCATGCAGGACTTCGTCATCGCGCTGTTCGAAAATTCCGGCAATGCCAACAGCACGCGCGGCGTGGACGTGCGCGCGCTGCTGGAGACCGGCGTCAGCCGTGCCGATACCGAACTGTCCAGGCAGCCGCAGGCGCGCGCCGAGCTGCTTGGCCTGATCGCGCGCCTGCGTTCAGGCCTGGGTGACGATGGCGAAGTACTGCACCTCCTTGACCGCCAGCAGGCGGTGCTGCAGACGCTCGGCGATAGCGTCCCCGCGAGCACGCTGCTGGAAGCCGCCGCGCTGCGCGGACACACGCTGCGCGAACTGGGTCGCGACCAGGGCTGCCTCGACTCGCTCGGGCCCTTGCTCGGGCGGGCGCAGGAGAGCGCGAGCATACAGCCGCTGCAGGCCGCCGAATTCCTGTCGCAGCTCGGTCGCTGCCATGCCAGGCTCAAGGGCGACGCGGTCGCCCGCGACCTGTACGGCCAGGCGCTCGCCTTGCGCCGCGCCCATCCGGATTCCGGCGCGCTGGTCGCGGAAAGCGAGACCGACCTGGCCCTGGTGGCGCCGGTGGAGCGACGGGTACGCGGCCTGCGCGGCGCGCTCGCGCATCTGCGCGCCAGCGGCGGCGAGCAGAATGCGCTGGGCGTGGAGATCTGGCGCAACATGGGCTCCGCCTACCAGGACCAGGACAATGCCCTGGAAGCAGAAGCGGCGTTGCGCCAGGCGCTGGACATCGCGCTGGCCCGCTTTGGATCCAATCACCCGCGCACCAGTGCCGTGCAAGTACAACTGGCCGGCATCCTGCTCGGCAGCGGCAAGCTGTCCGAGGCCGAGCGCCTGCTGGCACTGGCGCAGGACAGCATCCAGGCGCGTTGGGGCAGCAACAGCGAGCAATTGGCGGACCAGGAAAGCGTGCGCGGCGTGCTCGCGCTGGAACGCGACCAGCCCGGCGAGTCGGAGCTGCTGCTTACCGATGCGATCCGTATCTGGCGAAGCCACGACACGCTCGGCAACCATGCCTGGGACCTGTGCCACCTGGCGCAGGCGCAGAACGAACTCGGTCGCAACGAGCAGGCCGACCGCAGTCGCCGCGAATGCCTGGCGATCCTGCGCTCGGGGCCGAGCACCGACGCGGCATCCGCGCTGGGGCCAGTGGTGCATGCGGCCAACGCCGCGCTGGATCGTTCCGACATCGCAGAGGCGCGCTCGTGGCTGGCGCAATTACCAGCCGACGCCGCCAGTGATTCGCTTTCGCTAGTGCTGGCGCGGCTGGCGCAGCAGACGCGCGAGGCCGATGCCGGACAACGCTTGCAGGCGGTGCTGACCCGCCTGCCTGATGACCGCAAGCACCGTCGCCTGCGTTGGCAGGCGCAATCCCTGCAGGCGGCGCAGGCCTGCATGAACGGCGATGCGGGCAGCGGACTGGCGCTACGCCAGAAAACCCTGTCGGAAGTGCAGCGGATGGAACCGGAACACCGGCGCCAGCTGCGTCGACTGGCCCAACTGAGCGCGCCCTGTCAGCTTTAGCGAAACGCCGCGCGTTGCGCCTTCGCCGGCGATCCTCACGACCAGCTAGTCGCCCGCGTCGAAGGGAAGTTGCGGCTGCTGCAGGTCGATCAGGCCTTCACCGGCCATGATCTTCTTGAACTCGGCGCGCGACACCGAGACATAGCGCTCGTTACCGCCGATCTGCACTTGCGGCCCGTCCTTCACGGCACGGCCCTGTTCGTCCACCCGCACCACCATCGTCGCCTTCTTGCCGGTGTGACAGATGGTCTTGATCTCGATCAGGTTGTCGGCCAGCGCCAGCAGGTGGCGGCTGCCCTCGAACAACTCGCCGCGAAAATCAGTGCGCAAGCCGTAGGCCAGCACCGGGATGCCGAGATTGTCGACCACGTCGCTCAACTGCCAGACCTGCGACTTGCCGAGGAACTGCGCCTCGTCCACCAGCACGCAATCCAGCCGCCCATGCGCGGCGATGTCGGCACGAACCAGTTCCAGCAAGTCATCGGCCGGCTGGAACACGCTTGCGCGCGCTTTCAGCCCGATCCGCGACGCGACTACGCCTTCGCCCGCGCGATTGTCCAGGCGCGGTGTCAGGATCAGCGTGCGCATGCCGCGCTCGCGATAGTTATAGGCGCTCTGCAGCAGCGTCGTAGTCTTGCCGGCGTTCATCGCCGAGTAGTAGAAAAAAAGCTTTGCCATGGCGCTAGGGTGGCCTCCGGTGCGAATCGATTCAAGCGCCTGGTTGCGGAACCGGGATGGCCAGCAACTCCAGCGCGCGCAGGAATTCAACATCGGGCCCGGCGAGGCAATCGAGCTGCTCGCCACTGACCGGATGCCGGAACGACAGGCGCCAGGCGTGCAGCAGCATCCGGTGCACGCCGAGCATGCGGAAGCTGCGGTTATGCCTGCCGTCGCCGTGGCTGGAATCGCCGATGAGGTGGTGCGAGAGATGCTTTAGGTGACGCCGGATCTGCCGGTAGCGGCCGGTGTGTGGCGAGCACTGCATCAGGGCATAGCGCGAACTGTCGTGCTGCGCGCAGGGCATCGCCAGCTCGGCCGTCCCCATCCGGACGAAGCGGGTGATGGCCGGTTTCTTTTCCGGTTTTCCCGGGCCGCCGTCGAGCGGGTAATCCAGCAGCAACTCCACTTCCGGCCAGCCACGGCAGACCGCGAGGTAGTCCTTGCGAACTTCGCGCGACATGAAGCTGGCGCCGAGCGCCGCGGCGATCTCGCGATCAAAGGCGACCAGCAGGCAGCCGCTGGTGGCGCGGTCGAGCCGATGCACCAGGTGCACCGGGCGGCCGAACTGCACGCGCAGGCGATCAACCAGGAAATCGTCTTCGCCGCGCGCCATCGCGCTGGCATGCGCCATCAGGCCGGCCGGCTTGTCGACCACGGCTAGGTGCGCGTCGGAATGAATCGCGCGGATCAACTCCGGCGCCGCGGCCACGCCGCCAGGAAGGCACCGAAGGCGCCGAGGCCGGCGATCCACACGGCACCGTTCATGCCCAGCACGCGCGGGCCGCCGGCGTCCAGCGCATACAGCACCGCGGCAGACAGCAGCAAGCCCGTGCCCAGGATCGCGTAGATCGTCTGCCGCTGGCCATCCCGGGAAATGCGCGCCAGTTCGGCCAGCTCCGCCGACTTCATGTTCAGCGAGTGCGTGCCGCTCACCTGCTGGACCAGGAACTCGCGCACCAGGCGCGGCATTTCCGGCGCATGGGTGATGAACTCCGGCAGCCGCTTGCTGAATTCGGCCATCAGGCGCTGCGGACTGTAGCGCTCGCGCAGGATGTCCTCGAGCACCGGTTGCGCCACGGCCCACATGTCCAGCTTCGGATCGAGCAGGCGGCCGACGCCCTCGATATTGAGCAAGGTCTTCTGCAACAGGATCAGCTGCGGCTGCAGAGTCAGCTCGTAGCGTTGCGCTGTGCGAAAGATCTTGATCATCACCTCGGCCAGCGAAATCTCCGACAGCGGCCGGGTGAAATACGGTTCGCAAACCGAGCGGCAGGCGGCTTCCAGCTCGTCAATGCGAACGTTGGACGGCATCCAGCCCGCCTCCACGTGCAACTCGGCGATGCGCCGGTAGTCGCGCTGGAACACGGCCATGAAGTTTTCGGCGAGGAAGTACTGGTCGCGGGCCGGCAGCTGGCCGACGATGCCGAAATCCAGCGCAATGAAGCGCGGGTTGTCCCTGCGCGTTGCATCCACCCAGATGTTGCCGGCATGGGCATCGGCATGGAAGAAGTTGTCGCGGAACACCTGCGTATAGAACAGGCGCACGCCCTTGGCCGCCAGCGCGCGGCGATCGATGCCGGCCGCGTCGAGCGCTGCCACGTCGTCGGAGCCGATGCCGCTGACGCGCTCCATCGTCAGCACCGACTCCGTGGTCAGCGGCCAGTGCACTTCGGGCACGTACAGGTCGTTGGAGTTCAGCCACAGCCGGCGCATCAGGCTGGCATTGGCGCCTTCGCGCTGCAGGTCCAACTCGGCGTAGAGCGTGTTCTCGATTTCCGACACGACTTCCTGCGGGCGGATCTTGCCAGCACCGGGGTGGTGGCGATCGGCCAGCGAAGCCAAGGTGCGCAGCAGGCCGATGTCTGCCTCGATCTGCTCGCGGATGTTCGGGCGAAGCACCTTGACCACGACCTCGCGGCCGTCGTGCAGCGTGGCGGCGTGTACCTGAGCGATCGAGGCAGAGGCTAGCGGGGTCGGGTCGAACGAGGCGTAGAGTTCTGCAACCGGCTTGCCAAGGCTGCGCTCGATTTCGAGGCGGGCAACTTGTCCGTCAAAGGGTGCGACTTGGTCGCGCAGCAGGTTCAGCTCGTCGGCGACGTCGGGCGGTAGCAGGTCGCGCCGGGTGGACAGCACTTGTCCGAACTTGACGAAGATTGGGCCAAGCTCCTGCAGCGCCAGTCGCAGCCGCTTGCCGCGCGGGAAGTCTGCCTCGGCGCTGGGTCGGGGCGTGAACGGCCGAAGCAGCCACAACCATTTGCCGAACGCGGTGGTTTCAAGCAGGGCGTCCAGCCGATGCTTGAGCAACACCCGCACGATGCGCAACGCCCGGGTCACGCTCACGGCAGCCTGGCAACGCGGGCTAGCAGACGTTCGGCGCGGTCGCGCAATTCGTCCACATCGTCATTGAAGGCGGCCAGTTCGGCCCGGCCGACGGCGTCGCGGCTCTCTTCAGTCACGTACTCGGCCGCATCACGGGCCAGATTGCTGGCCACGGTGGCGCCCGTGCGCAAGCCTTCACGTAGCACGCGAGCCACCTGCGGCCCCAGGATCGGGCCGAGTGCATCGGCGAACGGACGGTCCCAGTCCGGATCGAAATTCTTCGCCAGTTGCTGCAGCGTGCGCGCCAGTTCGGCGTCGCCATTGATGCGCAGCCTTCCGGTGGCCGCGCCAGTTCGGCCACGGGCGAAGGGCAGTTGCGCGAGCAGCCCGCCGATGCTTGCGCGCAAGCCCAGGTCAGGCTCGCCCCCTGGCGCCACCGGCCCGATCCGCAACCGGCCATCGCCGACAGTGATCGCCAACGCCAGCGCCGGGGCTTCCAGCGTGAGTTCGACGCGTTTGCCCTCCAAGGCAAGCAGCGCCGTGCGGGTGTCAGGATCCAACGCGACCAGGCGCGCCAGCGCAAACTCGAGCGCGCGGCCGGCCAGGGGCTTGAGGGCATCCAACGGTGAGCGGGCGGGTTCCATCCCCGCATTCTATCTAGCTTGCGTAGTCGCAGCTTCAGTGGGAGCGGCTTCAGCCGCGACGATTTGCGATAAGGCTGTAATTGGGTCGCGATCTGCAGTCGCGGCTGAAGCCGCTCCTACAATCGGCGTTGCCACCATGCCGCGGTGCGGGCCAGGCCCTCGGCGATGGTGACGATTGGCCGATAGCCGAAGTCGCGATCGGCCGCCGAGATGTCATACCAGTGCGCAGTGGCCAGCTGTTCGGCCAGGAACCGGGTCATCGGCGGCTCGCCGGCCAGGTGCAGCAGGCGCCACGTAATCTCCAGCACAGCGCCCGCGGCATAGGCCGCCGCGAACGGCAGCGACTTATCGACCGGCGGCGCGTCGGCGGCGAGCAATAGCGCATTGACGATCTCGCGCGAGGGCAGCGGCTCGCCATTGCTGATGAAGTACGCGCGACCCGCGCAGGCTGCACCCGGATGCAGGTGATCAAGCGCGGCGAGGTGCGCGTGTACGGCGTTGGCGATGAAGGTTGTGTCCATGCGATTGTCGCCGTCACCAATCAGGCGGAGCCGGCCTGCCAAGGCGCGATCGACCAGGCGCGGGAGCAGTTGGGTGTCGCCGGGGCCCCAGATGAGGCGGGGGCGAAGGGCGATGGTGGCGAGTGTGGCTGAGTTGGCGGCAAGGACTGCAATCTCCGCGATCTTTTTGGTTTCCGGGTACGGCGCCTTGAAGTCCTGGCCGTACGGCGTATTGATTTCATTGCCGCCTTCCACCGGCCTGCGGCCGCTGTGGGTGACGCTCGGCGTGGATGTGTACACCAGCCGCCGGATGCCATGAGCGCGGCAGGCGGCCAGCACGTTGTTCGTGCCGAGCACGTTGGCATCGTGGTAGCTGCGATAGCTGCCCCAGGCCCCGGCTTTCGCGGCGTTGTGCAGCACGGCGTCATGGCCGGCGCAGGCCGCATTCACGGCGCCGCCATCGGCGAGGTCGCCGAGCACCTGGCGCACGCCAAGTTGCTCGAGTGCCGGCGAAAAATGTCGCTGGAAACTACTGACCTCGTCGCCGCGCTCGTGCAGCGCCGAGCACAAGGCGCTGCCGAGAAAACCGCCGCCGCCGGTGACCAGGACTTTCATGCGCTTTTCCGTAGCTGGCGCGTGGCCCAGGTCGCCAGTTGCTCGCGGCCGATCTTGGCGTTGTGGCGGATATCCACCGGAAAGCGCGGATGCACCAGGAAGGTTTCGATGCGTCCGGTGTGCACGTGGCCCTGGCCGATGTGCTCGAGCTCGGCGAGGATGCGCTCGCGTTGCCCGGCATCCACGCCGGCGCGTAGCTCCACGCACAGCACGGGCCGCTGCCGCCCTTTCTCGCCGACGCCAACCAGCGCCGTCCTGCGCACCTCCGGATGCACGTTGAACACCGGCTCGACCTGCTCTGTGTACAGGCCGCCGAGTTCGGTCAGCACGCGGTGCGACTTGCGGCCGCAGAACCAGAGCCGGCCCTGTGGGTCGAACCATCCCAGGTCGCCCATCCGATGCACGATGCGCTCGCCGCCGCCAGGCAAGGCCTCACGAATCTTGGCCAGCGCCGTGGCCTCGGGCCGACGGAAGTATTCGTCGGTGGTGGACGGCCCGGTGACGGTGATCTCGCCGAGCGCGCCTGGCGCGAGCTCGAGTGCGTCCTGCCATTCGGGCAGCGCGGCATCGCTGATGCCGATGATGCGCACGACGTTGGGCGACACCGGTCGGCCGACGCAGGTGCCTGCGCCCCGCTCCGTGTCGGCGCGGGTGTCCTGCAGTTCGCGACCTTCGATCACCGCCACCGGCAGGCATTCGGTGGCTCCGTAGGGTGTGAACAGCTTTGCGTCCGCCGACAGCAGCGCGCGCATCTGCGCAACCACATCGGCTGGCACCGGCGCGCCGGCAGAGGTGATGCGACGCAAGCCCGGCAGCGGCACGCCGTGCCGCGCAAGCACCTCGACCAGCGCCGGCGACCCGAACAGCTGATCGACACCGAAGCGTTCGATCGCGTGCACGAGCTTGCGCGGGTCGGCGGCGCTGGGCCGCGTTGGATCCATGTCCGGGATGATCGAGGTCAGGCCGAGCGCCGGATCGAACAAGGCGAACGGCGGGAAGGTCGGCAAGTCCACGC
>JANPDF010000118.1:0-2156 GCA_031431355.1 Gammaproteobacteria bacterium
GGCTGCCACGGCATCGCCGAATACAAGAATGCCTATCCGAGCTACCGGGTTCCGAAGATCGGCGGGCAGAACGAGCAATACATCATCGCTGCGCTGACCGGCTACAAAAAACGCGAGCGCAACCACCCGACCATGCAGGCACAGGCACAGAGCTTTTCCGACCAGGACATCGCCGACATTGCCGCCTACCTTTCCAGCCTGAAGGGCACGAAGTGATGGACGACTCCAGAATGATCCTGCGCGCCGCTGCCTTCCTGCTCGTGCTCGCCGCCAGCGCTAGCGCGCTCGCCGCCCCGAATGGCAATGTTTCCGCCGGCAAGTCCAAGGCCCAGGCCTGCGCCGCCTGCCACGGCGCCGATGGCAACAAGACCCTCGATAGCACCTATCCCAAGCTCGCCGGCCAATATCCGGACTACCTGTCCAAGGCGCTGCAGGAATACCGCTCGGGCAAGCGCAAGAACGCGATCATGGCCGGCCAGGCCCAGGGCCTGAGCGACAAGGACATCGCCAACCTCGCGGCTTATTTCGGTTCGCTCAAGAGCGAAATCCACGACCTCAGCGCGCACGCGCGCTAAGGTTTCGCGGCAGCCCGGTCAGGCCGCGACGGCCATGAACCGGGCCAGCTGCTCTGGCGGCAGCGGCCGGGAAAGGTGGTAACCCTGGATCTGATCGCAACCCATGCCCTCGAGCAGGTCCTGGGTGACTGCGTCTTCCACTCCCTCGGCGACAACGATCAGGCCCAGGCTGTGCGCCAGGGCGATGGTCGAGCGCACGATGATCGCGTTGTGCACGCCATTGCGCATGTCGGTTACGAACAGGCGATCAATCTTCAGCGCATTGATCGGCAGGCGGTGCAGGTAGCCGAGCGACGAGTACCCGGTTCCGTAGTCATCAACTGAAATGCGCACGCCAAGTGCGGCGATGCGATCGAGCCGCGCCGCGGCCTGCTCGGGATCATGCATCAGCGCGGTCTCGGTGATTTCAACTTCCAGCGCGCCCGGGCCAATCTGGTATTCCTGCATCAGGCTGCGGATGGTCAGCAGGCAGCGATCGTCGATCAGATTGCGCGCGGAAAGGTTGACCGAGATGGAACTGGTGATGCCCGCCTTGCGCCACTCATGGAGCTGCGTGATCGCCAGTTCCAGGACCAGGTCGGTCAGCGGATGGATGGTTTCGCTGAGTTCGGCCAGCGCCAGGAAACTTTCTGGCAGCAGCAGTCCCAGGCGCGGATGCTGCCAGCGCACCAGCGCCTCAAAGCCGGCATTGACGCCAGTCTTGAGGTCGAGCTTCGGCTGGTAATGCAGGCTCAGCTGCCGGTCCCGGATCGCCTGGTTCAAGTCGGCGATCATGCCCAGGCGCTCGGGCGAATTCTGGTCGAGCGAGCGGTCGTAGAGAGCGATGCCACCACCCTTGCGCTTGGCCTCGTACATGGCGACGTCGGCGCTGCGCAGCAACTCGTGGCTGTCGCCGCCATCGGCCGGGTAGAAGGCGATGCCGATGCTGGCATCCATCAGCAGTTGCATCGCATCGATCAGGAACGGGGTGCGCAGCGCGACCAGCAGGCGCTGCGCGATCGCGGTCGCTGCCGCCGCGGCGCCCGCATTCGGCAACAACAACGCGAACTCGTCGCCTCCCAGCCGGCACATGATGCCGACTTCGTCGCCCAGCGCGGATCGAAGGCGCGGGCCGATCTGCTGCAACAACAAGTCGCCGATATGGTGGCCCAGGGTGTCGTTGATTTCCTTGAAGCGGTCCAGGTCGAGCAGCAACAACGCAGCCCCCGGATCCCCGGTGTCGCGCGAAGCGACGACGTGCTCGAACTCGCGGTGCAGGAACATCCGGTTTGGAAGACCGGTCAGGCTATCGTGGTGCGCCAGGTACTCCAGGCCATCGACATGGCGGGCGCTGGCAAGCGCCAGCGCCACCGTGTTGCCGATCGCCGTGAAGGAGTCCAGTTCGATCTCACCGAATTCGCGCTCCTCTTCGTACAGCAGGCTGATCGTTCCCAGCGGGATGTCGCGATAGAGCAAGGGGGCGACCACGCCCGCCTGCAATCCGGCGGCGGCCAGGTCGGCCCGGGCGGCTTCCGAGAGCAGCGTGTTGCCGGAAAAATTTCCGCTGACCGACAATCGCCGCCCCGCCAACGCCAACTGGTG
>JANPDF010000119.1:0-5348 GCA_031431355.1 Gammaproteobacteria bacterium
CTCAAGGCCGATCGGATCATCGTGATGGACCACGGACGGGTCGTTGCGCAGGGCACCCATGCCCAGTTGATGGCCCAGAACGGGCTGTACGCGGAATTGGCACGACTGCAGTTCGACCACTGAACCGGCGCAGCGATCAGCCCTCGAGGACGCGCACGCGGCGGGTGATCGAGCAAGTCAGCTCGTAGCTGATGGTCCCTGCCGCGGCAGCGACTTCTTCCACCGGCAGATCGGGTCCCCACAGGGTGACCAGGTCGCCGACTTTCGCCCCGGGCAACGCGCGCAAATCGAGCGTCATCAGGTCCATGGAGACCCGGCCGATGATCGGCACGCGGACGCCATTGACGAGCACCGGCGTGCCGGCCGACACGGCGCGCGGATAGCCATCGCCGTAACCAATCGCGGCAACCCCGACGTCCATGTCTTCCGGACATTCCCAAGTCGCCGAATAGCCGACGCGTTCGCCCTTGGCAACGCGATTGATCGCGATCAGCCGGGTGCTCAAAGTCATCGCGGCACGCAATCCGGAATCGGCGCCGCACCTACCCGGTGCAACCGACAATCCGTACAGCGCACCGCCTGCCCTGACCCAGTCGCGATGCGCCTGCGGCCAACCAAGAATGGCCGCCGAGTTGGACAGCGAGGCCGAGCCCGGCAAAGTTTCGGTAGAAGCGGCGAATGCAGCCAGTTGCGCTTGCGTCTGGCCGCCGGTGGCTTCGTCCGAGCTGGCGAAATGGGTCATCAGCGTCACCTCGTCGTCGACGCCGTCGATCGCCCTCAGCCGCGCAAATGCCTGCGCCGCGCGGTCCGCCGCAAAACCAAGGCGATGCATGCCGGTGTCGATCTTCAGCCAGACGCGGACCCGCGACTGGCCGCCCCGATCGGCCTCGAGCATCTGCAACTGGGACTCGTGGTGCACGACGGTGTCGACGTCGAGGTCGCGCAGTTGTCGCAAGTCGCCGGCCTCGTCGAATCCCGACAGCAACACGATCCGCTGGCTCAGTCCTTCGGCACGCAAGCGTTCCGCGTCGGACAGCGCGGCGACGCCGAACGCATCAGCCTGGACGACGGCACGGGCCACGCGCTCGAGGCCGTGGCCGTAGCCGTCGGCCTTGACCACCGCCATCACCCGCGAGCCCGGCGCGCGGCTGCGCACCTCGGCGAGATTGTGGCGTAGCGCGTCGAGGTGGATGGTGGCGGTCGTGGGGCGTGACATCGGAGCAAGTTTAACGGATTGTAGGCGCGCCCAAGCCGCGAACCCGGAGCTCCAGCACGATGATCCTGACGGTATGGCCGTACCTGGCCGTGATCCTGCTGGCGGCAGGACTGACACCGTCCCTTGAACGGCGCTTCGGCTGGCGCATCTTCTCGGTGCTGCCGCCGATTGTGATGACCTACTTGCTGGTGACTGCGCTCGCCGTCGCCGGACTCTGGCAGTCCACGCCGGAAATCAGCAGCGCCCAGGGGCTCCTGACCGCGCAACTGCTGCCAGCGCTGCTGTTCCTGCTGATGGCGACTTGCGACATCGGCGCCATCCTGGCGCTGGGACCGCGCGTGTTGGCGGTTTTCGCCTGCGCCATGGCCAGCATCCTGCTCGCCATCCTGGCCACCTACCTGATTTTCCGCTCGCTGCTACCTGTCGAGGGCTGGAAAATGCTCGCGGCGCTCAGCGCCACCTGGGTCGGTGGCTCGGCCAACTTGCTGGCTGTGAAACAGTCGATCGGCCTGTCCGAAGCGGCGCTTCCAGCGGTGCTGCTGGCGGACGCGCTCTGCTATTCGGTGTGGGTCGTGCTGTTGTTCTCGACGGCGTCGCTTGCCCCTGCGTTCGACCGCTGGACAGGTGCCAAGATTCGCGAGCATCCCATCGCTGCCGTCGGCCCGGAACGGGCACCAGCGGATCCAGGCGCGATCCTGCTCTGGCTGGGCATCGCGCTGGCCGTCGGCGTGGGCTCGGCGTGGCTTGCCGCGTTGATGCCAGTCACCACATTCTTCACGGCCACGACCTGGACGGTGCTCGCGGCCAGCGTCACTGGCCTGCTGGTCGCGCGCACGCCGCTCTCCGCCATCCCCGGGCCCATTCCGCTGGCCAGCGCACTACTCGCCGTGCTGGTCGCGGTGCTCGCATCGAAGAGCAACTTCGACGGCCTGGCCGCCGCGCCGCTTTTCGTCCTGTGCGGATTCTGCGTGCTGCTGATACACATTGCATTGCTTGCACTGGCCGCCCGCTTGTTTCACTTCGACATGCACCTGTGCGGAATCGCATCACTGGCGCAGATCGGGGGCGTGGCGTCGGCACCGCTGCTTGCGGCCACGTACGCGCAGGCGCTGGTGCCGGTTGCGATCCTGATGGCCATGCTTGGCCTGATCCTCGGCACCGGCATCGGATTGTTGATGGCCAGCGCCTTGTCGGCGCTGGCGCCGGTGCTAGGCTGATCCGGATGAATCGATTCCTGCTGCCACTCGTGCTGATATTCGCATGGCATTCCGCGCAAGCGCGGGAGGCCGCTCCAACAAGGGCCGTGCCCGCGCCGGTCACCGCCACCAGCGCCCAGATGGATCCGGAATATTGGATCGGCAAGCTGCGCAAGCCGGGCACGATCATTCTGGACTCGCGCTCCATCGATGCCCAGAACGCTCGCCTGCGGCGCGAGGATTCTACCTACACCGACTTGGAACAACTGCCCTCAAGCATCAGCGGCGACCTCGTGCGTGCCTGGGTCGGCCGACTGTCCCGGCTGCCGCAACAGCCGCTATGGAATGAACACGGGCAGCCGGTCGGTTCCGCGGATCTCGCCGAGCTTGCCGACAACGCAGGACTGGCGGCAATTCCGCCAGCCTGGTCAACCCGCTTCGGACTGGTCGTCGCGCGTGCCGACCTGCGCACATTTCCGTCGCTCCTGCGCGTTTTCTCCAGGATCGGCGATGTCGACATCGATCGTTTCCAGGAGACCGCCCTCTACCCGGGGACGGCGGCAGCGATCGTGCACGAAAGCCGCGACCGCCAATGGTGGTTCGTTGTCACCGCGCTATACGCAGGCTGGATTGAGAAATCGCGGATCGCCGAGGGCAGGCGACAGGCAGTCCTCGACTACGGACGCACCGGGCCGGGCATTGTCGTCATCGGCGCGCGCGCAGCCACCGTGTTCACGCCCGAGCTCCCCGAGACTTCGGAATTGCAGTTGGACATGGGCGTCCGCCTACCCTTGCTCACTGCGGTCGAACTGGTGAATGGACAGGATCCATCGGCCGCCTACGTGGTCCAGCTGCCGATCCGGCTTGCGGATGGGTCCTTGCGACTGGCCCCGACGCTGCTGCCGCGCAGTGCGCCCGTTAGCGAGACCTACTTGCCACTTAGCGAGGCAAACCTGCTGCGCCAGGCGTTCAAGTTCCTCGGCGAGCGTTACGGCTGGGGCGGTAGTTACAACGGCCGCGATTGCAGCGCCTTCGTCTCGGACGTGTTCCGGTCCTTCGGCGTCGATTTGCCTCGCAACACTGGTGACCAGGCGCGCAGCCCGGCGCTCAACTGGATTCAATTCAGCCAGGCCAGCGGCGGCCGCGTGCGCGAGGCGGCATTGCGCCAGCTACGCGTCGGGGACCTGCTCTATCTCCCTGGCCACGTGATGATGGTGATCGGCTTCGAACGCGGACTGCCCTATGTCATCCACGACACCGCCGGCGCCACCCATCGTGACGCCGGCGGCGGACTTTCTCGGCGCGTGTTGAACGGCGTGACCGTGACGCCACTGTTGCCGCTGCTGTCGGACACCGGGCAACCCTATGTGGAGCGACTGACCAGCATCGTGCGGATCGGCGCCGAGCCGTGGCGAAAGTGAAAGTCAGCAAGGTCAGGCTCTTCATGCTGGACGCGCCGTTACGCACCCCGTTCAAGACGGCGTTGCGCGCCGTTAATGCGGTCGAGGATGTCGTGGTGCTGATTGAAACCGACGATGGTCGGGTCGGCCACGGCAGCGCACCGGCGACGGCAGCGATCACCGGCGAGACCCACGAATCGATCATCGCGGCAATTCAGTCCCGCATCGGCCCCTGCCTGATGGGCGTGGACGTCGCCGATTTCGAAGCAGCGACGACGCGGGTACAGCTGTCGGTGCAGGGCAATGGCAGCGCCAAGGCAGCCATCGACATCGCGCTGCACGACCTGTCCGGTCAACTGCGATCCCAGCCGCTGTGCCACATGCTCGGCGGCGCCCCTGTCGAGCTGTGGACCGACATCACCATCAGCGTGGATACCGTGGACAAGATGGTGGCCGACTCTCTGGACGCGCTGCAACGCGGATTCCGGGCGCTGAAGGTCAAGATTGGCACCGACCTGCGCACTGACATCGAGCGCGTGAAGGCCGTGTACGAAGCCGTGGGAACAACCGCCCGCATTCGCCTGGATGCCAACCAGGGCTGGACACCGGAGCAGGCGGTGCAAGCGATTCGTGAACTCGAGGATGCCGGCGTCGCGCTGGAGCTGATTGAGCAACCGGTCAAGGCGCACGATCTTGCCGGGCTGAAGTTCGTCACCGAGCGCGTGCACGCGCCGGTGATGGCGGACGAAAGCGTGTTCGGGCCAGAACAGGCGCTTGAGCTGATCCGCCTGCGCGCCGCCGACATCATCAACATCAAGCTGATGAAGGCGGGCGGTATCGGCAACGCGCTGCGCATTGCCGACCTCGCCGGCGAACACGGCGTCGAGTGCATGATCGGCTGCATGCTGGAATCGAGCATCGGCGTTGCCGCTGCCGCGCACGTGGCGGCGGCCCGTCCCGGCGTGATCACGCGCGTGGACCTGGACGTGCCGTCCTTGTGCACCCGGGATCCTGTGCAATGCGGCGTGACTTTCGACGGCCCGAGAATCTCGATCTCCGAATCCCCCGGCCTGGGCGTCGTTGCGGTGCACGGATTGCGCCCGATTGCCGGCGGCAACTACGCGACGACAGGAGCCTGACTAGTGACAAGCGCAGCAATTCTGCATCGGACTGTTCGGCACGCGCTTACCTGCTTGCTGCCGCTCGCGCTCGTTGCCTGCAGCCATGTCGGCGGCGTTCCGAGCGGGCCAGCTTGGGCGAACGCAAGCCAGCTGGTGCTGGTCACCACGCCCGACTGGAATGCCAGCCAGGGCACGCTGCGAACCTACGAATCCACGGCCGCCGGCTGGCGTGAAGTGGACGCCGCGGTGCCGGTGACGATCGGCCGATCCGGGTCGGCCTGGGGAATCGGTCTGCACCCGGACCAGCCTGGCCAGGCCAAGGAGGAAGGCGACGGCCGCGCGACGGCCGGCATTTTCCGGATTGGAAGCGCGTTCGGTTACGCGCCCGCCAGCGCGACTTCCATGCCCTACCTCG
>JANPDF010000120.1:0-8175 GCA_031431355.1 Gammaproteobacteria bacterium
CCAGCGCTGCCACAACTCCTGCTTCTCGTTACCCGATAACGCTTGCCGATCGAGCCCCGTCATGGCCGTCCTCACCTGTCGTCCTGCAACAATTGACTATGTTGCATCGACCGGTTGAGACCACCGGACGTTTTTTCCAAGCCGCAGACCAGATACCGGGGCCCGGTGGCCGCGACGCAAGCTCTGGAACCCAGCTACGTAGCGAGCAGCAGTCGCGGCTCAAGCCGCTCCTACAGTAGAATTGGGACATGTTGAAGATCGATACCCATGCCCATTACCTGCCCCGGGATTGGCCGGACCTGGCGTCGAAGTATGGGGATAACCGGTTTCCGGTGATCCACCACGGCGATGACGGCCGCCATCGCATCTACAAGGATGGCAAGTTCTTCCGCGAGATCTGGCCGAAGACCTGGGACGCGCAAGTGCGCATCGACGACTACGCGCGCTTCGGCGTGCAGGTGCAGGTGATCAGCACGGTGCCGGTGATGTTCTGCTACACGTCCAAGGCGCAGCATGCCCTGGAGCTGCACCAGGCGCTGAACGACCACATGGCGGAAACCTGCCGGGCCCATCGCCGGCACTACGCGGGCATTGCAACCGTGCCACTGCAATCACCGCGGCTGGCCGTGCAGGAACTCGAGCGCTGTATCGACCAACTCGACCTGCAGGCTGTGCAGATCGGTTCGCATATCAACGACTGGAACCTGGACGCGGACGAACTCACGCCGTTCTTCGAAGCCGCGCAGGACCTCGAGGCCGCGATCCTGATCCATCCGTGGGACATGATGGGCACCGACACGATGCCCAAGTACTGGATGCCGTGGCTGGTGGGTATGCCTGCCGAGCAATCGCGCGCCGCGTGCGCATTGATTTTCGGCGGCGTGCTGGAGCGGTTCCCACGGCTGAAAATCTGCTTCGCGCACGGCGGAGGTTCTTTTCCATACACGATCGGGCGCATCGAGCATGGTTTCAACATGCGGCCAGACTTGGTGGCCGTGGACAATCCGCGCAATCCGCGCGAGTACTTCGGCAAGGTCTATTTCGATTCCTGCGTCCATGATCCGCGTGCATTGCGCTATCTCATCGACACGGTCGGCATCGACACAGTGATGCTCGGCACCGACTACCCCTTCCCACTCGGCGAACAGGAACCCGGCAGCGGCATCGCTTCGCTCGGCCTGGATCCGATCGGTGAGGCCCGCCTCTACCACGGCACGGCGCTCGAATGGCTTGGCCTCAACAAGGCGCGCTTCGACTGACATGGAGCCGATCGCAGGAATGGATGTCGCCGATGCGAACCAACTGGCATCCAAGCTTGATGCCGCCGATGGCCTCGCCGGCTTTCGCGGCGAGTTCCAGATTCCTGGGCACGAGGACGGCGAGCAGCGCTATTTCTGCGGCAACTCTCTAGGCCTGCAACCGCGCGCGGTCAGGGCGGCGCTGCTCGACGAACTGGACGACTGGGCGCGACTGGGCGTCGAGGCGCACTTCCTCGGCCGGCACCCGTGGATGCCCTATCACGGCTTCGTTCGTGATTCCCTCGCCGACTGCGTTGGGGCATTGCCCACTGAAGTGGTGGCAATGAATTCCCTGTCGGTGAACCTGCACCTGATGATGGTCAGTTTCTATCGGCCGAGCGAAACTCGCCACGCGATCCTCATCGAGGCTGGCGCGTTTCCCTCCGATCGCTACGCGGTCGAGTCACAGATTCGTTTCCACGGATACGATCCCTCGCACTCTCTGATCGAACTGGAAGCCGACGAACCGGACGGAACGATCTCGATGCAGGCGATCGAGCGCGTGCTCGCCGAGCGCGGCACGGAGATCGCGCTCGTGCTCTGGCCAGGCGTGCAGTACCGAAGCGGCCAGGCGTTTGACCTGCGCGAAATCGCAGCATTGGCCCACGCACAGGGCTGTGTGGTCGGATTCGACCTCGCCCACGCCGCCGGCAACCTCGAACTCGGACTGCACGACAGTGGCGCGGATTTCGCCGCGTGGTGCAGCTACAAGTACCTCAATTCTGGACCGGGTGCGGTCGCCGGCTGCTTCGTGCATGAACGCCATGCGCACAGTGATCGGCCGCGCTTCGCCGGCTGGTGGGGCCACGACCAGGCGACGCGCTTCAAGATGGGACCCGAGTTCGTGCCAACCGCCGGCGCAGACGGTTGGCAGTTGAGTAATCCGCCGATCCTGGCGCTGGCGCCGCTGCGGATCTCGCTGGAGATTTTCCAGCGTGCCGGCATTGGCCGGTTGCGTGCGAAGTCGCGCCAGTTGACCGGCTTCCTCGAGGCACTGATCCTGCGTCGCCTAGCAGGCACCCTGCAGATCGTCACGCCGACACAACCCGAACGACGCGGCTGCCAGCTGTCGCTGCGCGTGGTCGGCGGCCGCGAGCAAGGCCGCGCGCTGTTCGAATTCCTCACCAGGCGCGGGGTCATCGGTGACTGGCGCGAGCCGGACGTGATTCGCATTTCACCAACGCCGCTGTACAACACATTCTCCGACGTGCTCGCTTTCGTTCGTGCGGTCGAAGACTGGCGGCAGGTCTGATGGACCCGGCCGGCAAGCAAGTGACCATCGCCGGCGCCGGGCTCGCCGGCGCCCTGCTCGCCACGCTGCTCGCGCAGAGGGGCTGGAAGGTGCAGGTGTTCGAGAAGCGCCCGGATCCACGCTTGCATGCATTCGAAGGCGGTCGTTCGATCAACCTCGCATTGGCCGAACGGGGCCTGCATGCGCTGCGCCAGGCTGGGCTGCAGGATGCCGTGATGGCGCAGGCGGTGATGATGCGCGGACGGATGGTGCATGCCCTTGACGGCTCCACCCAACTGTTGCGCTACGGCAAGGACGATTCCGAGGTGATCTGGTCGGTGCACCGCGGCCGGCTCAACATCAGCCTGCTCGATGCAGCCGAAGCTGCTGGAGCGACGATTCGCTTCGACGCACGGTTGGTCTCGGCGGACTTCGAACGCTGCCAAGTGGAATTGGCCGATGATCGGGATGGCAGTGAATGGCAACTGCCGTTCGAGGTGCTGATCGGTGCCGACGGTGCCGGTTCCGGCGTGCGCAATGCACTGCGTGCCAGGCTGGAGCTCGGCGAGGAGTTCGAACCGCTCGGGCACGGCTACAAGGAACTCGAGATTCCGCCCGGCCCCGACGGCGGCTTCCAACTCGAACCGAACGCGCTGCATATCTGGCCGCGCGGCGTGTACATGTGCATCGCGTTGCCGAACACGGAACAGACTTTCACGGTCACCCTGTTCCTGCCCAATGAAGGCGAACCCAGCTTCGCCAGCTTGCCCGGAGTGGACGATGCCCGCGCGCTGTACCAGCGCGATTTCGCCGACGCGCTTGCGCTGATTCCGGATTTCGACCGGGACTGGCAAGCGAATCCGACTGGCAGCCTGGGCACGCTGCGGCTCTCGCGATGGACGCTTGACAGCCGTTGCGTGCTGCTCGGCGATGCCGCGCACGCGATGGTGCCCTTCCACGGCCAGGGCATGAACTGCGCTTTCGAGGATTGCGTCGCGCTCGCCCGCCATATCGACCAGGCCAGCGACTGGCAATCCGCCTTCGCAGGATTCGAGCAGGAACGTCGTCCCAATGCCGATGCCATCCAGGCCATGGCCCTGGAGAACTACGTGGAAATGCGCGATCAGGTCGATGACGCGGATTTCCTGCGCCAGCGACAGCTGGAAAGGATCCTGGCAGACCGCCATCCGGGCCGGTTCGTGCCGCGCTATTCGATGGTCAGCTTCCTGCGTGTTCCCTATCTGGTTGCACTTGAGCGCGGCAAGATCCAGCGCCGGATCCTGGTCGAGTGCACCCGCGGCCTGGAAGACATTGCAGCCGTGAATCTGGCGGCAGCCGACGCGATGGTGCTGGAGCGATTGCCGTTGCTGGAAACGGCCGATGGCAGTGCGACGGCTGTGGGCGCCTTTCAAGTCCAATGACCCATAGTTTCCTTTGGTACGACCTCGAGACCTTCGGCCGCGACCCACGCCGAACACGCGTCGCGCAGTTCGCCGCGATCCGGACCACCCCCGAACTCGAACAGGTCGGCGAGCCGATCTCGATCTTCTGCCGTCCCGCCGATGACCTGCTGCCCTCGCCGGAAGCCACACTGATCACCGGTATCACGCCGCAGGCGGCCCGTCGGGACGGATTGCGCGAAGCCGAGTTCTTCGCCCGCGTGCATGAGGCCCTGTCGCAACCGGGAACCTGCGCGGTCGGCTACAACTCGATCCGCTTCGACGACGAGTTCATCCGTTTCGGCCTGTACCGAAATTTCTACGATGCCTATGAGCGTGAATGGCGCAACGGCAACTCGCGTTGGGACCTCCTCGACGTAGCGCGCCTGATGCGTGCATTGCGGCCGGAAGGCCTTGAGTGGCCGTTGCGCGAAGACGGCCAGCCGTCATTCAAACTCGAGGACCTGGCGAACGCCAACGGAACGCGCAGCGGCACCGCACACGAGGCGCTTTCCGACGTACGCGCGCTGATCGGCCTGGCACAGCGGATGCGCAGCGCGCAACCGCGGCTGTGGGACTACGCATTGCGGCTACGCGACAAGCACCATGTCGGCAGCCTGCTCGATACGGTCGGCACGACTCCGGTGTTGCACATTTCCGGCCGCTATCCGGCCAGCCGCCACTGTGCGGCGTTGGTTTTGCCCTTGGCGCGGCATCCAAGGATGGAATCGCGAGTGATCGCTTGCGATCTCGACGTGGACCCGGCACCGCTGCTGATGCTTGATGCCGGTGCAATCGCCGACCGCCTGTACACGCCCGCTGCCGACCTGCCGAGCGGCGAGCAGCGGATTGGTTTGAAGGAAATCCACAGCAACAAGTGCCCGGTGCTGGTGCCCATCGCCCACTTGCGCCCGGCGGACTACGAGCGGCTCGGCATTGATCTGGCGGAGGCACTCCGCCGCGCACAAGCGCTCCGCGCGGATCCTGCGCTGGCCGAGAAGGTGCGCCGGGTCTTCGCCAATGAGGTCCATCGCGATCCGGTCGACCCAGACGCGGCGCTCTACGATGGCTTCGTCGCCGAAGGCGATAAGCGCGTCTTCCAGAGAATCCGCAGCAGCGCCCCGGGCGAACTGGCGGCATTGAGCCAGGAACTGAAGGATCCGCGCTGCCCGGAACTATTGTTGCGATATCGCGCGCGAAACTGGCCAGAGACGCTGGACAAGGAAGAGCGGCAACATTGGGATGACTATCGTCGCCGTCGGCTGGGCGCCGACAGCGGCCTGTCCGAGTACTGCTTCGAGACCTACCATTCTTCGATCGCCACCTTGCGCCAACAGCGCGGGCCCGGCCCGGCGCAGGCATTGCTGGATGCGCTCGAGTCCTGGGGCCGCGGACTGGAGGCGGAACTTCAGGACAGCAATCCGGAGCAAGCCCTTGCCCAATCCCTACTTCACTGACAAGACCTTCCGCTTCCTGCGCGCCCTGGCGCGTAACAACACTCGTGAATGGTTCCACGAGCACAAGCCGGAATACGAAGCAACTCTGCGGGATCCTTTCCTGCGCTTGCTCACCGACCTGCAGCCAGACGTGTTGGCTGTGAGCGAGCATTTCCGCGCCGACCCGAAGGCTGTTGGCGGCTCCCTGTTCCGCATCCATCGGGATACGCGCTTCTCCAACGACAAGACGCCCTACAAAACCTGGTCGGGCGCAAAGCTATTCCACGCCCGGCACAAGGAAGTGGAAGCGCCTTCGTACTATCTGCACGTGCAGCCGGGCCACTGTTTCATCGGTGCCGGGCTCTGGCATCCGCAGCCCGAAACGCAGCGCCGGATCAGGCAGTTCATCCTGGACAACCCTGGTGCCTGGAAGGCCGCCGCGCATGCGCCAGCCTTCAGGCGCAAGTTCAGCATGGACGGCGAGTCGCTGGTGCGGCCACCCAGGGGATTTCCCGCCGAGCACGAATTGATCGACGACCTCAAGCGCAAGGATTTCATCGCCACGATGCCGCTCGATGACTCGGTGCTGCTCGGACCGGCGTTGCGAAAGACGGTGGCCGCGCAATTGCTGGCGCTGGCGCCGCTGGTCGATTACCTGTGCGCCAGCCTGGACCTGGAATTCTGATTGGACCCGCAACTGCGCCGATTCGCGTTTTTCTATTTCTGCTATTACGCCGCGCTCGGCGCGTACACGCCGTACATCGGCCGCTGGGTGGACTCGCTGGGCCACGGTGGCTACGTCGTTGGCGGCATGCTCGGCCTCTGGTACGCGAGCAGGATCCTGGCGCCGCCGGCGTGGAGCGCCTTGCTCCAGCGCAGCAACGATCCAGGTCGCTGGTTCGTCGCCGGCTGCCTGCTGACGCTGGCCTGTTTCGCGTTCTTTACGCTGTCGCGAAGCGCCATCGCGCTGTTCACCGTGATGGCCTGCTTCGGCCTGGCGTACAACGCCGTGATGCCGCAGTTCGAGTCGATGACCCTGGTCGCGCTGGGCGACCGAAGCGCCGACTACGGGCGAGTTCGCGTCTGGGGCTCGGTCGGCTTCCTACTGGTCGCGGCGAGTTACGGCTGGTTGCTCGACGAGTTCGGCGATGCCGCGTTTCCATGGCTGTGCTTGCCACTGTTCGCGCTGATGGTGGTGGCGGCTTGGCCACACCGGCACGACCGGCCGCCGCCGCACCTGGAGACGATGGGAGACGCCGGACACTTGTGGAAGCGCCCGGGGGTCCGTCGCTTCCTGCTGGTCGCGTTGCTGATGCAACTTGGCTTCGGCGCGTTCTATGTGTTCTACACGCTGCATCTGCAGGCGAGCGGGCACAGCGGCACGGCCATCGGCGCGCTGTGGGGAACCGGGGTGCTGATCGAGATCCTGATGTTCTGGCAGGCGCCACGGCTGATCGCGCGCTTCGGAGCGCCGGCGTTGATGTCGTTCTGCATCGGCGTGACGGTGCTTCGATGGATGGTCACTGCGCTATTCGCGGAACACCTTGCCATCATGGTCGCTGCCCAGTGCTTGCACGCTTTCAGCTTCGCGGTCTTCCACGCCTGCTGCATGCGCCAGATGGTCGACCTGTTCCCGGGACGCCACGCGGCGGCCGGCCAGAGCCTGCTGTACGGATTCAGTTCCGGCCTGGGCGGCGTGCTCGGTGCAGGCCTCGCATCGGGACTGTGGGAATGGCGCGGCGGCGCAGCAGCGTTCCTGGGCTCAGCGGCGGTCACCGCCGGCGCGTGGCTGGTCTACGCGGCGCGGCGCAAGCCTACAGTCCCAGTTGCCGGTTGAGCGTAGCGCCGTCGTAGAAGACGGCCTGGTATGCGATCTTGTCGCCCTTGAACCGGATGAAGGTCATGCCTTTCAGGTTGATCTTCTGGTTGGTGGCGGGAATGCGGCCCCAGGTGCCGGTGTTGGTGCCAGTCAACGTCCACTCGAAGGCGATGCCGTCGCCGCTGGCTATCGGCTCGCTACGCAGGTCCCAGCGTAGGTCGGGAACGCCGCGCAGGAATACGCCGATTCCCTTGTCCACGGCCGCGGCGCGGCCGTGCTGCAGCCCGGCGAATGACGCGTCGAAATACTCGACGTCATCGGCGAGAAAATCACCCGCGCGATTAGCGTCATGCTGGTTCCAGGCTTCCAGGTAGGCCTTCAACAATTCCAGGCGTGCGCCACCGGTAGCCCGTGCAGCGACCGGAACCGCGACGGCAGCAGCGGGCTGCGCTGGCGTGCCGGCAGCTTCCAGCTTCCCCGCACGCTCCGAGGTAACCGGGTCGCGGCCGCATGCCGACAGTCCGAGCAGGACGATGCAGGCAATGATTCCGGTATGGTTCGACAAGGCGCCCCCGCTTCTCATTGCCTGATCATGGCGTGCCGCCGCAGCGAAGTGTAGTCCTCGAGTCCGACCAGGGACATATCCTTGGTTCTTCACGGAGGTCCGGGGAAGCAAGCGTGAGCCCGGTCGCGATGGGGCGGCTGTCGGCTCCATTTTTTCGGCGCCGCCCGATATCGGCTTGGTAAAAATGGTAACCCACAGCCGCCCGCAATGACCAACGCCGGTCTTGAACTCGAAGCGGCACCCGGAAGTGGGATCGCAAACGGCGGCCGCCTGACGGCTCGATTCGCACTGCGCGCTCGGTCGTGCCATCAGTCGACCCCCGGCGCCCGGCGGTGCGCAGATCGACGGGGTGGATGGGTGGGCACCAGTGGTTTAAGCCACGCGTGG